>DASSPM010000020.1:0-27876 GCA_035699625.1 Candidatus Limnocylindrales bacterium | reverse complement strand
CCCCGCCCGCATCCGCACCACGCTCGCCGCCATCGTCGACCAGCCCGAGGAGCTGCGCGCCATGCGCCTCTTCCACAAGGCCCTGGCCGACGTCAACCGGCTGCGCATCGTGCGTCGGCTGGCCGAGGGCGAGGCCACGGTCAGCGAGCTGATCGACCACGTTGGCCTCTCCCAGCCGCTCGTCAGCTGGCACCTGGGCCGCCTGCGTGCCGCGGGCATCGTCGAGATGCGTCGCAGCGGCCGCGGCCGTCTCTGTCGCCTGCGGCCGGAGGCCTTCGAGGAGATGCGCGCCCTCGAGCGCGCCTTCCTCGGTCTCGCCGGCCGCCGCACCGCCTCCGAGGCGGGATGAACGTGAGCGACCAGTCCTTCGTGCCGCCTGCGCTGCGCGCCCGCATCCGCGGCGGCGCCGAGCCCCTCGCCGCCGGCCTCGGCCGCCTCGGCCTGACGCCCAACGCCCTGACGGTGATGGGCTTCCTCATCTCCTGTGCCGCGGCCGCCCTGTGCGCCCTCGGCATCTGGCTGCCGGGCGGGGTGGTCAGCCTCGCCGGCGCCGCCTTCGACCTGCTCGACGGCTCGCTGGCCCGCGTGAGCGGCCGGACCAGCAGGCTGGGCGCCTTCTTCGACAGCACCTTCGACCGCTGGGGTGAGGGCGTCGTCTATGCCGGCATCGTGACCGGCGGCGTCGCCGCGGCCGAGCCAGTCACGGCCGTCCTGGCGGCGCTGGCCATGAGCTCGGCCTTCATGGTCAGCTACACCCGCGCCAAGGCGGAGGGGCTCGGCTTCCACGGCGAGGTCGGCGTGGCACCCCGCGCCGAGCGCGTCGTGCTCCTCGGCCTCGGCCTCATCGGGGCCGGCGCCAGCGGCGGCATCCGGGCCGGCCTGCCCTGGCTGCAGGCCGCGCTCGCGGTGCTCTTCATCCTGGCCACCATCACCACCATCCAGCGGGTCCTGCACGTTCGCGCGCAGGACCGCGTCCAGCGCCAGTCGTGAGCGCCCGCAGGTCGGGCACAGGAGGTCCTCGCACCGTGCAAGAGAGCAACAACGGCAAGGCCAAGGCCAGCGACGGGCGCGGTCCCGCCCACGGCCGCGGCGACGGCAAGATCCGCGTCGCCATCGTGGGCGTCGGCAACTGCGCCAGCAGCCTGGTGCAGGGGCGCTACTACTACCAGGACGCCCAGGTGGACGACTTCGTGCCCGGCCTGATGCATGTCGACCTGGGCGGCTACCACGTGCGCGACATCGAGTTCGTGGCGGCCTTCGACGTGGACAAGAACAAGGTCGGCAAGGACCTCTCGGAGGCCATCTACCAGAAGCCCAACAACACCTTCGTCTTCCAGCAGGTGCCGCACCTGGGCGTTCCCGTCGAGCGGGGCATGACCCACGACGGCCTTGGCAAGTACCTCAGCCAGATCATCGAGAAGGCGCCCGGGCCGACGGCCGACATCGTGGGCATCCTCAGGGAGCGCAAGGTCGACGTCATGGTCAGCTACCTGCCGGTCGGCTCCGAGGAGGCGACCAAGTGGTACGTGGAGCAGGCGCTGCGCGCCGGCGTCGGCTTCATCAACGCCATCCCGGTCTTCATCGGCCGCGAACCATACTGGCAGCGCCGCTTCGCCGAGGAGGGACTGCCCGTCATCGGCGACGACATCAAGAGCCAGGTCGGGGCGACCATCAGCCACCGCGTGCTGACCCGGCTCTTCATGGACCGCGGCGTGCGCCTCGACCGGACCTACCAGCTCAACTTCGGCGGCAACACCGACTTCCTGAACATGCTCGAGCGGGAGCGGCTCGAGTCGAAGAAGATCTCCAAGACGAACGCCGTCACCTCCATGCTCGACTACGAGCTGGACGCCGACGACGTGCACGTCGGCCCGTCGGACCATGTGCCCTGGCTGCAGGACCGCAAGTGGTGCTACATCCGCATGGAGGGCACGACCTTCGGTGACGTGCCGCTCAACGCGGAGCTCAAGCTCGAGGTCTGGGACAGCCCCAACAGCGCCGGCGTCATCACCGACGCCATCCGCTGCCTCAAGCTGGGCCTCGACCGCGAGCTCAAGGGCACCCTCGTGGCGCCCAGCGCCTACTTCATGAAGTCGCCGCCGCGCCAGATCCACGACGACATCGCGCACCAGCGCGTGGAGGCCTTCATCCGTGGCGAGGACGACGAGACGCTGGTGGGCACGGAGCAGGCGCCCACCAGGACCAGGCGCTCGGTCGCCCGACCGAGGGCCAAGGCGGCGGCCGCCCGCTGAGGGGTCCGAGCGATGGCCGACCCTCCGAGCGTGGCGCGTCCGTCGGGCGTGGCCTACGCGCCCCACCGCCGGGGAGACCGGCGGCGCAGCCTGCGCCGCCTCGCCTTCCGCGCCCAGGAGCGCGCCGTCGTGCTCGGTTACCGAGCGGCCGCGGCCGCGCTCGGCCTCATCCCAACGGGGATCTCGGTGCCCGTGGCGCGGCTCGCCTTCCGTGCCGCCTACGCCCTCTGGCCGGCCAAGCGGCGCATCGTGCTGGCCAATGCCGGCCACGTGCTGGGGCTGCCCACCGACGACCCGCAGGTGGCCCGCCTGGCCCACCGCATGTACGCCACCTACGCGCGCTACATCGTGGAGTTGATGCGGCTGCCGTCGCGGCCGGCCGACGAGCCGGCGCGCCTCGTGGTGGCCGAGGGCGAACGCGGCGCCGCCTCGTTCGCGGCGCTCGTGGAACGGCTCCAGGCCGATGGCCGCGGCATGATCGTCGCCTCGGTCCACATCGGCAGCATCGAGACGCTGGTGGCCGCCTTCGCCTCGCGCGGCTGGCCCATCCACGGCCTGGCCGACGATTCGGCCTATCCCGAGCTCTTCGAGCTGCTCAACGCGCAGCGGCGCCGCTGGGGCGTCGAGATCATCGCCTGGCGCAACCTGCGCGAGATCTACCGCGTGCTGCGCAAGGGCGGCATCCTGGCCCTGCTGGTGGACTGGGGCTACCGGCCGGACGGTATCCCCGTGCGCCTCTTCGGCGACTGGACGACGCTGCCCGCCGGACCGGCCGTGCTGGCCGCGAAGACGGGTGCGCCCATCGTGCCGGTGGTCAACCGGCGCCGCGACGACGGGCGCTTCGAGGCCGTCCACTTCGAGCCGATCGACGTGTCGGACGACTCGCCCGCGGCGCTGGCCGCGGCGACCCAGGCGCTGGCCGACACGCTCGAGGCGATGATCCGCCCGGCGCCCGAGCAGTGGTACACCTTCAAGCCGGTCTGGCCGGCGACGGCGGAGGAGGCGGCCGGCCTGGCGGCGCGCGCGGCCGGGCAGCGATGATGGTGCCCGTGAGCGGCGAGGCGGCGACCACGCCCAAGGCCGGGTCCGCGCCGGCGAGCACGCGGGGCAGGGACATCTGGCGACGGCTGGCGCTGGCGGGCGCGGGCGCGCTGGGCAGCCTCGCGGCGCGACTCCCGGAGCGCCTGCTGGACGGCCTCGCCGGGGCCGCCGGGGCTGGCCTCTTCCTCGTCCTGCGCGAGCGCCGCGAACTGGCGCGCGCGAACCTGCGCCGGGTCTGCGCCTGGCTCGTGGCCCATGGCCGGGCCAGCCCGGCCCAGAGTGAGGCGGCCAACGGCGGGCCCGCCCTCGACCGGCTGGCGCGGCGCGCCTTCGGGCACTGGCTCCGCTCGTACCTGGAGATGCTCATGGCGCCCACGCTGGGCCCGGCCGAGATGGCGGCCCGCATCCGCATCGACGATCCGGCGGCCGCCGACGCGGCCTTCGCCGAGATCTCGGCCGGTCGCGGCGCGGTACTCGTCGGCCTCCACTTCGGCGCCGTCGAGCTGCCGGCCATCTACGCCGTGCAGCGTGCCGGCGTGCCGGCCACGGCGCCCATGGAGACCCTCGGCGACCCGGCGCTGCAGCGCTTCCTGGAGACCCGCCGCGCAGCCACGGGCGTGCGCATCGTGCCGCTCGCGGGTGCCGCACGCGTGCTGCGCGAGGTGATCGCCACGGGCGGCATCGCCGGCTTCATCGGCGACCGGGACATCGCCGGCGGCAGCCGCCCGGTCGAGCTCTTCGGCGCCCCGGCACGGCTGCCCGCAGGCCCGGCGCTGCTGGCCGTCGAGTCTGGCGCCCCGTTCTATGTCGGCGCCGCCTGGCGCATCGGACCCTTCCGTTACGCGGGCCGGCTGGAGCGGGTCGAGATCCCGGCCGAAGGCTCGGTGCGGGCCCGCGTCGCTGCCGCGCTCGAGGCCCAGGCGCGCGCCTTCGAGCGGCTGGTGGCCGAGGCACCCGAGCAGTGGTGGAGCCTGCTGCAGCCGATGTGGCACGCGCCGCGGGAGGTCTCCGCGTGACCGATCGGGCGACCCTGGAGCGGACCGACCACCCCGTCTCCGACCTTGAGCGCCTCGGGCAGGCCGACCTGCACATCCACACGCTCGCCTCGGACGGCACGGCCGGCGTGGAGGAGATCCTGGAGCACGTCGAACACGCCACCGCCCTCGACGTCATCGCCATCACCGACCACGAACGGATCGATGCGGCAGTGGCGGCGCGCGAGCTGGCCCGCCGGCGTGGGCTGGGCGTGGAGGTCGTGGTGGGCGAGGAGGTGACCACGCTGGGTGGCCACCTGCTGGCGCTCTTCATCGAGGCGCCCATCCGGCCGCTGCGCTCGCTGCGCTGGACCATCGCCGCGGTCCACGAGCAGGGTGGCCTGGCCGTACCGGCCCATCCGCTCGTGCCGGTGCCCCTATGCGCCACCGGCCGCGCCCTGCGCCGGCTCCTGTCCGATCCCGACCTGACCGTCCACCCTGATGCCCTCGAGGTGCTCAACCCGACCACCGCCGGGCGCCCCTGGCACCCTCGCGTGGTCGACTTCGCGGCGCGCCACGGACTGCCCGGCCTGGGCAACAGCGACGCCCATCACCCGGAGCAGATCGGCCAGGCCAGGACCACCTTCCCCGGCTGCACAGCAGCCGACCTGCGCGCGGCCATCGAGGCCGGCACGACCGGCTGGCAGGGCGACTTCTACCCGCCCCTGGCGCAGGTCGCCATGCTCGGGCGGCAGGTGCGCAAGTACACCCGCGACGTGCGCGACGAGGTGACCGGGCGGCTGCGCCGCGAGCGCACCGGTCGCGACCTGGGCTATCCCGGCGGCCGGCTGCGCCCGCCTCGCTTCGACCCCGAGGCCGGCCGATGAAGATCGGCCTCGTCACGCCCTACGTCTATCCCCTGCCGGGCGGCGTCAACCAGCACGTGCAGTACCTCTACGAGCACCTCCTCAAGCGCGGCCACGACGTGCGCATCATCAGCAGCACGCACGGCTTCCAGCGCAGCACGGAGGGCGACGTCATCCGCCTCGGCCGCGGCTTCAGCATGCCCGCCAACGGGTCCGTCGGCACGCTCACGCTCTCGCCGCGCTACGTCTCCCAGGTGAGCGAGATGCTCGACCGCGAGCAGTTCGAGCTGCTCCACTTCCACGAGCCGTTCGTGCCCTTCCTGTCGCTGGTGCTGCTGCACCGGTCCCAGAGCGTCAACGTGGCCACCTTCCACGCCTACGCCGGCTGGAGTCCGGCCTACGAGTTCGGCAAGCGCATGCTGCGCGGCTATGCCGACCGGCTGCACGGCCGCATCGCCGTGAGCGCCGCGGCGCGCCACTTCATCGACCGCTACTTCCCGGGCGACTACAAGGTCATCCCCAACGGGGTGGACCTGCGACGCTTCGAGGGCATCGAGCCCTTCCGGCGCTACCAGGACGGCACGCCCAACCTGCTCTTCGTCGGCCGGCTGGAGGAACGCAAGGGGCTGATGCACCTGCTCAAGGCCTTCCGCATCCTGCGCCGCGAGGGCGTCGACTGCCGGCTGCTCGTGGTCGGTTCGGGGCCACAGGAGCGCGAGGCGCGCCGCTACATGGCGACGCGCGGCCTGCGCGGCGTGGAGCTGCTCGGGCGGGTGAGCGACGAGGACAAGCTGCGCTACTACGCCACGGCCGACGTCTACGTCTCGCCGGCCACCGGGCGCGAGTCGTTCGGCATCGTGCTGCTCGAGGCGATGGCCGCCGGCACCGCAATCGTCTGCAGCGACATCCACGGCTACAAGGGCGTCGTGCGCCGCGGCGAGCAGGCGCTGTTGGTGCCGCCGCGCGACCCGGAGGCCCTGGCGGACGCCATCCGCGAGCTGCTGGGCGACCCCGAGCGGCGTGCGGCCATGGGCGCCGCCGGACGCGAGCGGGCGCGCCAGTTCGGCTGGGATGCCATCACCGCTAAAGTGGACGACTATTACGGCTTCGTCATCCGCCGCCTCGCCGCGCAGGGGCAGCTACCGGCCGGCTTCCGCAGCGAGGTCCCGCCCGACCCGCGCCTCGCCGGCCGCTCGGCGAGCGACGACGTCCCGCTGGTGACGACCGCCGGCTGAGGCTGGTCAGGCTAGTCGGCGCTCTCCAACATCCCGGGCGCGGCGCGCCGCGCAGCCAGCTCGAGGCGCCACGAGTAGGCCGCGTACATCACCGCGCCGACGGTCAGCGTGGCCACGCCGAGGAGCAGCATCGACTCGGCACCGAGCAGGGAGACCTTGAAGGGCGGGTCGGTGTTGACCGCGAACTGGAAGGCGTAGTTCCAGGTCGGCAGCAGTCCCAGGTACGCGTGGGCGTATGGGTTCGGCAACGGCAGGGCGGCGATGTGCGGGTAGAAGGCCAGCAGCCAAAGGCCCGCCGCGGTCACCACGCCGACCACGAAGCGGCGGCTGTCGCGTGCCCCGAGCAGCAGCCAGGCGAGGCCGGCCAGGGGCACCAGGGCGGCCAGCGCGAAGACGAGCGGCCCGAGCGCACCGACGGGCAGCTCGAGCAGGCGCACGTCACTCGAGAGGCGCTGCACGAAGAAGAGCGAGAGGAGCGTCACCGCGCCGGTGCCCAGCAGCCGACCGCCGCCGGGTGGCAGCCAGCCGGCGAAGCCCCGGGGGCCGGCGGCCTCCTCGTCCGCGACCCAGCCGGACGAGACGGAGCGCAGGATGATCGCCAGGGCGATGAGGCCGACCACCAGCACCACCAGCGTCAGCAGGGCCCGATCGGTCACCACGAGGGAGCCGCGCACCACGCCGCACGCCTCCGAGCCGGGGTGGACGCGCTCCGTGGCCGCCAGGGCACAGAGCGGCGCGCGGGCCAGCCAGAGCAGCGCCGGCGCCATCAGCGCCACGGCCGCCGCCGCGCGCGCCATCAGCCACGTCCGTCGCGAGGGGCCGTGCCACAGCTCTGCCAGCAGGTACGCCAGCGCCAGCACACCGAAGGGCAGCGCGGTGTACACGTGGTACTGGAAGGTCGCCCGGTCGATGCGGGTCCAGGGGATCCATTGCGCAACGAGGCCGACGATGAGCAGCGCCAGCGCCAGGCTGCGCCGATGCCAGGCCTGCCAGGCCGCCCAGACCACGGCCGGGATGGCCAGCCAGAAGACGACCAGGTTGCCGGCGTCATAGATCAGCGCCGTGGTGTTCCCGGCGAGGCCCTCCTGGTAGAACCAGACCGGCTTGAGATCGAGCGGCCAGGCCCACCAGGGTGAGGAGGCGGCGTGCGTGGCACGCAGGTTGTTGTGGTAGTCGTACATCGACTGCTGCAGGGCGAGGAAGGTCTGCCGGCCCTCGCGCCCCCCCGGGAAGCCCTCCACCAACTGGTTGCCCAGGGCGACCCAGGGGATGTAGCTGGCGACGTAGACCGCCAGCGGGATGGCCACCAGCGAGATGACGACCGCCAGCCAGGGCACGCCGAGCCGCCAGCCGGGAAGCAGCCAGCCGGGTGGTGGCGGCTCCGACGGGCCGAGCAGGAGGGCGTCACCGTCGTCAGCCGCGAGCGGCCCGAGGCCCATGCGCCCGGCCAGGCTGAAGGCCAGGTAGACGCCCAGGCTGGCGACGCCAAGGAGCACGGCCGCGCCGAGCAGCGTGCGCGTGGTGATGCCGCCGTCGGCAGGCAGTTGCGGGCCGAGGACGAGCCCCGCGAGCCCGAGCAGGCCGGCCAGCACGGCCGGCGCGGCGACCGCGAAGCGAAGCTCCTCGAGCGTCATGCGCACCGGCCGCAGCACGATACCCACGGCCGTCAGCAGCGTCAGGCCGAGCATGATGAGCAGGAAGAGGTAGTTGACCTGAGGCTGCTCGACGGCCGCGGGTGTGATGGCCAGGTAGCCGAGCAGGCCGGTCAGCAGGATCATGCCGGCCAGCGCCATCAGCCGACCGAGCGCCGAGCGGAGCAGGATGAGCAGCAGCAGGCCACCGATCGCGTAGGCGCCGACCCACTTGGCAGCCAGCGCCAGGCCGAGCAGCAGCCCGACCAGCGGGATGCCCAGCAGCAACGCCCCGAAGCCGCGCCAGCGGCCGAGGTAGATGGGCACGAAGAGGGTGTAGGCAGCGACGATGAAGAGCTGCACGTAGGCGTCGTTCATGGCGATGCGCGACTGCGCGAAGAACATGCCATCGGCCAGCACCAGCGCGGCGGCGATGATGGCCACGCTGCGGCGCCGGAAGAGGAAGCGCCCCATGAGGTAGATGAGGCCCGTCGTGAGCGCCCCGGCGATGACGCCCATGGCCCGCCAGGAGAAGGCGTGGCTGCCGGCGTCGACCACCGCCACGCGGCCGTCGTCGGCCAGCGTCAGCAGGTTCTGGCGGTCCTGCGATGGCCGGTCGGGTTGCTGGTCGAGGGTCATCACGCGCGGCGCGAAGGGCAGGACCGCGTCGGCGAAGACGGCGTTGCCGTGCGGCTCGATGACGTAGACCGTGCTGCCCCTGGCGTCCGGGGTGTCGCCCAGCACGTGGACCAGGTTGCTGGCCGCATCCCAGGTCACCTCGCGCACCTCGGCCGGCATGGTCACCCGGCCGCGGGAGAGGGGCTCCCCGTCGCGCGGCACCTCGATGCGCTCCACGCCGCTGCCCGCGGCGACGTAGAGCGTGGGCTTGTCCAGCTCCTCGACCAGGTCGAGGCCGGCGCCGCGCCTGCCCAGGGAGACCCGGGCCTGCTCGCTCATGCTCCAGTCGAGGACCGACACGACGGAGCCGGTCACGGCCGCCACGCTGTCGCGCCGCACGAGCTCGACGCCGGGCAGTTCGCCGGCGGCGATGGCCGCCTCGACCTGGCTGCGCTCGTCGCCGCTGAGCCGCCCGACGAGCGTCACGGGCTCCTGGCCTGCGTCCCGCAGCCGCTGCTCGATCTGGGCGGCGCTGACGTCCACGATCTCGGCCAGCCGCCTGGCCACGGCCGCCGCGTCCTCGATCGCCGCCGGGTCGCCCACCAGGGTGGGCACCGGCTCGAGCGGCTCGAGGCCGCCCGGCTCGGTCAGCCGCCGCTCACCGGTGATGGCGCCGCTGACCGTGTCCATGGCCACCAGGCGGCCGTCGTCGAGCAGGGCGAAGAGCGTCGCGCCGCTCTTGCCGACGACCAGCCGCGTGGGCGCGCCCGGCAGTGTGCCGATGCCGGTCGGCTCGTCAGCCAGCCCGTCGGTCGGCAGCGAGCGGACCGCGCCGGCGCCGTCTGCGAGGTAGAGCACGTGCTGCGGTTGATCGATCGCCAGGGCCACGGCCGGGACCCCGATGCGGAGTGGCTGGCGGCGGCCGGCGAGATCGAAGGCGCGCACGTCGCCGCCGGTGGCCACGAAGAGCCGGTCGCCATGCTGGCCGGGCGGCGCACCCGGTTCGCCGGGCGCGCTCCAGGGCCGCTCCGTGGCCGCGTCGCGCACCGCCACGCCCAGCTCGCTCGTGCCGGTCACGCGGTCGTTGCCGAAGGCCACGATGCCGGCGGCGATGGCGTACTTGGCCAGGTGCGGGTGGGTGAACTCGTAGATGTCGTGCGGGATGCCGTAGCGCCAGTGCTGCAGGAACTCGGTCGCGGTGCGCGCGTGGTAGACCTCGTCGAAGTGCATGCCGTAGGGCTCGGCGAGGCGCCAGCCGCGCAGCGTCAGTGCGGAGACGAGCAGCAGGCCGAGCACGAGCAGGTCGAGCCGGTCGATGCGCCCGGGCGGCTCCGCCACGAGTAGGCCGCTGCGGTCGGCGCGCACCGGCCGTGCCTCCAGGTGGCGCTCGAAGGCGGCGCGGAGGCGCCAGACGAGGCCACCGGTCACGGCCCGCCCTTCGTCCCAGGCCGGCTGGGCTGCGTGCACCATGACGGGCGTCGGGCCGGCGAGGCGGCTTACGGGTGCATCGGCCGCGGCCGTACCGGCGCGCCAGGGCAGCCGCACCTCCTCCTCCCAGGGCGCCACCGGGGCAGGCGGCGCCACGCTCGTCGCCAGACCCGGCGCCACACCGGCGGGCTCGGCCGGCGCCAGGGCGGCCGCAGCCTCCGACACAGGGGTCTCGGCGGTCGGCCATGGCGCAGGCGCGCGGCCGAGCAGCGCGTCGACGCCCGGCCACGAGCGCAGCAGCGCGAAGCCGAAGACCACGGTGTGGAGCGCCACGCTCAGGAGTACCCATGGCGTCTCTCGGAAGGCCTCGCCGAAGGGCAGGTCGTCGACCGAAGGCGTGCCGTAGAGCGGGATGGTCAGGATGGCGTGGAGGTTGATCAGCGACCCCCCCGCCAGGGCCACCAGCGCCCAGCGCCAGCGGCGGTCGTCGACCGCCAGCAGGGGCAGGAAGGCGAAGACGGGGAAGAGGTAGCGCTCGTGGACGCGCGTGGGCAGCATGAAGAAGGCGAGCGAGAGGAAGACCGCCGTGAGCACCAGCGCACGACGGTCGTCGCGCAGCGCCAGGTGCGACAGCCCGAGCAGGAAGCCGAGGCCGAGGAGCACCGTGCCGACGACGACGCCGTGGACCGGGCCCAGGAGCGGCACGGTGTCGGGCAGCTGCGACCAGAGCCCACCGAAGGCCAGCGGCTCGCTGCCCGCCACGCCGACCAGGGCCCACGGGTTGTAGGCGTTCACGGTGAGGAACGGGTAGCCGCCGGCCGTGCCGGCCATGAGGCGTACGAAGGAGAAGAGGTCCAGCCGGAAGGGCACCAGCACGGCCAGCATGGTCAGCAGTCCCACCGCCGCCGAGCTGACCAGGCGCCATGGCCCCTGCTCCTCGACCAGCCAGCCGGCGAGCAGCCCGGACCGGCCCGAGGGCACCGGCCCCGACCCCGGCCGCAGCAGGTGGCGGCGCAACAGCACCACGGCCACCAGGGGCGCCATGACGATGCCGAACTGCGGCTTGACCAGGCCCGCCAGCACGGCCGCTGCCGCCGCGCCCTCTGAATGGCCGCGCGCCAGGAGACCGATGGCCAGCAGCATCACCAGCGCGCCCACGGCATCGACCTGGCCCCAGATGGCCGAGTCGTACCAGCTGACCGGGTTCAGCAGGTAGAGGCCGGCCGCGGTGAGGCCGAGCCGTTCGGCGTCGGCGCGCCCGGCGCGCCACTCCCGCGTCAGCCGGTAGAGCAGGTAGGCCACGCCGATGTCGGCCAGCATGGGCGGCACCTTGAGCAGGCCCACGGTGAGCCGGTAGGCATCGAGGCCGGTGGTGGTCGAGAGCAGGTCCGCCGCGCTGGCCAGCAGCCAGAGCACGTAGAGGTAGGCGGGCGGGTAGTCGGCGAAGCCGGCCGTGGCGTAGAAGGTGCCGGGCCCGGTCTCGGCCAGCCGGCGGGCCCAGCCGGCGAAGCTGGCGATGTCCGTCTCGAAGCCGGATCCGGGCAGCAGGACGTATGCGATGATGAGCCGGAGCGCGAGACCGGCGAGCAGGAGCAGGGCGATCGCGGGGATGGCCGCCGGCGCTCGCGGTGAGCGTCCCGACGCTCCGAGGTCCCGACCGGTCTCCCCGGCGCCGGGCGCCGTCAAATCCAGGATGCCTCCAGGGCGAGCGACGAGGGGTGCCGAGTATAGCAACGGGTCACGACGACGCCGGCCCGCGCCGGGACCGCCTGGCAGGCATCGACCCGGCCTGGCTCGGGCTCGGCTTCGCGCTGCTGGCGCTCTTCGTCTACGTCGCCTCCAACCCTGAGCGGCAGAACTTCTACAACCACTTCGTGTGGCAGGCCGACGCGTTCCTCTCCGGCTCCGCTGCCATCCCCTGGCCGGTGAGCGAGGGACCCGTCCAGAACGGCTACTTCCAGGACGTCTACCCGCTCACGAACGAGCCGGGCCGGGCGCTCATCCCTTTTCCGCCCCTGCCGGCGCTGCTGCTGCTGCCCCTGGTCGCGGCCTACGGGCTGAGCACCGACGCGGCCCTCGTGGCGGCCGTCATCGGCGCACTCGACGTGGGCCTCGCCTGGCGCCTGGCGGCGCGGCTGACGCCCCGCCGCGACGTGGCCGCGGTGGCGACCGCCTTCTTCGCCTTCGGCACGGTCCATTGGTACGCGGCCATGCTGGGCAGCACCTGGTTCCTGGCTCATGTCGTGGCGACGCTCTTCCTGCTGCTCGGCATCACCGCCGCCCTCGACGCCGAGCGAGCCACGGCCGAGACCTCCGCGGACGCGACCACGGAGGCGGGGCCGCTGCTCGACCAGCGTCAGCTGCGCGCCGGCCTGCTCTTCGGCCTGGCCGCGCTGGCCCGCCTCACGACCATCCTCGGGGCGCCCTTCTTCGTGCTCGTCGGTAGGGGCGGCACGGCACTGCGGCGGGCGCTCGCGGCCGGCCTCGGCGCCGCTCTGCCCGTGCTCGCTCTGCTCGCCTACAACCTGGCCACCACCGGCCACCTCTTCCACCCGGGGTACGAGCACCTCTACCGGACCGAGATCCGGCCCGCACCCGACGGGGGCCTGGCGCAGCTGCTGCCGCTCCTCTCGGGCATCACCTACCACCCGGGCGAGTGGGCCATCGAGGACCTGCGCTATGTGCCCCAGAACCTGCTCATCATGCTCGGCTGGCTGCCCGTGGTGCGGCCCGAGTGCGGCCTCTCCCTGCTCGACCAGGCCTGCCCGCTACTGAAGCCCGACCGGATCGGCATGAGCCTGCTCCTGACCAGCCCGGCCTACCTGCTGGCCGTGCCCTTCGCGCTGCGCGCCTGGCGCCGCCGCATCGTCCTGGGCAGCCTCCTGGCGATCGGCGCCATCGCCTTCGTCAACCTGGCGCACTTCAGCCAGGGATGGGTGCAGTTCGGGTACCGCTTCAGCAACGACTTCGCGCCCTTCGGGCTGGTGCTCGTCACGCTGGCCATCGCGCAGCGGGGCGTGGACCGGCTGGTCCTGGCCCTGGTCGGGATCTCCATCGTGGTCAACGCCTGGGGTGTCTATTGGGGCGTCGTTTCGGGCTGGTAGGCGTGGCCTGACGCAGCGGCCGGCGAGGGCCCGTGCGACGGCGCTCAGAAGGAGACGAAGTCGAGCCCCGTGATGGCCCAGATGCCGTAGGCGTTGACGAGCACGCCCAGGGCCGCCGCCACGCGCGCCTCCACGGGTGTGCCGGCGCGGAAGGTCCAGCCCAGCAGCAGCCACAGGAGCGGCGCCACGTCCAGGCTGAAGCGATAGCCGAACTGGGTGAAGCCGACATTGCCGTGGGTCAGGATGGGCACCAGGGCCAGTGCCACGGCCAGCCAGCTCCAGGCCACCAGCGGCTCGCGCGAGCGCGCCTTGACCAGCCAGAGGTAGAGCGGCGTGGTGAGGAGCAGCGAGGTCGCCGTCCAGTTCGGCCGGAACCAGGGGAAGGCGTCCACGAAGTCGAAGCCGCGCACGAAGATGGCGTGCAGGTGGCGCGGCACGTAGGAGAGCGACAGGATCCCCTCCGCGTACCAGGGCTCCTCGAGCACGCCCACGATGTGCTCGTAGCCGAAGTCGAAGATGCTGCCGAAGCGGGCCAGGTTGTAGAGCGCCACCAGCGCTGCCGGCACGGCCAGGCCGCCCAGCAGCAGGCCCGCCGCGCGCAGCCGCTCCCCGCTGGGCAGCACCGCGCGCGGCGGGAAAGGCAGCCCGAGGTAGAGCGCGAGGTAGAGCGGCAGCGTCAGGCCGACGGGCAACCGGGCGCCCGCGGCGAGGCCCAGCAGGAGTCCGGCCAGCAACGGCCGCTCTCGGAGCACGGCCAGGCCCAGCGCCCCCAGCGAGAAGGCGACGGCCACGACCTGCGCGAAGAGCCACGAGGTGCCCATGCCGGCCGCCCACCAGTGCACCGTGCCCAAGCCGAAGGCCGCGGCGAGAAGCAGGCGCGTGCCCTCGCCCAGGCCGATGCGGCCGAGCAGCCACCACAGCAGGACCACGTTGAGCGCGCCCAGCAGGGCTGCCACGAGACCCGTGTCGAAGCTGGGCCCGACGAGGGCCACGAAGGGCAGCACGACAAGCGCGGGCACGGGCGGATAGGGCACGTACCAACCGCCGCCTGGGCGCGGCACCTGCTCCAGCCAGGGCATCTCGGCCGTGATGTGGAGCCTGCCCGAGAGGAAGGCATCGGCCAGCGGGGCGAAGTGGTCCAGGCCGACCGGCTTGGGCCCGGTCTCCCAGTAGAGCACGGCCAACAGGGCGGTCAGCAGCAACACGCTCACGGCACCCCGCTCACGCAGCCGCGCCAGGAGCAGCTGGCCCAGGAGCGGATCCCGCTCGCGCTGCGGCTCGCTGGCGGGCATGGGCTGGGGCGACATGGCCGCGACTATAATCGGCGCCGTGGCGCGGACCAGCGGCCCTACGGCCTCCCAGCCGGAGCGCGCGGCCGCCGGGGCACCGCGCGTCGCCGCACTCTCCTACTTCTTCCCGGCCCACGACGAGGCCGAGAACATCGAGGCGCTCGTGGCCGAAGCGCTCGAGGCGTTGCCGGCCATCGCCGAGCGGTTCGAGATCATCGCCGTGGACGACGGCAGCCGTGACGGGACGGCCGGCCTGGCCGACCGGCTGGCGGCCGATCACCCCGACGTGGTGCGTGCCGTCCACCATCCCACCAACCTCGGCTATGGTGCCGCCCTGCGCAGCGGTTTCCGGGCCGCGCGCTACCCGCTGGTCTGTTTCACCGACGGCGACCGCCAGTTCCGCGTGGCCGACCTGGCGCGCCTGGCGCGCCGGATGGACGGGCCGGACCGGCCCGACGCCGTGGTCGGCTACCGGCTCCGTCGTGCCGACCCTCTCGTGCGCCTCGTGTACGCGCGCGCCTACCGGCTGGCACTGCGCCTCTTCTTCGGCCTCACCGTGCGCGACCCGGACTGTGCCTGCAAGCTCTTCCGCCGCGAGGCGCTGACCGGCGTGCGCCTCGAATCGGGCGGCGCCTTCCTCTCGGCCGAGCTGCTCATCAAGCTCCGCGCGCGCGGCCGCTCACTGGCCGAGGTGGGCGTGCCGCATCACCCGCGCGTCGCTGGGCGTGCCTCGGGCGCCGACCCGCGGGTCGTGCTGCGGGCGGTGCGCGACTTCTGGCGGCTTCGGCTGCGCCTCTGGGCGGCCCCCCGGCGCGCCCTGGCGCGCGGCGAGCCGGTCATCGAGCAGGACGCCTGATCAGTCGAGCCGGCGCTCCTCGGGGCCCGGTTCGCCGCCCTCGGGTAGGTCCACGTCGAGCGAGTTGATGAACTCGCGGAAGACCTGCAGCCGGTCGTCCTCCTCGCTCTCGGGCGTCACCCCGGCCCGGTCGAGCACGGCATCGGTGGCGTAGATGGGCACGCCGGCGCGGATGGCCAGGGCGATCGCGTCGGAGGGGCGGGCGTCGATCTCGAAGCTGCTCTCACCCTGCTCGAGCTGGAGCCGGGCGTGGAAGGTCTCGTCGGCCAGGTCGGAGACGATGATCTGGCGCACCGTCACGCCGAGCTCGCTGAGCGTGGCCGCGAAGAGGTCGTGCGTGAGCGGCCGCTCGGGCGTCAGGCCCTGCAGCTTCATGGCGATGGCGTTGGCCTCCCAGGGCCCGATCCAGATGGGCAGGTAGCGGTCGTGCGCGGAATCCTTGAGGATGACCACGTGCTGCGACGAGAGCATGTGGACGCGCACGCTCTCGACCACCATCTCGTTCAAGCCCGACGGCATGGCCGGGATTCTAATCCCGGCCCCGGGGCCGGGCCGGCCCGCCAGGCGGCGCCGGGCGACGCGCGCCGGTCACCGGCTCAGGGGCTCGCCGGCGAGCTCGGGCCCGGGCTGGTCGAGGTCGGGCTGCTGCCGGGTGAGCCGGAAGGTGAGGAGGACGCGCCGGGCGCCGTCGCGGGCTCGAGCGGCGTCACCAGCAGCCGCGCCCCGGAGACCCAGTAGAGCAGCGGCGAAGCGCCGCCCTCGCGCTCTCGCACGACCATGCCGCGGATGTCGCTGAAGTCGGTCTTCGTGGAGCCGGCCCGGAACTGCTCCAACAGCTCGCCCGAGGCCTTCGAGAAGACGACGATGCGGCGATGCCTGGCATCCCACAGGTAGATCCGGCCCTGCTTGGGGCCGCCCGTGGCGGCCATCGCCGACCAGTCGTGGCCGGGTCTCAGGTCGACATCGTCGGGCAGCTCGCCGAGCGCGAAGTCGTCGGCCCGGCCGCCCTCGTGGCGGATGACCCGCTGACCGGTCATGGCGTAGACGTCGGTGTCGATGTAGAGCTGCCGGAAGTCGGACACGTCCCCGGCCGTGGCCAGGTAGGGGACCGGCTTGGTCAGGGCGTTGCCGTCGAGGGTCGGGCTATAGCGCAGGATCTGACGCGAGCTCGGGTCGACCACGTAGACGTTGTAGAGGCCCGCGTCGGCGTTGCGCAGGTAGGTGCCGATGTCGGTCACGTCGTCGCCCCAGGTGGTGTCGCCGCCCACGCGGATACGGCCGAGCGTGCCCTTGCCCTTGGTATCCGAGGGACGCCAGCGCCAGAGCAAGCCGCCGCGGTCGAGGACGACCAGGTCCGGGCCGCTGGCGGCCAGCAGCCACGGCTCGCCCATGTTGCGCATGCCCGCCTTGGCCACCACCACGCCCGACTTGCGCGCCAGGTCGACGCGCACGACCGACTTGGTCGAGGTGTCGATGCTGTAGGCGGCGCCGTCGGGGCCGATGACCAGATCGCTGGGGTCGGCCTCGGGCGAGAGCTTGGTGAAGCTGTAGAGCACGCTCGAGTCGACCGGGCTGATGCGATAGATGCGATCGAGCCCGGCGGCGACCTCCGCCCGCAGGGCGGCCAGCTGGCTGGGCCGGATGCCGGCACGCTCCGCCGTGTCGAGCTCCTGCCACGCCTCGCGCAGCAGGGCGAGGGCCCGGCGCTGGTCCGAGGCCACCAGGTCCGCACCATCACCAAAGACCTGGCCGACGCGCTCGCGGGCGGCCGCCAGCGCGCGCTCGCCGAGGTTCGCGCCCTCGATGACGCGGTCGGTCGGCGCGCTCAGGGCACCGCCCAGCAGCCAGGCCACGACGGCCAGACCGGTCACGACCCCCAGCAGCGCGAGCACCGCCACGGCCGCACGGCGCTGCGTCTCGCGGCGTGACGCGAGCGGCGTGACGCGCCGGTAGCGCGTGCGCCGCCGCGGCAGCAGGTCGGTCAGGCGATCGAAGAGGGCGTAGAGCCCACCCGAGACCGCCGAGCGCACGTCGCGGGCGCGTACCTGGACAGCGGTCGCTGCGCCCGCCAGCGGCTCGGCCAGCGGGATGGGCGACCGGTCGGGCGCGCCCGCCAGCGGCTCGGCGGGCCGCACCGGCACCAGCTTGCGCTGCGCCCGCGTGGCCGGCACCTCGGTCGCCTCCACCGTCAGCACGGCATCCGAACCGCTGCCACCGGCGGCGACGAAGAGGTGATGCAGGTGCTCCACGGCCGATTGCGGGTGGAGCGTCACGACGGCGTTCTTGAGCTCGTCCGTGCCGACCGTTTCGGTCAGATTGCGCGACACGAGCACGAGCGTGTCGCCCACGCTGATCTCGCCGCGCCAGACGTCCACGTGCAGCTCATCGGGCGTCGGCAGGCCCTCGCCGCGTTCCTCCTCGGGCAGCGTCAGCAGGCGCGCCTGGCGCACCAGGTAGGCCTCCGCGTCGCCGATCGTGGCCACGTAGAGCTCGTGGCCGCGCACCACGGCCACCACGGCCCCGATGGCACCGCGCGCCAGGCCGTGCCCCTCTCGCTGGTGGCGCAGCCGCCGGTTGGCGCTGCGCAGCGCCTTCTCGAGGCAGATGGGGATGCCCGCCGACTCGTCGTAGTAGTACTCGCGACGGACGGTCTCGGCGATGAGAGCGCTGGCCTCGTCGGGGCGGCCACTGCTGCCCGGTCGTGCCGTGACGACCGTGAAGAGACTGCCCTTCGAGCGAAGGACGGAGCCGATCGTCGGCTCCGTCACGAGGATGGTGTCCGGCGAGTCCTCGAGCCGGTCCTGCTCCGAGACGAGCCCGTACTTCAGGTGAAGGCGGACGGCCATGGGCGGCCTAGTCTACACGTCCGAGGGATCCCTTCCGGCCCCGTCGCCTGGCGCTCCGGACGCTCGACGCGGCTGACTCGGCGGGCTGCCGCCAGGCTCCCCGGGCGGGCGCACGACGACGCGCAACTCGAGCGCGCGACGGCCGCCGGGCGCCTGAGCGAAGGCCGCCAGGAGCTCGTCGGCGCGCAGGCGCAGCTCCTGGGCCACGATGGGTGCGGCGGCGGCCACGACGATGGCCTCGTCACGTGCCTCGAGCAGGCGGGTGGCTCCGGCGGCGGCCGGCACGCGCTCGGCCACGATGCGCTCCCAGGTGGCCATGGCGCGCGCCGCGCGAAGCTCCTCCTCGAGGCCGAGTGCGGCGGCCATGCCGGGCAGCAGCTCGCCCAGCCGGCGCATCGGCCGTCGACGGCGTTCCTCGCTCACCGGCAGCCCCGCGCGGTCACCGGCGGACCGCGCTCACGTCAGGCCAGCCACGGCTGCGCCGGCGACACGCTCCAGGCGGCCCGGCGAGACCCGCCAGGCCGTCGACTCGGCCACCAGCTCGGGGTCGAGGTCGGCCAGGGTGGTGGTCGTGACGATGGCCTGGGGCAGGGCGCGGATGCGCCGCACGAGATGCGAGCGCCGCTCCGGGTCGAGCTCGCTGAAGACGTCGTCGAGGAGGAGCAGCGGCGGGCCGCTCTCGACCGAGGTGAGCAGCTCCAGCTCGGCCAGCTTCAGCGCCAGGATGGCCGTGCGCTGCTGGCCGCGCGAGCCGAAGCCGGCCAGCTCGCGCTCGTCGAGCACGAAGGTGACGTCGTCCCGGTGGGGACCGACGAGCGTGGCGCCGTTCCATAGCTCCTTGTCGCGCGTCTCGGCCAGTCGCCTGCGCAGGGCATCTGCGGGCGTCTCGTCCTCGAGCGCCGGCGCGTTCGTCACGTAGCGCAGGCCGAGGCGGCCCTCGTCCGGGGCGATCTCCGCGTGCGCCGCGGCGAGCGGCCGCGCGAGCGCCTCCAGCAGCGCCAGGCGCTCGGCCACGATCCCGCCGCCCTCCTCGACCACCAGCCGGTCCCAGTAGGCGAGCCCGTTCGGGTCGGCCAGGCCGTCCCGGATGGCGCGCAGCAGGCTGTTGCGCTGCTGCAGCGCCCGTGCGTAGGTCGCCAGCGACCGGCCGTGGGCCGGCGAGCGCGCGGCGCCGAGAGCATCGAGTGAGGCCCGGCGCAGTGACGGCGAGCCGGCCACGAGCAGCATCTCCTCGGGCGCGAAGAGCACCAGCGGCAGGGTCGCGGCCAGCGCCGAGGTGCGCCGCGGCACGCCGTTGATGCGCACCCGCTTGCGGCCGGGTCCCTCTCGCAGCAGCGCCAGCTCGATGCGTTCCTGGCGCCCGCCGGCCGTGACCAGCTCGACCTCCACGCGGGCGAACGGCTCGCCCCAGGTGATCAACTCCGCGTCGCTGCCGGCGCGATGCGACAAGCCCCGCCCGGCGAGCACGATGGCCTCCAGCAGGTTGGTCTTGCCGGCGGCGTTGGCGCCGAAGACGACCTGTGGTCCCGGCGGCAGCTCGACCTCCAGCGCGCGGTAGCTGCGAAAGCCGGTCAGGCCGAGGCGTCGGATCTGCACGCCGCCTCCGGCAGGGTCGCCTGCGAGGCCGCCCTCAGGAGGGCGTCCGGACGGGCATGATGACGTGGACGTAGTCGTCGTCGCCGACCGGCTTGAGCACGCCGGGCGAGAGCGGACCGTTGAACTCGAGCGCCAGCTGCTCGGTGTCCACGTTCTGCAGGGCTTCCTGGAGGTAGCGCGCGTTGAAGGCGATGGCGACGGGCTCGCCCTCGCAGGCCGCCTCGACCTCGCCCTGCGTCTCGCCCACGTCCGCCGCGGCGGCGATGGTCACGGCGCCGTTGCTCTCCCCATCGAGGCGCAGCTTGACCACGTTGGCCGAGGAACTGGCGATCAGCGCCGACAGCCGGACCGCCTTGAGCAGCTCCTCGCGGTCGACCACGGCGCGCGTCGTGTGGGACGCCGGCAGCACCTGCCGGTAGTTCGGGAACTGGCCGTCGATGAGCCGGCTCACCAGGTCGATGCCCTCGAGGTGGAAGAGGATCTGGTTCTTGGACTGGGCCAGGACCAGGTCGACCGGCTCGTCGCTGTCGGCCAGGATGCGCAGCAGCTCAGCATATGCTCGACTGGGCACGACCACGTTGGTCTCCTCGACCGGGTCGAGCGTGGTGATGGTCTTGACCGCGATGCGGTAGTTGTCGGCCGCCGCCAGCGTCATCCGGTCGCCCTCGAGACGAGTCAGCACGCCGGTCAGGATCGGCCGCGTCTCGTCCGTGGCCGCCGCGAAGACGACCTCTGCCAGGGCTCGCCGCAGCTCCTTCTGGCTGATGCGCGTGGTGGGCCGCTCGCCGGCAGCCGGGATGACCGGGAACTCGTCGGCATCGATACCGCGCAGATGGGCCTTGGTGCGCCCACAGCGGATGGCCAGCGTGGCATCCTCGAGCTCCAGGTCGACCCGCTCCCCGGAGGGCAGCGAGTTGACCAGGTCGGCGATGAGGCGCGCCGGCACGGTCACGGCGCCATCCGTCTCGATCTTGCCCGGCACCCAGTAGGTCATGCCGATCTCGAGGTTCGTGGCGGTCAGCTTGAGGCCGGCGTCCTCGGTCCGGAGCAGGACGTTGGAGAGCACCGGCAGCGTGCTGCGGCTGCTGACGGCACGGCTGACCACCTGGAGGCCTCGCGCCAGGTTCTCCTGCATCACGGACAGCTTCACGGTCGACTGGCTCCCTCGGGCATGCTCGGGCCGCGGCCGTGTCCCGGCGTCGCGGTGGGTGGTCGTTGGGTCATCTCTATCTTCTCACTCCATCATCACCACCATCATGCTGTGGACACCGGGGATGGCCGCGCTCCGTCGTGCGGCCGAACCCCGTGGGTAAGCGGGTCCCTGGGGTGGATAGTGAACCCCGGCCGGCGGCACGACCGGGGGACGATCCGGGCGCCCCTGTGGACGACGCTCCTGACCCTGCACATCAGCGCACCCAGAGGTCCGTGATGTCCGCATGCGCGACCCTGCCAAGAGGGATGTTGTCCACACGGCACCCCCGTTATCCACAGAATACGGCGCCTTATCCACACGCGGGCCGTTCGGCGACCCCGTGCGGGCCCAGGCCCGGGCGCTGCTCGGACCAGCCCTCAGGCTGGCCGTGAACCCGCCTCAGTCGGAGTAGATGAGCTCCCGTACGGCGGCCAGTTCGCGCCGCAATTCGTCGTTCTCCTGGGTCTCGCGATCGATCTTGTCGCAGGCGTGCAGCACCGTGGAGTGGTCGCGGCCGCCGAGCTCGGCACCGATGCGCAGCAGCGAGGCGTCCGTCTCGGCACGCATCAGGTACATCGCGATCTGGCGCGGCACGACGATGGCCTTGTCCCGCTTCTGGCCCTTGAGCGCATCCAGCTCGACGCCGTAGTAGTCCGAGACGGCCTTGGCGATGCGCTCGGGCGTGACCATGCGCTTCTTGGGGTTGTAGAGCACGTTCGAGAGCACGGCCTGGGCCAGTTCGATGGAGATGGGCATGGCGCCCATGCTGGCGTAGGCGACGATGCGATTGAGTGCCCCCTCGAGCTCGCGGATGTTGCTCACCACCTTGCGCGCGATGAACTCGAGCACGTCCGAGGTGATGGGCACCGACTGCTCTTCGGCCTTGGCGCGCAGGATGGCGATGCGCGTCTCGAGGTCAGGCGCCGTGAGGTCGGCGATGAGGCCCCACTCGAAGCGGCTGCGCAGTCGTTCCTCGAGCGTGACGATCTGCTTGGGCGGCCGGTCGGACGAGAGCACGATCTGCTTGCCGTCCTCGTGGATGGCGTTGAAGGTGTGGAAGAACTCCTCCTGCGTGCGCTCCTTGTCGGCGATGAACTGGATGTCGTCGATGAGGAGGAGGTCGATCTTCCGGTAGCGGGCGCGGAAGTCGTCGATCTTGCCCTGCTGGATGCTGGTGATGAACTCGTTGGTGAACTTCTCGGACGTGGCATAGACCACCCGCTTGCGCGGGAAGCGCGCGATGACCTGGTTGCCGATGGCATGCATCAGGTGCGTCTTGCCGAGACCGACCCCTCCGTACAGGAAGAGCGGGTTGTAGGCATGTCCCGGTCGCTCGGCGACGGAGAGGCTGGCGGCATGGGCCAGGCGGTTGGCCGAGCCGACGATGAAGTTGGCGAAGGTGTAGCGCGCGTTGAGCGTGCCGCCGGCACCCTCGCCACCGACACGGGTCGGCTCGAGCCGGACCGGATGGCGCTGCTCGCCGCCCTCGTAGCCACCCGCCGGGCGTTCACGGACGTCGAACTCGACCTGGACGCTGTAGCCCACGATGCGGGCCAGGGTCTGGCTGATGAGCGATCGGTAGCGGGAGTCGAGCCAGTCCTTGGCGAAGCCGTTGGGCACCGCGATGCGGAATCGGTTGTCGTCGACCTCGACCAGGGCGGTATCGCGCAACCACGTCTCGAAGTTGGCAGGCGACAGGGAAACCTGGAGCTCGCCCAGCGCGGCGCGCCAGACCTGCTTCGCGTCCATCGATCGCAACGATCCTGACTTGACGGGTGGCTGGATCGGTCAGGGACCGGTCTGGAAGCGTGGCTCCAGAGGCGGCCCGGCGGGTCCTCGGCACACCCCTCTCGGTGTGGCCTCGGATAGGCTCTCCGGGGGACGATCCCGGGGGTCGTCGGCGGATTGGCCACCGGCGTCCCGGCGCTGGGGCCCGGATACAGTAGCACCGGGTCGGGGCTCCCGCAACGCCGTTCCGCGATACTCCCCGGGAGTATCGGCCGAGACGCCCCGGCCGCCCCCGAGGCGGCGCATGATGCCACGTCCGGGAGCGCCCTGCCGAGCCCCGGCGCAGCCGCCGGGGCCGGCGCCCCATCCCGCCCGCGGGCCACCCACAGGTGGCCGGCTCCCGCCTCCCGGCTCCCGTCTCTCAGTCATGCCGGGACTGGTGAACGGGCAGTCGGCGACGCCCCCGCCGGAGGGCACCGCTCTGGACGCTGGACCTGTGCGTGCGTGCGGCCCTGACCGACCCCGATGGGCACGCCAGACCCCGACACCGGCCGGCCAACAGTCCGGGGATGGCTATCGGCCGGCGAATCGGGGCAGCCGGCCGCCCAAGAGGCCGGGGATGGCTATCCGGGTGGAAGTTCGGTCGCGCCCGCCCGCCGGCGTCGTAGCCCCCGGCGCCCGCCCGCCGGCGTGTTTGCCCCGGGCGCGCGGCCGTCAGGCCACCCGATCGCCCGGGGCGGCCCCCTCATCGACCGACAGGAGCGGGATGCGGCCGCCGGCGCTGTAGGCACCCATGACCAGCACCTCGCTCTCGAAGCCGGCCACGCGGCGCGGCGCGAAGTTGACCACACAGACGACCAGGCGCCCGACCAGGGCGGCCGGGTCGGGATAGGTCGCCGGCAGTTGCGCCGAGGACCGCCGCAGTCCGGCCGGCCCGAAGTCCACCGTGAGCCGGTAGGCAGGCTTGCGTGCCTCCGGGAACGGCTCGGCGGCCACGATGCGCCCGATCCGAAGGTCGAGCCGCTCGAAGTCCTCCCAGGTGGCGCTGCCGGGCTCCCTGAACGGCGGGCCGGCCGACTCGTGATCGGTCATCACTGCTCCTGCGTTTGACACCCCTTCTGGGCCGGCCATATCATCGCTCGGTCATCACGACGCGCCATGGCGCCGTGCGCGAGCCCGTTCGCGCGCCCGGAGCCTGGCGAGTCCCAACTCCTTGCCGGACGGTCGCGAACCATGATCCCGCCCGCACCGTCCGACCTCGATCGGTCCACCATGGGAGTCCTGCGCGCTCGATGAAGCAGACCTACCAGCCCAAGAAGCGACACCGCGCCCGAGAGCACGGGTTCCGTGCCCGCATGCGGACGAAGGGCGGGCGGCGGGTCATCGCCGCTCGGCGCGCCAGGGGACGCAAGCGGCTCACGGCCTGACCACCGGGCCGGCGGAGATGTCGACGAAGGTCCCGGAGGTCCTCCGGGCCCGAGGCGACTTCGAGGTCCTCCAGCGAGACGGTCGGACGAGGGGCCACCCGCTCCTCAGCGTCCGGTCCGTGCGCAACGGTCGCGAGGGGACGCGCTTCGGATACTCGACGGCCCGCCGCATCGGGACGGCGGTCGTGCGCAACCGGACACGGCGGCGGCTGCGGGAGATCGCCCGCCGATTGGGGCCACGCCTGGCACCCGGGTGGGATGTGCTGGTGGTGGCCAGGCCGGCAGCGACAGAGGCGAGCGCCACCGAACTGGCCGAGGTGCTCGAGCGGCTCTTGCGCCAGAGCGGGATCCTGCTGGAGAAGAGCGACACGTGAAGCGACTCGGCATCGGATTGATCCGGCTCTACCGGGTCGTCTTCGCCTGGCTGCCCCCGTCGTGCCGCTACGAGCCCACCTGCTCGCGTTACACGGAGCAGGCCATCGATCGCTACGGGCTGCTGCGCGGCAGCTGGCTCGGCCTGAAGCGCATCGCCCGCTGCCACCCGTGGCATCCGGGCGGCTTCGACCCCGTCCGATGACCGGTCGGGATCGACGGGAAAGGAGACCGTGACGGCCATCCGCCCACTGCGTCTGGCGGCTCTCGCGCTGCCGCTGGCGGCCATCCTCTGGCTGGCCGGGCCGGTGGCTGCCGAGACGCCCACGCCGGGCGCGCCCGGCGCATCGCCGAGCGCCGGCGTCACGGCCGCGCCGTCGGCGACCGCACCTTGCCCCAACCCGACGCCGGCGCCGGCGCCGTCGCTCGCACCCGGCCAGTCGCCGCCCCACACGCCGGCGCCCAACCTCTGTCCGGCCGAGCTCAAGGGTTCGGACCCGACGAGCCTCTTCGGGGTCCTCTTCACACCCATCTTCCAGGCCCTCTTCCTGGGTCTTGTGGTCAGCTACAACCTCCTCGGCCAGGACATCGGGCTGGCCATCATCGTGCTGACCATCCTCATCCGGCTGCTCCTCGTGCCGCTCTTCCGGGCCCAGATCGTGTCGCAGCGCCGGATGCAGCTGTTGCAGCCCGAGATCACCGCGCTGCGCCAGAAGTACAAGGATCGCCAGAAGCTCAGCGAAGAGACGATGCGGCTCTACCGGGAGCGCGGCGTCAACCCCGCCTCGGGCTGCCTGCCGGGCCTGTTGCAGCTGCTGCTGCTCATCCCGATGTACTCGGTCTTCTCCTCCGGCCTATCGGCGCCGAACATCGACTCCATGCTCCACGTTTTCGGGACGCGGGTCGTCGAGGTCGCCTGCCAGACACCGGGGGACGTCTTCCGGCCCTGCCTCGATACCACCGTTTCGTGGCTGGGCGGACTCGACATGAGCAAGCCCGAGATCTTCTTCATGACGCCGTTCTTCGGCTTCGGCCTGTCGCTGTTGGCGCTCCTCTCGGCGTTCCTGCAGCTGATCCAGACGCGGATGATGACGCCGCAGAGTAACGACCCCAGCATCCGGGCCCAGCAGCGCGTCTTCCTGATCCTGCCCCTCTTCTCGATCATCTACGGCTCGTTCCTGCCGGCAGGACTCTTCGTCTACTGGATCGTGACCACGGTCTTCTCGATCGTGCAGCAGTACCTGATCGCCGGGTGGGGCGCGCTCTTCCCGCTGTTCGGGTGGACACCATCGTTCGCCAGGGATCACACCCCCCGCTTCCCGGTGCCGCAGGTGGCACTGCCGGCGGCCGGGACCGCTGGCGGCAGGGCGGCGCCGCCGCGCCGCGACCCGGCCGATCGGGCCGCGGGCACCGTGCGACCCGTCAAGGGCAAAGGCCGGCACAACCGGCGAGGGAGACGTCGATGAGCGAGTACCAGGAATTCACCGGCAAGACCGTCGAGGAGGCGATCCGCCTGGCCCGCGAGGCCTTCGGAGTCAGCGGCCTCGACGACCTCGACTTCGAGATCCTCACCCCCGGCAGCCGCGGCGTGCTGGGCATGGGAGCCGAGCCTGCTCGCATCCTGGCCGCACCGCGCTCGGCCCTGGGTGGTGCCGCGCCCCGGCGCGAGGCCGCCGCGGCCACGCCGCTGCCGCCTCCCCCGCCACGCGAGGATCGCGGCTTCGGACGTGGCGACCGCGACCGCGACCGTGGCCGCGACCGTGGCTTCGGACGTGGCGATCGCGACCGCGGCCGTGACCGTGGGCCGCGCGGGGACCGGCCGTCCCGCGAGGAGCGCGCGCCGCGCGAGGAGCGCGCGCCGCTTGGCGAGGCCGCTCCGTCGCAGCCGCTGGGCCCTGGCGCGCCTGCCGAGAGCCTGGCACCCCGCGGGCCGATGGAGGCGCCGGCACCACGCGCACCGCGCCCCGAGCGCGGCCCGGGTGGACCTGGGGGTCGCCGTGACCGCGAGCGGGGCGGCTTCCGCCGCGACGACCGCGCTGCCCGGCCGGAGCGGCGGGGCGGCGCGCTGACCGAGGGCGAGGAGGCCCAGGTGGCTGCCGCTCGCAGTGTGCACGTCGAGCACGAGGAGCTCCAGGCTGCCGAGGCCTCGCCGGAGGCGCTCGAGGCGGCGCGCGACATCCTCCAGACGCTGATGGGCCACATGGGCTTCAACGTCTCCGTCACGGTGCACACGGGCGAGACCTCCAAGATCGACGTGACCGGTGAGGGCGACGAGAAGGAGGCCCTGGGCGCCCTCATCGGGCGCAAGGGCGAGCGCCTCTCTGCCCTTCAGCACCTGGTCAACCTGATGCTCTCCCGGCGCATGGGCCAGTGGACGAGGGTCCTCGTCGATGTCGAGGATTACCGCGGCCGCCGTGAGCGCCAGCTGGCGGAGCTGGCCCTGCGCGCCGCAGAGCGCGTCGTCGAGACCGGCAAGATGCTGCAGCTGGAACCGATGCCCGCTCTCGAGCGTCGCTGGATCCACCTCGCCCTGCGCGATCACGCGGGCGTGGTCACCCAGTCGATCGGCGAGGAGCCGAATCGCCGGGTCGTGCTCCTTCGTCGTGAAAGCTAGCCGCAACATCAGCCGCGCCTGAGCGTCCGCTGACGTGGGGGGCGTCGTGGGATGGTCCCCGTGGCGCCGTCCGGCCGACCGAAGGTACCGCCCCGGAAGCCACAAGACGCCTGATAGGATGCACGCCCCGTGACCTCGACGACCGCGACCCCGGAGACCACCCTTAGCCTGCCTCGCGTCCGGCGCCTTCACTGGCAGGCCGTCGCGCTCGCCTTCCTGGTCACCATCGCGGCGGCCTTCGCCATCGCGGCCGGCTTCGTGCTCGGCCTGGCCCAGGCCTACGACGGTCGGGTCATGCCCGGTGTCCGCGTCGGTGGGGTGGAGCTGGCCGGCTTGGACCGGCGGGCAGCGGAAGCACGACTGAGCGAGGCCCTCCCCTCCCTTGCCTCGGGTGAACTCGAGTTCGTGCTCGAGGGGGAGAGCCACACCGTCCCGCTGGCAGCCATCGGGCGCCAGTACGAGCTGCAGGCGAGCCTCGACCAGGCCTACGCCGTCGGGCGCTCCGGCAACCTCGTCGAGCGCACGCTCGACGGCGTGCGCAGCCTGCTGCGCGGCACGACCTTCGAGCCGACCGTCCGCTACGACCAGCTGCTGCTGACGACCCTCGTGGACCAGGCGCTGGCCGGATTCGACGTGCCGGCCGTCGACGCCACCGCCAGCCTGGCCGACGACGGCTTCTGGTTCACCTCGACCGAGGCCCGCCAGGGACGCCGGATGGCCCGCGTGCCCGCCTTCGCGGCGGCTGCTGCCGTCGCCGGTTCGGCGCAGTCGCGCGGCGGCCGCATCGAGCTCGTGTCCGAGGTGGTC
>DASSPM010000019.1:0-7662 GCA_035699625.1 Candidatus Limnocylindrales bacterium | reverse complement strand
CAGCGCCCCGTGCTCGCTCGTGCCGCAGCCGGTGACCACGACCGGCGCCACGCGCTCGACCGCACGCCGTACCTCGGCCGCCAGGCGCCCCACGGACGCGTCCGCCATCAGCCGGCGCAGCAGCCGCTCCCCGAGGGCCGGCTCCGCGGCGATCATCTCGGTCATCAGGTAGGGCGGCCCCGGTCGCAGTGTGGGCATGCTCGAGGCAGCCCATGGCTGCGGCGAGCCGGGCAGCGGCGCTTCCGGGTCGAACGCGGACATCTCGTCTCCTCGAGCGGCGATCAGTAGAGGAAGGGTACGAGGCGGCGCGTCCGCCGGCGGTAGTCGGCGTAGTCGGGGAAGCGGGCGGCCAGCCAGGCTTCCTCGCGCCGCGCCTTGAGGTCGAGCAGCACCGCCAGCGCCATCGTCAGCCCGAGCGTGACCAGGCTGCCGGCGAGGACGCCCCAGCCGAGCGAGCCGACGAGCAGGCCGAGGTAGATCGGATGGCGCACCCAGCGGTAGGGCCCCGACTCGACCAGCTCGGCGCCCGGCGGCGGCTGGGGCAGGGCAGCGAAGCTACGCCCGAGGGCGAGCGTGCCCCACACGGCCAGCACGAGCCCCGCAACGACCAGGCCGGCAGCCACCAGGACGCGGGCGGCGAGCGTGCTTCCGCCGGCGAGCGAGAAGGCACCCTCGAGTGCGCCCGGCAGGCCGGTCACGAAGACGAGGCCGAGCAGGACCAGCTGGAGGGCGAGCCAGCCCTCGCCGCGGGGGCCGAGCGTCGGCAGCCGTGACATGGCGCGAGTGTAGGAGCCCGCCCCGCTCACCCGCTCCGTCTGGGGCTTATCCACATCTGCCGGGGCCGACACTCGGGGACGTGTCGTGGACAAGTCCCGCAGGTCGCCCGAAACTCGTGGACAAGTCTCCTTGACCAGCCTGCGCCGCGGCGGCTACCGTTGCTCTTGCCCGAAGGGGCCTCTGGACCGAAAGCGGCGCCGATGGTTTACCAGCGGTGTCGGCTACGGACCGGACGGTTCCTTCGGGCGTTTCGATTCCCGGGGCCGTCACAGTCCCCGGAAGCCCTCACTCCCCCTCGGCCAGCGGCACGGCCAGCGCGTTGAAGCCCCCGTCCACGTAGTGCACCTCGCCGGTCACGGCCGCGGCCAGGTCGCTGGCGAGGTAGACCGCCGCGCCGCCCACGTCCTCGATGGTGATGTTGCGCCGCAGCGGCGCCACTTCCCGGAACGAGCCGTACATGCCCTTGAAGCCGGCGATGCCCGCCGCCGCGAGCGTGCGCACGGGCCCCGCGCTGATGGCATTGACGCGCACCCCGCGCGGCCCGAGGTCCGCGGCCAGGTAGCGCACCTCCGCCTCCAGGGCGGCCTTGGCCACGCCCATCACGTTGTAGTTGGCGACCACCTTCTCCGAGCCGTAGTAGGTCAGGGTCAGGATGCTCGCTCCGGGCCGCAGCAGCGGCAGCGCCCCTCGCGCCAGCGCCACCAGGGAGTAGGCACTCACGTCGAGCGCGATGCGGAAGCCCTCGCGCGAGGTGTCGACGAAGGCGCCGGCGAGCTCGTCGCGCAGGGCGAAGGCGAGCGCGTGGACGAGGATGTCGAGCTCGCCCTCCTGCTCGCGCCAGCGCGCGAAGACGCGCTCGATCTGGGCGTCGTCCTGCACGTCGCAGGGCTCCACGAAGGTCGAGCCGATCGACGCCGCCAGAGGCCGCACGCGTCGCTCGAGGAGGCTCTCCACGGAGCTGAAGCCGACGCCGGCGCCCTGCTCGTGCAGCGCCCTGGCGATACCCCAGGCGATGGAGTGGTCGTTGGCGACGCCGAAGATGAGCGCCTTCTTGCCGTCCAGCAGGCCCATGTGGCTGATGCCTCCGCTACGCCCGCCGAGGGTACCGCGCCGGCTCGGCTAGCATGCGCCGATGCGTGAACGCTGGACCCGCGCGGCCCTGCGCCGGACGTCCGGCCTGCTGGCCGGCCTCGTCCTCTTCGGCCTCGGCACACTGGGCGCGGCCTGATGCGCCTGCGCTTCCTGGGTGCGGCCACGACCGTCACGGGATCCCAATTCCTGCTCGAGACCGACCGTGCCCGTGTGCTCATCGACTGCGGCATGTTCCAGGGCTCGCCGCACGAGGTCGAGCGCAACCGCGTGCCCTTCTCCTTCGAGCCACGCTCGCTCGACGCGGTCGTCCTGACGCACGCCCACCTCGACCATTGCGGCCTGCTGCCGATGCTCGAGAAGCAGGGCTTCCGCGGCGCCATCCACCTGACGCGCGCCACGGCCGAGCTGGCGGGCCTGGTGCTGCTCGACAGTGGCAAGATCCAGGTCGAGCAGGCCAAGGAGCGGCGCGAGCGCGACGAGCGGCACGCGCGGCGCGACACGCGCAGGCGGGCGACGCGGATGGGCCGACCCGGGGCGGGTGCCCCGCAGCTCGGCGAGGCCGTCGACGAGGCTGCGGCCGCGGAACAGGAGCGCCGCGGGCGCGGCAGGCCCTGGCCGCCGGACGACCCGCAGGAGCCAGGCTTCGACCCCGAGGAGGCCCTGCGACGCCAGCCGCCGGTGGCGGAAACGGTCATCCACGCGCCGCTCTACGACGTCTCGGATGCCGAGCGCACGATCGCCCTCTTCCGGGGTCACGACTACGAGCAGCCCTTCGAGGTGGCGCCGGGGGTGCGCGCCGTGCTGCGTGATGCGGGCCACATCCTGGGCTCGGCCATCGTGGTCGTCGATGCCGCGGACGAGCAGGGCCCGGCCCGGCGCATCGTCTTCTCGGGCGACCTGGGTCGGCCCGGCACGCCCATCATCCGCGACCCGACGCTCATCCGCGAGGGTGCCGACCACGTGCTGGTCGAGTCCACCTATGGCGGCCGCGAGCACGGACCAGGCTCGGTCGCCATCGACCTGCTGGCCGAGGTGGTCAACGCGGTCGCCGACGCCGACGGCGTGCTGCTCGTGCCCTCCTTCGCCATCGGGCGCACGCAGGAGGTGGTCTGGGCGCTCGACCGGCTGCTCGAGGCCGGCCGAATCCCGCACGTGCCGCTCTACCTCGATTCACCCATGGCCTCGCACGCCAGCGACATCTACCGCGCCTTCCCCGGCTACTACGACGAGGAGACGGCGCGTCTGCTGCACGACGGCCGCACGCCGCTCGATTACCCGGGCGCGACGGTGACGCGCACGGGCGCCGAGTCGAAGGCCATCAAGCGCGCCAAGCGGCCGCTGATGATCGTCGCCTCCAACGGCATGCTCACCGGCGGGCGCGTGGTCCACCACCTGCGCGACCTGGTCGGCGACCCGCACGCGACGATCCTCTTCGTGGGCTACCAGGGCGAGGGCACGCTGGGACGCCACCTCCAGGACGGGACGCGCCAGGTGCGCCTCGACGGCGCCTGGCACGAGGTGCGCTGTGGCGTGCGTAGCATCGACGGCTTCAGCGCCCACGGGGATGAGTCGGAGCTGCTCGACTGGTTGCGCCCGTTCGCCGCTGCGGACCGGCGGCCCCGGCACGTCTTTGCCGTGCACGGCGACCCGGAGGCATCAGCGGCGCTGGCGACGGGCATCGCGCAGTTGGGACTGCCGCCGTACCTGCCGCGCTGGCGCGAGGCGGTCGAGCTCGACTGAGGGTGGGCTAGCTGGCCGCTCCCGGCCCGCCGCCGGCGCGCAGCGCGATGGCACGCTCGTAGGCGGCCACGTAACGGGGCGCCGAGCCACGCTCCCAGGCGAAGCCGACGGCATCGGCCATGCCCCGACGTACCAGCTCCGCCCAGCGCGGCCGGTCGTGGTAGGCGTTGACCGCCCGCCGGGCCGCCTCCAGCAGCGCCGCCGGCTCCGCCGGCTCGAAGACGAAGCCGTTGCCGGCCAGGGCGTCGCCGTCCGCGTCGACGATGGTGTCGGCCAGGCCGCCGGTGCGGCGCACCAGCGGCAGCGTGCCGTAGCGCAGGGCGATCATCTGGCCCTGCCCGCAGGGCTCGAAGCGCGAGGGCATCAGGAAGACGTCGCTGGCGGCGTAGATGCGCCGCGCCTCGGCGCGGTCGAAGCGCTCCAGCAGGGCGATCCGGTCGGGATGCGCCTCCGCCAGCTCACGCAAGCCGTCGACGAGGCTCCGGTCGCCGGTGCCCAGCACCACCAGCCGCACGCCCAGCGCGACGAGCTCGGCGGCCGCGTCGGTCAGCAGGTCGAAGCCCTTCTGCGGGTCGAGCCGCCCGACGAGGCCGAAGAGCGGCGCGCCGTGCGCTCCCCAGGGCTCGCCCGGCTCGGCCCAGGACAACCGGAGGCGCTCGCAGAGGTCGCGTTTGCAGTCGGCCTTGCCCGACGGGTCGTCGGCGTCGAAGCGGGCCGGCAGGTCGGCGTCGGTGGCCGGGTCCCACAGGTCGAGGTCGAGGCCGTTGAGGATGCCCAGGTAGCGGTCGCCGCGGGCACGCAGCAGGTCGTCCAGCCCGCCGCCGTACTCGGGCGTGGTCGACTCGCGCGCGTAGGTCGGGCTGACCGTGTTGACCAGCTCGGCGACCGCCACGCCCTCGCGCAGCAGGTCCACGCCGTCGGGCGCACCGACGCTCGATGGCAGGTCGAGCTGCCAGGCCTCGGCGCGCGGCGTCCAGCCGTGGTAGGCCAGGTTGTGGCAGCTGAGCAGCGTCGGCAGCCCGCCCAGCAGCCGGTCGTCGCCGTAGCGGTGGCGGAGCAGCAGCAGCGCGGGGCCCGCCTGCCAGTCGTGGCCGTGCAGGATGTCCACCGGCCGGCCCTCCATGCGCAGCGTCTCGAGCGCCGTGCGACCCAGCAGCGCGAAGCGGGCGGCGTTGTCGGGCCAGTCGCGGCGCGTCTCCGGATCGACGTAGAAGTCGGGCCGGTCGAAGCTCGGCGGGTGGTCGACGAAGCGGACGTGATAACCGTCCGCCGCGGCCGTCAGCAGGCCAACGTGGGCGGTGGCTGCCCTTCCTGGCGCCGCCGTCGCGTTCGCGACTCCGCCGGGCTGGCCGACGGGCACGTACAGCTCGCTCCGCTGCGCACCGTCCGGCACGGGCACGCCCCGGTAGCGCGGCAGGTAGACGTCCACCTCGTGGCCGAGGCGCCCGAGCGCGCGCGCCAGGGCGTCCACGACGTCGGCCAGGCCGCCCGTCTTGGCGAACGGCTCGGACTCGGCGCTGACCATGGCGATGCGCATGGCGGGATGCTACGCGAGCCGGCCGCTGCCGGCCGGTCTTCCGGCGTCGGTCCGTGGCGTGGTCCGGCGGCGGCCATGACCGGCCGCTCGTGTAGCATTGGCCGCCTGCATGCCTGACATCCCCACGCTGCCGGCGGCGGCGCTGCGCCTTCCCCCGCGGCTCGAGGGTCTGCGCCGGCTCGCCTACGACTACTACTGGTCCTGGCATCCCGAGCTGCGCGTGCTGTTCAGCCGCATCGACCCCGCCGGCTGGGCGCGCTACCGCAACCCGATCCCGGTGCTGCAGGTCCATCGCGACTGGACGCCGCAGCTCGACGATCCCGACTTCATGGCCGAGTTCGAGACCCAGCTCGCCGCCTACGACGCGTACGTGGCCGACGGCGCGGGACACTGGTTCGAGCGCCACCACGCCGGCAAGCTGCCCGGCCCGGTGGCCTACTTCTGCGCCGAGTACGGGCTGCACGAGTCGCTGGGCACCTATTCCGGCGGCCTCGGCGTGCTTGCCGGCGACCACTGCAAGGCGGCCTCCGACATGGCCCTGCCCTTCGTCGCCGTGGGCCTCTTCTACCGCCGCGGCTACTTCCGCCAGGCCATCGACGCGGACGGCCACCAGGAGCACGGCTACCCCGATTACGACCCGGCCCGGCTGCCCCTGCTGCGCGTCGCCGACGCCGACGGCACGCCTCTCCACGTGCCCGTCCAGCTGCCGGGGCGGACCGTCTGGTGCGCCGTCTGGCTGGCCAGCGTGGGTCGGGTGCCGCTGCTCCTGCTGGACACCGACATCCCGGACAACGCCGACGCCGACCGGCCCATCACCCACATCCTCTATGTGCGCGGCCGCGAGATGCGCCTCCACCAGGAGATCGTGCTCGGCGTGGGCGGCGTGCGCGCCCTGCGCGCGCTGGGCATCGAGCCGTCGGCCTGGCACCTCAACGAGGGTCATTCGGCCTTCATGCTCGTGGAGCGGACGCGCGAGCTGACCGCGGGCGGTGCGGCACTTGACGAGGCGCTCGAGACGGTCCGGCGCGACGCCGTCTTCACCATCCACACGCCCGTCTCTGCCGGCAACGAACGCTTCGCGGCGGACCTGGTGCGGCGTCTGGCCGCGCCCCTGATCGAGGGCAGCGGCGTGGAGATGGAGCGCATCCTCGAGCTGGGCCGCGGCACCGACGGCGACCCGGCCTGGTTCGACATGACCGCCCTCAGCCTGCGCCTCACGACCGGGGCCAACGCCGTCAGCCGGCTCCACGCCGAGACGGCCAACGCGACCTGGGACGGCGTGCCCGAGCGGCCCATCCTGGCCGTCACCAACGGCATCCACACGCCTTCGTGGCTGGGCCGGCCGGTGCGCGCCCTGCTCGAGGGTGTCGGCGCCGACCTGGATCGGCTGGAGGACGACGCCCCGGCCGACCGCTTCTGGGAGCGCATCGTCTCGATCCCCGACCGGCAGCTCTGGGAGGCGCACCAGCGCCAGAAGCTCGAGCTCGGCTTCTTCGCCCGCGGCCGCCTGCGCAACCAGCTGGCGCGCCACGGCGAGGCGCCCGAGACGCTGGCCGGTCTGGCCGAGGCCCTCGACCCGGGCATCCTGACCATCGGCTTCGCGCGCCGTTTCGCCACCTACAAGCGGGCCGCCCTCCTCTTCGCCGACGAGGAGCGCCTGGCCAGGCTCATCTGGCACGCCGAGCGGCCCATCCAGGTCGTCTTCGCCGGCAAGGCCCACCCGGCCGACCGGCCCGGCCAGAAGGTCATCCAGGAGATCTTCGGCAAGAGCCGCTCCGATCGCTTCCGCGGCCGCGTCTTCATCCTCGAGGACTACGACATCCGCGTCGGGCGCTTCCTGGTGCAGGGCGTCGACGTCTGGCTCAACAATCCGCGCCGGCCCCTGGAGGCCTCTGGCACGAGCGGCATGAAGGCCGCTGCCAACGGCATCGTCAACCTGTCAGTGCTCGACGGCTGGTGGGACGAGGGGTACGACGGCCAGAACGGTTGGGCCATCGGCGGACGCGAGCAGGAGGCCGACGAGGGAGCCCAGGACTGGGCCGACGCCCAGGACCTCTACCGCCTGCTCGAGGACGAGGTGACGCCGCTCTACTACGAACGCGACGACGAGGGCCTGCCCAGCCGCTGGATCGCGCTGATGAAGCGGTCCATGGCCAGCGCGCTGTGGCGCTTCTCGACTGCGCGCATGCTCGAGGAGTACGTGGAGCAGCTCTACCTGCCGGCCGCGGCCAGCAGCATGGCGGGCGCCTCGCGCCGCGCGCCTTTGCCGCGGCACGAGCGGCCGGTGCACGCCGTGGCCATCGGCGCCGCCAGTGAGACGCCCACGGCCGGCGACGTCTGAGCGCGAGGTCGTGGTCGCCCGGATCTCGCTCGCGCTGGTGCTGCATAACCACCAGCCGGTGGGCAACTTCGGCTGGGTCTTCGAAGAGGTCTACGAGCGGGCGTACGCGCCGATGGTCGACGCCCTCGAGCGTCACCCCAAGGTGCGCGTCGCGCTGCACTACACCGGCCCGCTG
>DASSPM010000018.1:0-17821 GCA_035699625.1 Candidatus Limnocylindrales bacterium | reverse complement strand
AGGAGCAGAAGGCGAGGTTCCGCGCGCGGGCGGTGCCGGTACCCGGCGGCGTGTTGCGCGAGGCCGTGGAGCTGACCAACGACGCCCGCCGCGACATCCCGAGCACGATCATCTGCACCGGCTTTCCCTCGGACGAGGTGCGGCGCTACGCCCTGGAGCAGGACTGGGCCTGGCTGGCCGGCGTCCGGGAGCTGCGCGACGTGACCTGGCTCGACCTGCCGACGAGCCACTGGCCGATGTGGTCGCGACCGCGCGAGCTGGCCGCGCTGATCGGCCAGGTGGCGACGGCGCATGCGCCCACCGGCGGCGGCTGACCAGCTGCCGCGCCCGGCCCGTGCAGGGCACGATCACCAGTTGATGCTCCGATGACGTAGGGGCTGATGCTATGATGCGTCCATGCGAACGACGGTGACGCTGGAGCCGGACGCCGACGCGATCGTCCGCCGCCTGATGCGTGAGCGCGGACTGAGCTTCAAGCAGGCGCTCAACGAGGCCATCCGGGCCTCCGTGACTCGCCCGGCGAAGCGACGCTTCCGCACGCGGACCTTCGCCATGGGACCGGCGGCGCTCCCGCTGGACAAGGCGCTTCGCCTCGCGGCGGAGCTCGAGGACGAGGGGTCGCTGCGCAAGATCGCCGCGCGGAAGTAGGCGCCCATGCAGCTGGTCGACGCGAACGTGCTCATCTACGCTACCGACGAGACCTCCCCGCAGCACGGCAAGGCTCGGGAGTGGCTGGACGCGGCGCTCAGCGGCCAGGAGGCGGTGGGCTTCGCCTGGGTCGCGGTGCTCGCCTTCCTGCGCCTCGCGACCCATCCGGCGGTCTTCGCGCACCCGTTGCGCACCGCCGAAGCGATGGACTCCATCAGGGCTTGGCTCGCTCAGCCGGCCGCGGTCGCCGTCGAACCCACTGCGCGCCATGTCGACATCCTCGCCGCCCTCCTGGCCGAGTCCGGTACGGCGGGCAACCTTGTCAACGATGCCCATCTGGCCGCCCTGGCCGTCGAGCATGACGCCGTCCTGGTGTCGTTCGACGCGGACTTCGGGCGCTTCCGAGGCCTTCGCTGGATGCGGCCCGGAGCGTAGCGCCCGGCCGGACCGACCCGCGGCTGCCCCGTCAGGGCCCGCCCCCGCCTCACTCCCGCCCCGCCTATCATGCGCCTCTCGTGTCCTCGACCATCTGATCTGGGAGGTGCGCCATGTCCACTGATCTGACCGTCGTCCTCGTCGATCGACCGGGCACGCTCGCGGATGCCATGGAAGCGCTCGGCGGGGCCGGTATCAACGTGGACGGTGCCTGCGGTTTCGCCTGTGGCGGCGAGGGCATCTTCCACGTGCTGGTCGAGGACGCCGCGCGGGGCCGGCAGGCCGTCGAGGCGGCCGGGCTGGAGGTGCGCCAGGAGCGGGATGTGGTCGTCACCCCGGTCGAGGACCGCCCCGGCGCCGGCGGTGCCATCCTGCGGCGCATCGCCGCCGCGGGCGCCAACGTGGACCTCGTCTACCTGACCGCCGACGGGCGGCTGGTGCTGAGCGGCGGCGACGTGGAGGCGATCCGGCGGGCGCTCGGCTGAACGCGCCGCGCCGCCCTTAGCCTGGGGCGGCGGCCGGATCCTCCCGGCGCAGCAAGATGCCCAGGTAGGCCTTCCAGGGCCCGACGTCGGCGTCGCGGCTGCCGCTCAGCGCGGCCATGAGCTGGGCGCTGTGGTCGAGGTCGTGGACGGCCCATGTCGCCAGGAGCTGGCGCAGCGAGACTTCGCCCAGCGAGGGGTGACGACCCGGCCTGTCGAGGTCATCCGGGCCCACGAGCTCGCGCAGTCGTGCCAGGCTCGTCGCTCGCAGCTGCGCGAAGCGCTCGAGCAGCGTCCCCAGCGGCACCTCGCGGTCGCGCTCGACGTGGGCGAACCGGTCGAACGGGTCGAACGGCCGCCCCGTGCCGTGCCTGATGATCAGCTCCACGCGCGGGATCCAGTCGTCGAGCTCGGCGGAGATGAGGTGGCCGACCACGTCACGCGCCGTCCAGCCGTCCCCGGGCCGGTCGGCGGCGGTCAGCCACGACTCGGGCAGGCCGTCGAGGAGGGCACGCAACACGCGCGGCGTGCGCTCCAGGAGGGCGGTCGTGTCGGCCAGGAAGGAGTCGTCGGTGGCCACGGGCGCAGTCTAACGACACGCGGATGGGCCGGGTCATGACAGCCCGGTGGTCCACGCGGATGGGCCTGCGCCTGAGGGGAGCTCGACGCCCGGCGCCGCCCACCAGACTGGAGGGAAGTGCTGTGACTGACATGGATGTGCTCCGCCGGCTGGCCAAGATCAGCGCCCTGCTGGCGGTCGTCGTCGGGATCGTCAGCACCTTGGCCGCGTTCGCCGCGTTCGGCTGGGACGCCGAGGCGACGGTCTTCGGTCACCCGCAGGCGATCCTGGGCCGGGGGCCCGAGGCCGCGCTGCTCTTCCGTTGGGCCTTCCTGGGCGACATGTTCTACTCGTATCTGCTGCTCGTGCCGCTGGCGCTCTTCCTGCACCGCCGCCTGCGTGACCGCCGACCGTGGCTGGCCGACCTCGGGCTCGCCGGCGGGCTGGCCTACATCTTTCTCGGCGGGGCGGGCGCGGCCATCCTCGCCACGGCCGGCTCGACGCTGATCGAGGCCTACGCCACCGCGGCGCCGGCCGAGCGGCCGGCGATCGCCACGTCGTACGGGCTGGTGAGGGACATCGTCTACTACGCGCTCTGGCAGACGCTCGACGCCATCACGCTCGGCACGTGGGTCGCCACGACCGGCTGGCTGCTGCTGACCGATCGCCCGCTGCTGGGCCGGTTGCTCGTCGTGCTCGGCCTCGGCGGTTGGGCGGCCGCACTGATGACGATGCTCGACGTCCACTCCATCGGGGTCATCGCGGGCGGGTTTCTGGTCGCTCTCGCGGTGTGGCTCGGCTGGGTCAGCCTACAGCGCGCCCGACGGCGAGCCGGACCGCAAGCCACGTGACCCATACCGGCACGAGGCCGATGCCGCCAAGGATGGCGAGGTCGAGCGGGCTGGTGATGGGCATTGGAGGCTGGCCCATGACGCCGGTCCGCAGGGCGTAACCGAGGGACCCCAGACCGGACCCGATGCCGAGAAAGGCGAACAGGCGGCTGTCGGCGCGCATGAGCCAGCTCGTCCCGATCAACCACGTGCCGAGGAGGGACTGTCCGAGCGCGCCCCAGAGTCCGACGTACACGGCTTTCTCCAGCGCGCCAAAGGCGGTGCGCGCGATCTCAGGCTGGATGGTGCCAGAGGCCACCCCGCTAAGCAGCCATGGACCTGCGGACGCGAGCGTGAGGGCGCCGATGGCACCGACGAGGGAGAAGCCGAGCCCGGCGGCGGCGAGCACCGGTGCGGGGCGTTCACGCTGCAGATGGAGCACGACGGGCGCCAGCGCGAGGTATCCGACCGCATCGATCAGACCACCCCACCGCAGCAGCTCCGCCGCCGCGCCGCCGCGCTCGACGAGCGAGCCGACATCCGTGAAGGTGCCCAAGTCGAAGCCGTAGGCGGCGATCACGAGGCTGCTTGCCAGGCCGATGTTGAGGACCACGAATGCCAGCGCGGCGATGGCGACGGCGGGTCGTCGCTGTGAGGGGACGCTCACCGGCGTTCGGCGTCTGACGACGTGAGCATGGCCATGGCCATCTCGCCGGGCTCCGGGCCTGCCCGACTGACCGCGTCTCCGGCAGGGCTCCAGATGCCCGAGCCGCCGGCGGCTTCGTGGTAGCCGCCACCGGTCGAGCCGGCGAAGCTGGCGATGGCGACCCAGACCCGGTGGGCCCTGGCCACGCGGCGGGCGCGCTCCCCGGGGATGGCAGTATCGGCGGCCGACTCGAGCACCCCGGCAACGTAGGCGTCGATGCCCAACGCTGCGGTCCGCGCCGCGTGCTCCGGGATTCCGGTGTCGCGGCAGATGGACAGGCCGAGCCGCCAGCCGTCGACCTCGAGCAGGGTGGGCTCGGCGCCCGGGACGAAGTGCGCGGGCTCATCTCCTCCGAGGTACATCTTCCGGTAGACAACGCGGGCATCGCTGCCGGTCACCTCCAACATGCCGATGTGCCGTGCGCCGGCGTCGCCCTGCACGGGCGCGCCCACGAGGGCGACCGCGCCGGTCTCGGCGCAGGCCTCCACGATGGGCGCCAGTCGGCGATCGTCCGGGGCGACCGCTTGTGCGTCGAGCTCGTAGCCGGTGAGCGACAGCTCGGGGAAGACGACCAGGCGGGCTCCCGCGACGCGGATCATCGCCGCGTGGACCTCGGCGTTGGCCGCCACGTCGTAGGCCACGCAGCGGGGCTGGACGACAGCGAGCCTGAGCGGCGGGCGCATCGGGCGTATCCTCGGCAGGTGAGGCGACGGACCGGCCGATGATAGGTCGCAGCGTGACCCGGAGGGCCAGCGGCGCGGCGACGCCCCGGATGCCGGACCCGCGCGTCGACGCCTACCTGGAGACCCTCCCGGCCGGCCATCGGCAGGCGCTCGAGCGCCTGCGCGGCCAGATCGCGCGCGCCGCGCCCGAGGCCGAGGAGACCATCAGCTACGGCATACCCACCTTCAAGCTGCGCGGCCGCTTCCTGGTCTCGTTCGCGGGTTGGAAGGCGCACTGCAGCATCTATCCGCTCAGTGGGACCTTCCCCGACGAGCATGCCGATGAGCTGAAGGATTACCGACGGACCAAGGGCAGCCTCCACTTCACGCCGGACGCGCCGCTGCCCGAAACGCTCGTCGTGCGCCTCGTGCAGGCGCGCGTGGCCGACCTGGAGGCCGGCGGCCGCTAGCCGAGAAGGCGGTCCAGCGGTGGCGGCCCGTGGCAAGCGCCGCCAGGCGGCATGTCGACGCGGTCGTCTAGAGTGGCCCGGCCATGGACGCTGACGGCCCGCTCCTCCGGCCCCTCGGTCGCACGGGGCTCCGGGTCACGCCCCTCGGGCTGGGCCTGGCAGCCATCGGGCGACCGGGCTACATCAACCTCGGGCGCGACGCGGACCTGGGCCAGGATCGCAGCGTCGCGGCCATGCGCCGGGGCGCGCACGAGCTGCTGGACGCGGCCTGGAAGGCGGGCGTGCGGTACTTCGACGCGGCCCGCTCCTATGGGCGGGCCGAGGAGTTCCTGGCAAGCTGGATCACCGCGCGCGGCATCGCGGCGGACCAGCTGACGGTCGGCTCGAAGTGGGGCTACACCTATGTCGGCGACTGGCGGGTCGATGCGCCGGTGCACGAGGTCAAGGACCACTCGCTCGGCGCGCTGCGCCGCCAACTGGCCGAGAGCCGTGCGCTGCTGGGCGACCGCCTGCGCCTCTACCAGGTGCACTCGGCGACGTTCGAGTCCGGCGTGCTCGAGGCCACCGAGGTGCTGGCCGAGCTGGCCCGGTTGCGCGCCTCCGGCCTGACGGTCGGGCTGACGGTGAGCGGCCCGCGCCAAGCCGACGTGTTGCGCGCGGCCCTCGAGGTCGAGGTCGATGGCGTGCCGGTCTTCGAGTGCGTCCAGGCGACCTGGAACCCGCTGGACTCGTCCGTCGGGCCGGCATTGCGGGAAGCGCACGAGGCCGGCTGGGGCGTCATCGTCAAGGAAGCGCTGGCCAACGGCAGGCTGTCACCGAGAGGCGATCCCCGCGCGCTGACCGTACTCGAGCCCATCGCCCGCCGCTTGGGCGTTGCCGTCGATGCCGTGGCCCTCGGCGCGGCGCTGGCCCAGCCCTGGGCCGACGTGCTCCTCTCTGGCGCGGTCACCAGGGCACAGCTGCGCAGCAACCTGGCCGCCCTCGAGGTCAAGCTCGAGCGCAGCGAGCTGGAGGAGGTCCTGTCGCTCGCCGAGCCGGCCGAGGCCTACTGGGCCGCGCGCTCGGAGCTGCGCTGGAGCTGAGGGTGATCAGTCGCCGGGCTGGCGCTCCGCCCAACGCTCGCCGCCGCCGGGGTTCGTCCGCTCGCCGCTGAGGGCGCTCTCGCCCTCCTTCATCGACTCGCGGCCGATGTGCGGCGTGCGCCGGCCTTCCTCGGTCTCCTCGGCCACCTGGCCCTTGTCCCAGTGCGTCCGCTCTGCCGCGGCCGCGTGTTCGCGCTCCTCTCGGTCACCTTGCTCGTCGCTCTCGCCCCGATCGGGCTCGACCTGGCTGGCGTCCCACTGCGGGGTCGGCTTGTCCATCTCCCGGGCGGTCATCTGCGTCTGCCTCCGCTGCGTCGGTCGTGTCGTGATGGAGGCTCCTCCCGCCACGCGAACAGCGGCCCGGGCTGCAGCACCCACGAGTGTGACAGTCACCTTGCGATGTGCAGCGCGGATGGGGACTGGTGGCACGGCCGAATGGCACTGGTGCGCCGGCGCGCGGCGCGTTAGAGTGTTCTCCTCGACCCAGCTCACCGATGCCCAGCGCGGCGCCGCCCCACTCGCAAGGCACCTCCGCCGACAGCGAGCGCGGGCACAGGCGAAAGGAGGGGTGGTCGCCGGACAGCCTTCGCACTTCCAGCTGTCCCGCTCGCGCCGCTCGCCTGCGCGACCCCCCCTGACCCCTTCTGCGCGCGCGGCGCCTCACGGGACCTCGACGCCCGTCACAGAGCATGCCTGTCACGACCGCGCGTCGGCCCTGCTGCGGCCGACCTGCGCCGGTCGCACGCGACAAGGAGGAGCCATGGAAAAGTACGTGGCAGAGGCGATCGGTACGGCGATCCTGATCATCCTGGGCGACGGCGTGGTGGCCGGCGTGCTGCTGGCACGCTCCAAGGCACAGAACAGCGGCTGGATCGTCATCACCGCCGGTTGGGCCTTCGCCGTGGCGGTCGCCGTCTACGCCGTCGGGGCCGTGAGCGGCGCCCACATCAACCCCGCCGTGACCATCGCGCTGGCGGCCATCGGCAGTCTGCCCTTCGCGGACGTGCCCGGCTACATCATCGGCCAGATGGTCGGTGCGTTCCTGGGCGGCGTCATCGTCTATCTCCACTACCTGCCGCACTGGGCCGAGACCGAGAACGCCGACCTCAAGCTGGCCGTCTTCAGCACCGGCCCCGCCATCCGCAACACGACGGCCAACCTGATCTCCGAGATCATCGGCACCTTCGTGCTGGTGGTCGGCGTGCTGGGCATCGTCGGCGCCAAGGCCGGCCCGTTGACGCCCTTCCTGGTGGGCATCCTCGTCTTCGGCATCGGACTCTCGCTGGGCGGGCCGACCGGCTACGCCATCAACCCGGCCCGCGACCTCGGGCCGCGTATCGCACACGCCGTGCTGCCCATCCCGGGCAAGCGTGACTCCGACTGGGACTACGCCTGGATCCCCGTCGTCGGGCCGATCATCGGCGGCGTCCTGGGCGCCCTCTTCTACAGCGCCATCTTCACCAACTTCATGCTGAAGGGCCTGGCCGGCTAGGAGGGCACCTTGAAGAAGCTCATCAACGATCCGGCACGAGCCGTCGACGAAGAGCTCGCCGGGATGGTCGCCGCGCACGGCGACCTGATCCGGGTCATCGAGCCCAATGTGGTCGTCCGCGCGGACGCGCCGCGCCCGGGCAAGGTCGGCGTCATCTCCGGCGGCGGCTCGGGCCACGAGCCGATGCATGGCGGTTTCGTCGGCATGGGCATGCTCGACGCCGCCTGTCCGGGCGCCGTCTTCACCTCGCCCGTCCCGGAGCAGATGCTCGCCGCGACCAGGGCGGTCGACGGCGGGGTGGGCGTGTTGCACATCGTCAAGAACTACACCGGCGACGTCATGAACTTCGACCTGGCCGCCGAGCTGGCCCAGGCCGAGGGTATCGAGGTCACCTCGGTCGTCATCGCCGACGACGTGGCCGTCCAGGACTCGCTCTACACCGCGGGCCGCCGCGGCGTGGGCGCCACCGTCCTGGCCGAGAAGATCGTCGGCGCCGCGGCCGAATCAGGTGCCGACCTGGAGACCGTGGCCGGCCTCTGCCGCAAGGTCCAGGACAACGCACGCTCGATGGGCATGGCCCTCACGAGCTGCACCGTCCCGGCCGCGGGCAAGCCGACGTTCGAGATCGGCGACGACGAGATGGAGATCGGCATCGGCATCCATGGCGAGCCCGGACGCCGCCGGGTCAAGCTCGCCTCGGCCGACGAGATCACCGAGATGCTCGTCACGCCCATCCTCGACGAGGGCATCTTCGGTCGCGGTGACCAGGTGCTCGCCTTCGTCAACGGCATGGGCGGCACGCCCCTGCTCGAGCTCTACATCGTCTACCGCAAGGTGGACGAGATCCTCCGCGGCAGGGGCATCTCGATCAGCCGCAACCTGGTGGGCAGCTACATCACTTCGCTGGAGATGGCCGGCTGCTCTGTCACGCTGCTCAAGCTCGACGACGAGCTGACGCGGCTCTGGGACGCGCCGGTCCACACACCGGCGCTGCGCTGGGGGGTCTGACGGGGATGGTCATCCCCACCGACCGGCTGGCGGCCTTCGTGGAGCTCTTCGCGCAGCGTCTGCACGAGGCTCGCGAGGAGCTGACCCAGCTCGACTCGGCCATCGGCGACGCGGACCATGGCATCAACATGGACCGCGGCTTCAGCGCTGTGAACGGAGAGTTGGCCGGGCTGCGCGACGGCGCCGCCGGAGCGCTCTTCAAGAAGGTGGGGATGACCCTCATCTCGACCGTGGGCGGGGCCAGCGGCCCGCTCTACGGAACGTTCTTCCTGCGCCTGGGCACGGCCCTCGGCGATTCGACCGAGGTGACACCGGAGCAGCTCGTGGCCGCCCTCAGGGCCGGGCTGGACGGCGTCGTCGCCCGCGGGAAGGCTGAACTGGGGGACAAGACGATGGTCGACGCGATGACGCCGGCCGTCGTGGCACTCGAGGAAGGCGTGGGCGGCGACCTGGCCGCGGCCCTCGATGCGGCGGCCGTCGCCGCGGCCGAGGGCCGGGACCGGGTCACGCCCCTCGTCGCGCGCAAAGGGCGCGCGAGCTATCTGGGCGAGCGCGCCGCGGGTCACCAGGACCCGGGCGCGACGAGCACCACGCTGCTCTTCGAAGCACTGCGCGACGCGCTCCGGGCCTCGTGAGGAGTCACGCGGCCGCCGGGAGGCGGGGAAGCGGGCCCTTCCCGCAGCGGACGTCGAACTGAGAGGGATGTCCATGACCAAGTATGCCGGTGCCCTGGACCAGGGCACGACGAGCACCCGCTTCATGATCTTCGACCACGCCGGCCAGGTGGTCGGCATCGACCAGAAGGAGCACGAGCAGATCTACCCCAAGCCGGGCTGGGTCGAGCACGACCCGAAGGAGATCTGGACCCGCTCGACCGAGGTCATCAAGGGCGCCCTGGCCAAGGCCGGCATCTCGGCCAGCGACCTGACCGCGGTCGGCATCACCAACCAGCGTGAGACCGCGGTCGTCTGGGACCGCAAGACCGGCGAGCCGGTGCACAACGCCATCGTCTGGCAGGACACGCGCACCGACCGCATCTGCAACGACCTCGCCCGCGACGGCGGCCAGGACCGCCTGCGGCCCAAGACCGGCCTGCCGCTGGCGACCTACTTCTCGGGGCCCAAGGTCAAGTGGATCCTCGATAACGTCGAGGGCGCCCGGGCGAAGGCCGAAGCGGGCGACCTGCTCTTCGGCAACATCGACACCTGGTGCATCTGGAACCTCACCGGCGGCGTCTCCGGCGGCGTCCACGTGACGGACGTCAGCAACGCCAGCCGGACACTGCTGATGAACCTCGAGACCCTCGACTGGGACGAGGAGATCCTTCGTCTGATGGGCATCCCGCGGGCGATGCTGCCGGCCATCCGCGCCTCGAGCGAGGTCTACGGCAAGGGCGTCGGCGACCTCTCGGGCGTACCCATCGCGGGCGACCTGGGCGACCAGCAGGCGGCCCTCTTCGGCCAGACCTGCTTCTCGGCCGGCGAGGCCAAGAACACCTACGGCACCGGCTGCTTCATGCTCCTCAACACGGGCGAGCGCGCGGTGCCCTCCAAGAGCGGCCTGCTGACCACGCTGGGCTACAAGATCGGCGACCAGCCGGCGGTCTATGCGCTGGAAGGCTCCATCGCCATCACCGGTGCGCTGGTGCAGTGGCTGCGGGACAACCTGGGCATGATCTCGACCTCCGCCGAGGTCGAGCAGCTGGCCGGGACGGTCAAGGACAACGGCGGCGTCTACTTCGTACCGGCCTTCTCGGGCCTCTTCGCTCCCTACTGGAAGAACGAGGCGCGCGGGGTCATCGCCGGACTGACCCGCTACGTGAACAAGGGCCATATCGCCCGGGCCGTGCTCGAGGCGACCGCCTGGCAGACACGCGAGGTGCTCGACGCCATGAACGCCGATTCCGGCGTCGCGCTGACCGCCCTCAAGGTCGACGGCGGCATGGTCTACAACGAGCTGCTGATGCAGTTCCAGTCGGACGTCCTCGACGTGCCCGTCATCCGGCCCAAGGTGGCCGAGACGACGTCGCTCGGAGCGGCCTACGCGGCCGGCCTCGCGGTCGGCTTCTGGGACGCGGTCGAGGACCTGCGTGCCAACTGGGCCAAGGACAAGGAGTGGCGGCCGCAGATGGACGCCGCCCAGCGGGAGCGGGAGTACCGCTTCTGGAAGAAGGCGGTGACGCGCACCTTCGACTGGGTCGAGCACGAGATGATCGAGTCGCACGAGGCCGTCACGGCCTGAGCGCGACCGAGCATCCCGACCCCGACCGGACAGGCGAGACCGGGCCGCGACGGATGGAGTCCGCCGCGGCCCGGCCGCTCGTCGGGCTCGTGGTCGTTTCACACTCATCGAGGCTGGCCGAGGGGGTGGTCGAACTGGCCCGCCAGATGGCCGGGCCGGACCTCGCGCTGCTGCCCGTGGGCGGCGCCCCGAACGGCAGCCTGGGCACGGACGCCGACCGGATCCGCGGCGCGGTCGTCGAGGCCGACACCGGCGCCGGCGTGCTCGTGCTGGGTGACCTCGGCAGCGCCATCCTGGCCACCGAGGCCGCCATCGAGATGCTCGAGCCCGAGCTCGCGGCGCGTGTCCGCATCAGCGGCGGCCCGGTCGTGGAGGGCGCCGTGATCGCCGCCGTGCAGGCCAGCATCGGCCAGTCGCTCGAGGAGGTCCTGGCGGCCGCGGTCGCAGCGGCTCAGCTCGACAAGGGCGTCTCCCGGTGACCAGCGTCCAGCTCGTGGTACGCAACCCGTCCGGGCTGCACGCGCGCCCGGCGGCGCTCTTCGTGCGCACCGCAGGAGCCTTCCGGGCCGCCGTCCAGGTGCGCAACCTCACCCGCGACGGCGCAGCCGTGGATGCGAAGTCGATCCTGGCGCTGATGGGCACGGGTGTCTCGGCCGGCCACCTCATCGAGGTCATCGCCGACGGGCCCGATGAGGCCGAGGCCATCGAGGCCATCCGCGAGGCGGTCGAGTCCGGCCTGGGCGAGGCGGTCGGGTGATGCGCCCGCGCCGCGTGCCCGGAACCTCGGGCGCGGAGGCCGGGAACCGCCGGTGCGCCTGAGCGGCACGCCGGGAGCACCCGGCATCGCCGTCGCGGCGGCCTGGCGATACGCGCCGCCAACAGCCGGCGCGGCCGCCGTGGCCGGTGACATCTCCACAAGGGAACGCCTGGAGGCCGCCGCCGACGAGGCCGTGGCGCAGCTCGACGCCCTGGCGGCCGGCCTGCGCGCCGCGGGCCTCGATGAGGAGGCAGGCATCCTCGAGGCGCAGGGGCTGATGGCGACCGACCCCGCCCTGCTGGGTGAGGCGATGCGGACAGCGGAGCTGAGCGGGGACCCGGCGGCGGCCATCCGGGCTGCGGGCGAGGCCGCGGCCGGCATCCTGGCTGCCGTCGACGACCCCATCGTCGCGGCCCGTGCCGCCGACGTGCGCGACGTGGCCGAACGGATGGCGCGCATCCTGAGCGGGACGGTGGTGCGGCCGCCCGACGAGCCATCCGTCGTGCTGGCCGAGGACGTACCGGCCTCGCTCCTGGCGGAGCTGCCGCGCCACCTCCTGGCCGGACTGGCGCTGGAGGGTGGCACGGCCACCGCGCATTGCGCCATCCTGGCCCGGGCCATGGGCATCCCGGCCGTGGTCGGCGTGCGTGGTCTGCTCGCGGCGGCCGAGCACGCCCGGCAGGTGGCCATCGACGGGGCGCGCGGCGAGCTCGTGCTCGACCCCGACGAGTCGGAAACGGCGGCCGTCGAAGCCCGGCGCGCCGAGGCCGCCGCCCGCGATCGGGCCGCCGCAGCATTACGCGGCTGTGCCGGCGCCACGGCGGATGGCAGGGCCGTGCGCCTCGTGGCCAACATCGGGGGCCCGGCGGACGTGCCCCGCGCGCTCGCCGCGGGCGCGGAGGGAGTCGGGCTCTTCCGCACCGAGTTCCTCTTCCTCGGCCGCAGCCGCGCCCCCAGCGAGGAGGAGCAGCTGGCCGCCTACCGCGGCGTGCTCGAGGCCTTCGGGCCCGGGCGACCCGTGGTCATCCGACTGGCCGACATCGGCGGCGACAAGGCCCTGCCTTACCTCGACCTGGCGCCCGAGCAGAACCCCTTCCTGGGGGTGCGCGCCATCCGCCTCGCCTACAGCTCGCGCGAGCTGCTGCTGACCCAGCTGCGGGCCATCTCGCGAGCCGGCGCGGCTGCCGGCGTGACGCCGCACGTGATGGCGCCCATGATCGCCACCCTCGCGGACGTCGACCTCTTCGACGGGTTGCGCGCCGAGGCGCAGGCCTCGCTCGAGGCCCATGGCCTGGCGGCATCCCCTGCGTTGGTCTGGGGCATCATGGTCGAGGTGCCAGCAGCCGTCTTCCTCGCCACCGAGCTCGCTCGACGGGTCGGGTTCTTCAGCATCGGCACGAACGACCTGACCCAGTACCTGCTCGCGGCCGACCGCACCAACCCGGCCCTGGCGCATCTGCACGACGCACTCCAGCCGGCCGTGCTGCGGGCCGTGGCGCAGGTCGTCGCGGCGGCCGACGCGGCGGGCATCGAGGTGGCGGTCTGCGGCGAGCTGGCGGGCGACCCGGCCGGCGCCCTGGTGCTGGCCGGCCTCGGCGTGGACGAGCTGTCGGCAGACGCCGGCAGCCTGGACTCGGTCCGGCTGACGCTCTCCCGGGTCACCTCTGCCGAGATCGAAACGCTGGCGGGTCGCGCCCTGGCGGCAACGGACGCGGCACGTGTGCGTGCCCTGGCCGGCGAGCTGCTGGAACGCGACGCGACCCCAGCACGATGATCCCGTCGCTGGTCGACGTCCTGGTCATCGGCGGCGGCGCGACCGGCGCCGGCATCCTGCGCGACCTGTCGCGGCGAGGCCTGCGCTGCCTGCTCGTGGACAAGAGCGACATGGGCACGGGCACCAGCGGCCGCTACCACGGGCTGCTCCACTCCGGGGGGCGCTACGTCTCCAAGGACCCGATCGCGGCGCGCGAGTGCATCGACGAGAACCGCGTCCTGCGGCGCATCGCGCCGCACTGCATCGAGGACACCGGCGGCCTCTTCGTGGCCACGCGCGACGACCCGGCGGATTACGTGGAGGCCTTTCCCGAGGCCAGTGCCGCATGCGGTGTGCCCTGCGAGGAGGTGCCGCTCGACGAGCTCTTCCGGCGCGAGCCGGCACTCGACCGGAGCATCTGGCGGGCCTACCGTGTGCCCGACGCTTCGCTCGAGCCATGGCAGCTCATCGAGGCCAACCTCGCCGATGCGCGGGCGCACGGCAGCCAGGCGGTGCCCTACCAGCGCGTCGTGGGCATGACCCGCAACGGTGCCCAGATCACCAGCGTCGAGCTGCACGACGAGCGCAGTGGCAGCCTCAGCCGCGTGGCGGCGCGCATGGTCGTCTCGGCCGCCGGCGCCTGGGCCGGCCGCGTCGCCGCCCTGGCCGGGGTCGAGCTGGCCATGTCGCCCGGCAAGGGCACCATGCTCGTCTACAACCAGCGCATGACCGATACGGTGGTCAACCGCTGCCACCGCCCGGGCGACGGCGACATCATGGTGCCGGTCCACCTGGTGGCCATCCTGGGCACGACCGAGATCCGCGTCGACGATCCCGACCGCTACGGCATCAGCCGCGAGGAGGTCATGGCGCTGATCGCGGAGGGCAGCAAGCTCTTCCCCGACCTGCCGCGCATGCGGCTCCTGCGCGCCTACGCCGGTGTCCGGCCGCTCTACCAGCTCGAGCCGCCGGCGGATCCGGGCGACGTGCGCGGCATCTCGCGCGCCCACGTGGTCATCGACCACGAGCAGCGCGACGGCGTGCGCAACCTCGTCTCGATCGTGGGCGGCAAGCTGACCACCTACCGGCTGATGGCCGAGCAGACCGCGGACGCGGTGGCCGCCAAGCTGGGCGTGAGCGTGCGCTGCACGACGGCCGAGGATGCCCTGCCCGGTGCCGACGACCGGCACTACTACTGGCTGGGCCACCGGCTCGCCGAGCACGAGCACCAGGGCGGCGGCGACGCCGAGCTGATCTGCGAGTGCGAGATCGTCACGCGCGACGGCCTGGAGCGCTTCCTCGACGAGCACTGGCCGTGCAGCCTCGACGACGTGCGGCGCGGCACGCGCCTCGGCATGGGGCCCTGCCAGGGGGGCTTCTGCACCTTCCGCGCCGTCGGCGCCATGGCCCGCCGCGGCACGCGCGACGGGGACGCACCGGGTCGCGGCGCCGACGACCGCAGCCCGCCGGAGAGCGGCGCGGCCGACGACGCCGCCGAGGAGGCGACGCTGGCGGCCTTCGTCGAGGAGCGCTACAAGGGCATCCGGCCCATCGTCTGGGGGCGCCAGCTGCAGGAGCTCTGGCTGACCACCGGCATCTACGCCGGCGTGCTCGGGGTGGGCGCACCGCGCAGCGCCCCACAGGCCCTCGTCTCGGGCGTGAACGCCTCACGCGTCGAGCCGACCCCTGGAGGCCGCGATGGCCAGGGCTGACGTGGTCGTGGTCGGCGCCGGGCTGGCGGGGCTCAGCGCGGCCGTCGGCCTGGCCGAGGCGGGCGCGCGCGTCGAGGTGCTGGCCACGGGACACGCGGCCACGCACTGGGCGCCGGGCGGCCTCGACGTGGCTGCCGTGCCGGGGACGGAGACACCCGCGGCGGGCCTTCGCCTGCTCGCCGCGCGGCCCCAGCATCCGTACGCCCTCCTGGCGTCGCACGTCGCGCCGGCGCTGGCCTGGCTGCGCGGGGTGGTGGCCGGCTCGGGGCTGGTCTACGTGGGTGACCTCGACGCGCCCATCCGGCCTGTGCCGACGTCGGTCGGGCGGACCCGCCCGGCGGCCATCCTGCCCGAGGGTCAGGCGGCGGCGCTGGCTCCGTGGGCCCCGGACGAGCGGCTCTTGATCTGCGGCCCACTCGGCTTCAAGGATTTCTGGCCCGAGGCCGTCGCGGCCGGGCTGCGCCGCCCCGAAGCGTGGCCGGGCACTGCCGGCCCGGCGCGCGTCGACGCGGTCACCTTCGAGCCGCCCGGCTTCCGCGGCACGCGCAACCACAACGCGCTGGACCTGGCCCGCGCCTTCGACGACGCGAGCTGGCGCGAGGCGGCGCTGGTGGCCATCGCTCGCGCCGTCTCGGCGGCCGGGCCAGGCCCGGGACGCGTCGCCCTGCCCGCTTGCCTCGGCCTGGCGGACCACCCGGCCGTGCTCGAGGCGGCCCGCGCGACGCTGCCCCTCGAGCCCTTCGAGGTGCCGCTGGTGCCGCCGAGCCTGCCGGGCCTGCGCCTCTACCGCGCGCTGCGCGAGGCCCTGCGCCGCGCCGGCGGCCGGCTGCAGATCGGCGAGGCCGTGCAGCGCGTGGATGTCGAGGCCGGGCGAGTGGTGCGCGTGGCCGTGCCCGCGGCTGCCCGCCAGCACCTCGTGGCCACCGGCGCGCTGGTCCTGGCCACGGGTGGCATCGCCGGCGGCGGCCTGCTGGCGACCATGGATGGGCGGCTGGAGGAGACCGTGCTGGGACTGCCGGTCGAGGCGCCCGACGCCGACGCCTGGCTGGCTCAGGACCCACTCGACCCGCAGGGCCATCCGCTCGAAGCGGCCGGCGTGCGCACCGACGGGCAGCTGCGACCCGTCGATCCCACGGGCGCATCCGGCGGCGCCGCGCTCTACGAGAACGTGCACGTGGTGGGCAGCCTCCTGGCGGGGCAGCGCTACCTGCGCGAGCGCTGCGGCGACGGGGTGGCCCTGGCCAGCGGCCACCTCGCGGCAGAGCTGCTCGGGTCGGGGCGGGCGACGGGCAGGCAGTCGCTGGCGGAGGCGCGGCGGTGACCATCGACGCGCTCGTGCGGGCAGCAAGCGAGGAGGGGAGGGGCCAGCCGAGGCTCGGGCACCCGGCGACAGGCGAGGTCGGCTTCAGCGCCGACGAGTGCCTCAAGTGCAACGTCTGCAACACCGTCTGCCCGGTGATGCGCGTCACCGACCGCTTCCCCGGCCCCAAGTACGTGGGACCACAGGCCCAGCGCTTCCGCCTCGTGACGGCGCTCCCGCCGCAGGGGAAGGGCGTGCCGGCGGTGCCCTCGCCCGACCTGACCGTCGACTACTGCTCCGGCTGTGGGCTGTGCACGACCGCCTGCCCCGCCGAGGTGAAGATCGCCGAGATGAACAACCGGGCGCGCGCCACGCTGCGCGCCACCCAGCGCCCCCGCCTGCGCGACTGGCTGCTCGGCCAGACCGACCTGCTGGGCATGCTCGGCACGCCCGTCGCGCCGCTCGCCAACTGGGTCCTCCGGCAGCCGCTGTTGCGCCGACTGGTCGAGCTGACCATCGGCATCCACCACCAGGCGCCGCTACCGGTGTACGCCGGTCGGACCTTCCGTTCCATCTGGCGTGAGGAAAGGCGCCGCCACGGAGGCGCGCGCTCGGCCGAGCCCGGCCCGGACCGCGCCGTGGTCTTCTTCCACGGCTGCGCCGCGAACTACTACGAGCCCGGCGTGGCGCGGGCGGCAGTCGCGGTCCTGGAGCGGAACGGCTTCGAGGTCATCGTGCCGCCGCAGGTCTGCTGCGGTCTGCCCATGATCAGCAACGGCCGCTACCGCAGCGCGCGCGGCAAGGCCAGGCGCAACGTGTCGGTGCTGGCCGACTATGCCCGGCGCGGCTACCGCATCGTCGGTACCTCCACGTCCTGCACGCACACGCTCAAGGCCGAGTACCGCGAGATGCTCGACCTCAGCGACGACGACGCCACGGCCGTGGCCGAGGCGACCTGGGACATCTGCGAGTTCCTGCTCGACCTGCACGAGCAGGGCCGGCTGGACACCGGCTTCGGGCGGCTCGAGCAGGAGCTGCCCTACCACGCGCCCTGCCAGCTGCGCAGTCACGGCATCGGCCTGCCGGCGCTCGACCTCTTCGAGCTCGTGCCGGGCCTGCGCGCCATCGACTACGACCATGACTGCTGCGGCGTGGCCGGCACGTACGGCCTCAAGGTCGAGAAGTACGACATCGCCATGGCCGTCGGCGAGCCGCTCTTCCGCCGTCTGCGGGCGAGCGGCGCGTCGCAGGCAGCCTGCGATTCGGAGACCTGCCGCTGGCAGATCTCGGCGGCGACGCAGCTGCCCACGCGGCACCCGGTGGAGATCCTGGCCGAGGCCTACGCCGCCGGGGACGCGGAGGCGCCCGGGCGGGGAGGGGCTGGCGCCCCCGCGCGCGCGTGAGGGTCGCCGTCGTCGGTGCCGGCGCGGTCGGCTCGCTGCTGGGCGGCGTGCTGGCCCAGGCGGGCCACGAGGTGACGCTCGTGCGGCGCCGCCACGCCGGTCCGCCGGGTCCATCGACGCTCGCCATCCGCAGGCCCGACGGCAGCCAGCACAGCGTGCCCGTCACGGTGGTCGCGGAGGCCGCGGCCGCCGCCACGCCCGAGCTGATCGTGCTGGCGGTCAAGATGCCCGACCTCGCCGCGGCCATCAGCGCCTGCGATGGCTGGCCGGGTGCGACCGTG
>DASSPM010000017.1:0-22571 GCA_035699625.1 Candidatus Limnocylindrales bacterium | reverse complement strand
GCCGGCCCGCCACGGCCCGGCGGGGGAGCCGTGGACGGCGAGCGGCAGGGCACCGCCCACGGGCGGGAAGGCCACGAGTGCCACGAAGGGGAAGTCGCGCAGTCGCGCCAGCTCGGCGCAGATCGAGGCCGCGGTCTGCTCGGGCGTCGACTCGATGCGCAGGCCGGCCAGCGTGGAAGCGATCTCGGCGCGTTCGCGCAGCTCGGCCTCGAGCAGGCTGGCCCAGGCGGCCTGGCCGCGCAGCGTGGTGCGGACACGGGCCACCAGCTCATCCAGGTGGACCGGCTTGACGATGTAGTCGTCCGCGCCGGACTGGAGACCGGTCACGCGGTCGGGGACCTCGCTCAGCCCGGTGACCAGGATCACCGGCAACGTGCGCGTGCGTTCCCGGGCGCGCAGTTCGCGCAGCACCTCGAGCCCACTCATGCGCGGCATTCGGCTGTCGAGGAGCACCAGCGCCACCTCGCGCTGGCGCACCGCCTCGAGGGCGTCGACGCCGTCGGCCGCCTCGATGGTCTCGAAGCCGGCGCGCTGCAGGGCGCGGCTGAAGACGCGGCGGATGCTGGTCTCATCGTCGACGACGAGGATCGGCCCCGTGGGCGCGGTCGTGATGTCGCCGGGTGGGTCAGCTGCGGGCATCAGCTCCCGAGTCAGTCCTTCGCTTGGCCGGCGGGCAGGCCGGTCGGTGCCGGGGCAGGCAACGTCGGGAAGCGTACCCGCTCGGCGCCCTGGGGGCTCCAGGACTTTCGGTCGTTGGTGCGGGCGCCGATGGTCGCATCCTGGCCGCCTGCGCGCATGCCAGACTGCGCCGATGACCACGACTCGGCCAGCCTTGCCGGCCACGGACCTGCGCGCGCACTGGCTGCTCGACCCCGCGGTCGTCTTCCTCAACCACGGCTCCTACGGCGCCTGCCCTCGGGAAGTGCTGGCCGCACAGCAGGCCATCCGCGAGCGCATCGAGCGCCAGCCGGTGGCCTTCATGTCGCGCGACCTGGAGGGGCTGCTCGACGCCGCGCGGGCCCACCTGGCGGGCTTCCTGGGCGCGGACGCCGACGACCTTGCCTTCGTGCCCAATGCCACGTACGGGGTCAACGCCGTGCTGCGCTGGCTGCGCTTCTCGCCGGGCGACGAGCTGCTCACCACCGACCACGAGTACAACGCCTGCCTCAATGCGTTGCGCGTGACCGCCGAGCGCGACGGCGCGCGTGTCGTGGTGGCCGAGATCCCGCTGCCCATCGCCGACCCCGGGCAGGCGCTCGAGGCGATCCTCGCCAGGGTCACGCCGCGCACCCGCCTGGCCATGGTCAGCCATGTCACCAGCCCGACCGCCCTCGTGCTGCCCATCGAGGTCATCGTGCGCGAGCTGCAGGCGCGGGGCGTGGCCGTGCTCGTCGACGGTGCCCACGCGCCGGGCATGGTGCCGCTCGGCCTGGACGCGCTGGGAGCCGACTACTACACCGGCAACGGCCACAAGTGGCTCTGCGCGCCCAAGGGTGCCGGCTTCCTCTGGGTGCGCCGTGACCGACAGGCCGCCATCCGGCCGCTCTCGATCTCGCACGGCGCCAACTCGCCGCGCACGGACCGCTCGCGCTTCCGGCTCGAGTTCGACTGGACCGGCACGGCCGATCCCTCGGCGGTGCTGGCGCTGCCGGCCGCCATCGACTTCGTGGGCGGCCTGCTGCCGGGCGGCTGGCCGGAGGTGATGGCGGCGAACCGTCGCCTGGCGCTGCTCGGGCGCGACGTCGTCTGCCGCGCGCTCGGGGTCGAGCCGCCCGCGCCCGAGTCGATGATCGGCTCGATGGCGTCGGTGCTGCTGCCGGAGGGCGGTCCCGCCGCCGGCGGCGTCTACTCCCCGCTCGACGACGACCCGCTGCAGGTCGAGCTGATGCGCGCTGCGCGCTTCGAGGTACCCATCGGACCCTGGCCGCCCGCCTGGCGCCTGGCCGAGCAACGTGCCGCCGGGGAGACGTCCCCCGACCCGCAACGCCTGCTGCGGCTCTCGGCCCACCTCTACAACCGACCCGACGAGTACGAGCGACTCGCCCGTGCGCTCGTGGCCGCATTAGGTGTCTGAGCCGCGACCTGTTATGGTGGGGGCACGCCACGCTCCGTGGCGATGCTCCGCGTGGTCGACCTTCTCGAACGGACCGTGCGTCTGCCGGTTGCGTTCGAGGAAAGCGGAGGGTCACACATGACCACCGGAACCATCAAGAAGCTCGTCGCGGATCGCGGCTTCGGCTTCATCACGGCCGAGGACGGGAAGGAATACTTCTTCCACCGCGGCGGCCTCGAGGCCTCCATGGACTTCGACCGACTCGTCGGTGGCGAACGCGTCACCTTCGACGTCGAAGCCAGCCCGAAGGGCCCGCGCGCGGCTAACGTCCGCGCCGCTTAGTACCCCGGTCGACGCGCCCGGCCCTCTCGGCCGGGCGCGTCTTCATGCCCGGAGGATCACACGCCGGCGAAGGACACCCGACCCTGCATCGTCGTTGACGCTTCCGCGCTCAATCCCGATAATGACACTCGGGATTGCGAAAACCCCCGACCGACAGGATGCGGCAGCCCGCGGCAGGCCCGGACGGCCGGCGGCACACGGAGGCTCGATGGCCCTCACACAGCGCGAGATCGTCGCCAACGACCGCTCGAAGTTCGACTTCAAAGACGAGATCGTCTACCTGCGGGAGACGAAGCGCGGCCTGACGCGCGACACGGTCGAGGAGATCAGTCGCTTCAAGGACGAGCCGGAGTGGATGCTCAAGTTCCGGCTGCGCGCCTACGACCACTTCCTGGCCCGCCCGATGCCCACCTGGGGCGCCGACCTCTCCCACATCGACTTCGACCGCATCGTCTACTACCGCAAGCCGTCCGAGCGCGAGGAGAAGTCCTGGGACGACGTGCCCGAGCAGATCAAGGCCACCTTCGAGCGCCTGGGCATCCCCGAGGCCGAGCGCAAGTTCCTCTCCGGCGTCGGCGCCCAGTACGACTCCGAGGTCGTCTATCACTCGGTGCGCGAGGAGTTGACCAAGATCGGCGTCGTCTTCATGGGCACCGACCAGGGCCTCAAGGAATACCCGGAGATCTTCGAGAAGTACTTCGGCACGGTCGTGCCGCCCGAGGACAACAAGTTCGCCGCGCTCAACAGCGCCGTCTGGTCGGGCGGCTCCTTCGTCTACGTGCCCAAGGGCGTCGAGGTGCCGCTGCCGCTGCAGGCCTACTTCCGCATCAACGGCGAGAACACCGGCCAGTTCGAGCGCACGCTCATCGTCGTCGACGAGGGCGCCAAGGTGCACTATATAGAGGGTTGCACGGCGCCCATCTACGCCACGGACTCGCTGCACGCGGCAGTCGTGGAGGTCATCGCGCTGCCCGGCTCGAAGGTGCGCTACACGACCATCCAGAACTGGTCGAACGACGTCTACAACCTGGTCACCAAGCGGGCCCACGCCCACGAGAACGCGACCGTCGAGTGGATCGACGCGAATACGGGATGCCTCACCGGAGACACGCTCGTGGCCCGCGGCAGCGATCATGTGCCGATCTCCGCGATCCGCACGGGCGATCAGGTCGTCGGACTCGGATCCGACCTCTCGCTTGAGCTGGGGCGGGTGACCGCGACCAAGGAAAACCGGCCACAGGCGGTTTTCGAGGTCGAAGCTGGTGGGCGAGTCGTCCGTGCTACGCCGAACCACCCGTTCCTTGTCCGCCGAGCCCAGGCTGCACCGATGTGGCTTCCGGTCGCCTCGATCGTCCCTGGGGACCTAGTGGCAATCGCCGACGGGTCGACCGACTTCTCGCCCGTGTCGGCGATGCGATATGCCGGCGAGCAGGTCACCTACGACATCGAGGTCGCCGGCACCCACAACTTCGTGGCCAACGGCGTCTTCGTGCACAACAGCCGGGTCACCATGAAGTACCCGAGCATCTATCTGCGCGGGCGGGGCGCCACGGCTGACATCATCAGCGTCGCCGTGGCCGGCAAGGGCCAGCACCAGGACACCGGCGCGAAGGCGGTGCACCTGGCGCCCGACACCAAGAGCCGCATCGTCAGCAAGTCCGTGTCCAAGGACGGCGGCCGGGCCACCTATCGCGGCCAGCTCAAGGTCGCGCCGGGTGCCACGAACGTCGTGGCCAGTGTCCGCTGCGACGCGCTCATGCTCGACGACCAGAGCCGCAGTGACACCTATCCCTACATCGACATCCAGGAAGACGACACCCACATGAGCCACGAGGCGACGGTGGGCAAGATCAGCCAGGACCAGGTCTTCTACCTGATGAGCCGCGGCCTGACCGAGAACGAGGCCCAGAACCTCATCGTGCAGGGCTTCCTGGAGGTCTTCACCAAGGAGCTGCCGATGGAGTACGCCATCGAGTTCAACCGATTGGTGAAGCTCGAGATGGAGGGCGCCCTGGGGTGACCGAGCGCATCGACCTGCCCGGCCTCGGCTTCGCCACCGAGGACCTGGTGCGGAGCCTCTCGCGCGACCTCGAGGAGCCGGACTGGCTCCTCGAACAACGTCTGGCCGCGCTCGCGCGCTACGCGGAGTCGCCCATCGAGCGCAACCGGCTCTGGACCACCTACGTGGACCTGCGCCCGGTGCGCTTCGCCGAGATCGAGCCCTGGGGCGGCGTGGACTCCGTGGCGGCTCCGACCGCCGATCCGCCGCCGGGCGCGGCAGCCCTGCTGCACGTGCGCGACGACGCCGTGGTCGAGCGGGCCCTCTCGGCCGAGGCGCGCGATGCCGGCGTCTTCCTGGGCACCTTCAGCGAGGTGCTGCGCGAGCGGCCGGACCTGGCAGGAGAGCTGCTCGCCGGAGAGTCGCCGCTGCCCGCCGATGACAAGTTCGGCCAGCTGACCGTCGCGCTCCATGCGCTGGGTGTCGTCGTGCACGTGCCCCAGGGCGTCTCGCTGGCGGCACCGATCGTGCTGCGCTGGAGCGTCGGCGCGGCGGGGCGCGGCCTCTTCGCGCGCACCCTCGTCTCGCTCGGGCGGGATGCCCACGCGCGCATCCTCGAGGAGCAGGCGGAGGCGGCGCCCGCGGACGGCGCGCAGCGCCTCTATGCCGGCACGACCGAGGTCCGCCTCGGGGACGGCGCCACGCTCGACCTGGCCGCGGAGCAGGACTTCGGGCCGGGCACCGTCTCCTTCCTGAACCGTGCCGCCAGCGTCGGCCGCGACGCCACGCTGCGCTGGGCGCTGGCCAGCGTCGGCGGCGACCTGGTCAAGAGCCGCATCGACAACGACCTGGTCGGCCGGGGAGCCTCGGTGCAGCAGGTCGAGATCGGCTTCGGTGGCGGCAGCCAGCTCTTCGACCTCTCCAGCTACACGCGTCACCTGGCGCCAGACACGACTGGCGACCTGCTCAGCAAGGGCGTCTTCCAGGACCGGGCGCGGGGCTACATGAAGGGCCTCATCGCGATCGACCGGCTGGCCACGGGCACCGACTCCTTCCTGGGCGAGTTCGGCATGCTGCTCTCCCGGAAGGCGCGCTCGGTGACCATCCCCTCGCTCGAGATCGATCAGCCGGACGTGCGCCGCGCTGCGCACTCCAGCTCGGTCGGGCCGATCGACGAGGGCCAGGTCTTCTACGCCATGAGTCGCGGCCTGCCGCGCGACGTGGCGCGCAAGCACATCGTGCTCGGCTTCCTGGAGCCGGTCGTGGCGCGCATCCCGCTGCCCGAGGCGCAGGAGCGGCTGCGCGCGCTGCTCGACCGCAAGTGGGACGCCGGCCGGGAGGCCGGTCCGGCCGCCAGCGCGGCGTGACCCAGGCCGGCAACCGTACGCGGCGCGTCGACGTCGCCCGCGTGGACGACGTGCCCCCGGGCACCCTCACGATGGTCCAGGTGGACGGCACGGACATCGTCCTGGCAAACGTGGACGGCCGCATCCACGCCGCGCAGGGCATCTGCTCCCACGAGTACTTCGAGCTCGACAAGGGCTTCCTGACGGGCGACTCGCTGACCTGCGCGCTGCACCTGTCGCGCTTCGACCTCGAGACCGGCGAGGCCCTCGACCCGCCCGCGGAGCTGCCCTTGGCGCTCTACCCGGTGACCGTGGAGGAGGGCCGCATCCTGCTCGAGCTGCCCGAAGGGGAGATCCCGGTCAACCAGTAGCGCGGCTGCCAGGCAGTAGGCGGGACGGTCAGGCGACGGCGACCTCTTCGGCCACCAGCGGCAGGTAGATCTCGAAGGTGGTGCCCCGCCCGACCTCGGAGCGCAGGGAAAGGTGACCGCCGGCGTCGGTCACGATGCCGTAGACGGTCGACAGACCCAGCCCGGTGCCCTTGCCGATCTCCTTGGTGGTGAAGAACGGCTCGTAGACCCGCTCCTGTGTCGCCTCGTCCATGCCTTCGCCGGTGTCGCTCGCGGCAAGCATCAGGTACGCGCCACTCGGCCGCCCGACATGGGGGCCGGGGGCCCGGCCGTCCGCCAGGATGCGCCGGGCCTCGACGGTCAGGCGGCCACCGTCCGGCATCGCGTCGCGGGCGTTGGCGGCCAGGTTGATGAGGATCTGGCTCAGCTGGGTCGGGTCGATGCTGATCATCCCGGCGTCGTGCGCGAGGCGCGCTTCGAGGGCGATGTCGGCGCCGACCAGTCGCTCCAGGATGGGCACCATCTCGGCCACGTGCGCAGCCGCGTCGATGGTCTCGGTGAGGGTCTCGTGGCGGCGGCTGAAGGTGAGCAGCTGCCGCGTCAGCCCGGCAGCGCGCTCGGCCGCCAGGGCGACCTGGGCGACATCCTCGCGGACCTCGGGGTCCGCGTCCTCGAGCTGCTCCTGGACCAGCGAGCAGAGGCCGATGATGATGGTCAACAGGTTGTTGAAGTCGTGGGCGATGCCACCGGCCAGCTGGCCCACGGCCTCCATCTTGGCCGCCTGCCGCAGGCGGCCCTCCAGCTCGCGCTGGGTCGTGACGTCCTCGGCGCTGACGACGACCCCGGTGGCTGCGCCGTCGTGCGTCAGCGTGCCCAGCCTGCCGACGAGGGTCCTGGTGCTGCCGTCGGGGCCGACGATCTCTGTCTCGAAGGTGCCGTCCTCCTCGCCGGCCATGGCTCGCTCGAGGGCGGCCGCCATGGGGCTGCCCTCGACGGCACGGAAGGCGTCGAGGAAACGTGTGCCCACCAGCGCGCCCGGGGAGAAGCCGGTCATCTGCGTGACCGCCGTGTTGGCCAGGCTGATCGTGCCGTCCGGCGCGACCGCGACGATCGCGCTCCGGGTGCCGTCCACGACGCGCTGCAGGAGCGCCTGCGCCTCCGCCCGTTCGCGCCGTAGGCGCATCTCGGCGAGCGCGCTGCGCAGGCCGTCGGCGAGCCGCTCGAGATGATCCTTGGGCACGAAATCCGAGGCGCCATCCCGGATGATCGCGGCTGCCTCCTCGTCGCTGATGCGGCCAGAGACGACGATGACCGGCACGTACGGCAGGCGTGCGGTCACCAGCTTCGTCGCCTCCACCGCCCCGAACCCCGGCACCACGTAGTCGGCGATGACCGCTTCAGGTCCTGCCGCGAGCGCCTCGATGAAGGCATGACGCGTGTCGACGATGATGGCCTCGCAGCGCACCCCGGCCGCCGCAAGGCTGGCCACGGCCAGGTCGGCATCGGCGCGGCGGTCCTCCAGGATCAGCAAGCGCACGGGTGTCGCGATGCTGCCGATCTCGTCTCTCCTGTCTGCCGCGCGCCTGGCCCGAGCGGGCAGTCCAAGGGGATCGCGGATCCTGCCTAGCGTGCGCGCCGCAGGCGCGGTGCGCATCCGTCGAACGGGTGATTTCCCAAGCGGCGCTCAGCCGCCGACGGCGGCCACCGTGCATGCCTCGACGACGGCGCGCGAGCGCGCGATGCGGCCCCGGTCCAGGTCGCCACATCCCCGCCCGGGTGCGCCGCGCGGCGCCGAGGCCAGTCTTCGCGCGGTCGGTTCCACCAGCAGCCGCAGCACGGCCTGGTCCGCTCGCCGATCGAGCGTGACCCGGAAGATCCAGGGCCGCGGGGTGGCTGTGGCCGCCATGGGCGGCATGACCGGGCTGCCCAGAGCCACGCTGCCGGGGCCCAGGACCAGCGTGCCCCGCGCCAGCTCGACCGGCCCCGCCACCGCGCTCGCCGCGAAGGGCTCGACGGTCGCCAGGTGGATGCGCCGGGTCCGCCACTCGGCGGCGGCGTAGAGGCTGACCTGCGGGGCGGACGAACCGGCCGCCGGCGCTGGGACCGCCATCTCCGCCGACCAGCCACTGCCGGTGGGCGATAGGTGGACGTGGTGGCGGCGGGCACCATCGATCATCAGGTCGGCCCAGAAGTGCGGCCCATGCGCCGCGCTGCGCTCCTCGCGCCGCTCGCCGATGGCGACCCAAGGTGCCGTTGTGACACTCGGGGCGGTCGCTGCGGGAGGGGCGACCAGGGCGGCGGGGCCGGCGGGCGCGGCGGGCGGTGCGGCGAGGCGCCCGTGAAGCCCGAGACCTGCCACCGCGACGGCCAGCCCGAGCACGAGCAGGCCGCCTGTGCGCGAGCCGCCGCTTACGCGCGTACGCGCAGGGAGGACGGCCGGGTCAGGCTCGGGGCGGGGCGACGAGGGCCGTTCGACCTTCGCCCGGGTCACCGTGCCGCCCGAGGAGAACGCCTGGCGCATCGCCGCAGCATACGCCCGCCGGCGACAAGGCTCTGCCGGTGGGTGTCAGAAGAGCTCCCAACTGCGGCCCATCTCGTCGCCGCCCGTGCGCGCCGCCGCGGAGGGCGTGCGCACCCGGATCTGGAAGCGCTCCTCGAGTGCGCCCTCCTGACCCCCGAGCGGCACACCGTCGATGCGCGCGACGAGGTATTCACCGATGCGAGGGCCGTGCTTGAAGCCGTGGCCGGAGCCGCCGCCGGCCAGCCAGACGTTGGCAAGGCCGGGGTGCCGATCGAGCACGAAGTGCGCGTCGGGCGTGGACTCGTACTGGCAGACGCGCGTCTCCAGCACGGGGCCATCCGCGAGGCCCGGGAAGCGCTGGCGCAGGTAGCGACGCACCAGCCGGATCGACTCCGGGTCGACCACCCGCTCGCCGTTGGAGGGGTCGAAGATCGGGCCCAGCCGGTCTGGCGCCAGCTTGAAGCCGCGCTCGTCCAGGGCTGGGATGCCGTAATAGGCGGCGTCGTAGTCGGCCCAGGTCGGGAGGGCCTCGGCGTGATAGCGGCGATCGGCCTCGCGAGGGCCGACGAAGACGACGTCCTGCTTGGTGACGCGCACCAGGTCGCCCGCGACGTCGGGGAAGAGCCGTGGCAGCCATGGCCCGCAGGCGAAGACGAAGCTCCCGGCCGACCAGCGGCGGCCGGCCCCATCCACCACGTCGAGCAGCTGCCCGCCACGAATGCGGCCCGGCCGGACGCCGGCCAGGCCGTAGCGGCCGCCGGCGCGCTGGAAGGCGGCGGTCACCGCCTGACAGGCGAGGCGAGCCCGGAGCGTGCCCGCTTCGGGTTCGTAGAGGGCGTGCGTCAGGCCACCGCCGTCGCCGAGCTGTGGCCAGCGGGCCAACAGCTCCGCAGCCGGGAGCCGCTCGTGCGGTACGCCCTCCGCCGTGAGCGTGACCGCGGACTCGTCCTCGAAGCCGCCCTCGCGATGCGCGAACCAGAGCACGCCGTTCTGCACGAAGAGCTCGACAGCCCACTCGGCGCTGGTTTCCTGCCACACCTCACGGGCGCGGCGGGACCAGCGCGTGTAGAGCGGATCGACACCATGCGCGCTGCGGATGATGCGGCTCTCGTCGCCGCTCGTGGCGCGCGCATGGCCGGCACCCCAGGCGTCGAGGAGGGTCACGCTCCGACCGCCCCCCACGGAGCGGTCCGGACCCCCGCCGCCGGCCGCCGCTCGATAGGCCGTCCAGCCGCCCATCGCCCCGGCGCCGATGACGAGCAGGTCCGACGTGGCGGGCAGCGCCTCGAGCGGTTCAGGGTGGGGCGTCGGGGATGGGCTCGTCACGTGGCCATGATGCCGCGCTCGCCATGGTGTCGTGTCGCGGGCGCGCGTCTCACTTCCCTCACGGACCCGAGTGGTCCATCCGCAGTATTCCAACGCTGCCGTGGGCGGCCCAGACTGCCCGGGTGATGCACCACCGGCCGAGCCTGCCGCCAGACGCGCTCGCACTTCAGCACTTCCGCCGACTGCAGCGGGCGCTCAGCATCAACGCGGCGGCAATCGCCTTGGCGGTGGGCGCCGTCTACGCCATGCAGCCCTCCTTCCGCGTCGCTGCCGCCGCTGCAGCCGCACTGTGGGTCGCCCTGGCCGCCTGGCTGATCGGCCGTCTTGCGCGGTCGGACCTGCCCACCGCGGCGCTGCTGATGGTGGCCACGATGCTTGGCGGTGCCGTCGCCGCCGTGGTCATCCATCCCGCGCTCGGCCAAGCATCCGCCGTCGCCGCCCTGACCGGCGCAGCGGTCGCCATCGCCTTCCTCGATGGCCGGCGTCTCCGAGCATCCCTCGCGCTGGCTTCTATCGTGGCGGCGGGCACCACGTTGATCTCGCTGACCACGCCCGCATCACCCGACATCCCGGCGGCGGCCGCCCAGGCGATGAGTGGCTTCGCTGTCGTGGCAGGCGTGGTGGGGTTCACGGTCGTCCTGCTCGAGTGGCGGCGGCGTCTCGAGGGCGCTGCGGAACGCTACCGGCGGCTCTACGACGGCGTGCCGGTGGGACTCGTGCGGAGCACCCCGGATGGGCGACTCCTCGAGGCCAACCCGGCCATGGCGGCCATCTTCGGCTACACCGACGGCGCCGCGCTCAGGGCCATCGGCGCCGACGCCCTCTTCGAAGATCCGGCAGAGCGGGCTCGGGTGCTGGGGTCCCTCGGTGACGCGGATGGGCCGCTCGAGCGGGAGTTCCGCATCCGCCGTGCCGATGGCAGCGGCGGCTGGGCACGGATCACGGGACGGACGGTACGGGATGCCCACGGCCAGGTCGCCTACCTCGAGGCCGCCGTGCGCGACGTCACCGAGGCCAAGGAAGACGCACTGGCGTTGGCGGAGAGCCAGGCCGCCCTCAGGCTCATCCTCGACCAGCTGCCGGCGGTGCTCTGGACGGCGAGCCGGGACCTTCGTCTGGAGACCGTGGACGGAGCACCCCTGGTGGCCCTCGGTCTGCGCGCCGACGGTCTGATCGGCCGCAGCGTGGCTGAGATCGCGGGCCAGTCCGATCGAGCGGCGGCTGCCCTTGCCGCGCACCGTCAGGCGCTTGCCGGTAGCTCGGCCAGCTTCGAGATCCGCTGGAACGGCCTTGACCTGCAGGCCCACCTCGAGCCACTGCGGGACGCCGGCGAGGTCATCGGTGTCATCGGCATCGCCCTGGACGTGACCGACCAGGCCAGGCTCGAGGCACAGCTCCGCCAGGCGCACAAGATGGAGGCGGTCGGACGCCTCGCTGGTGGCATCGCGCACGACTTCAACAACCTGCTCACGGCCATCCTGGGCAACGCGGCGCTGGCGCTCAGCGAGCTGCCGGCCGGTCACGCGTCGCGGTCCGAGGTGGAGCAGATCCGTGCCGCCGCCGAACGGGCAGCCGCACTCACGGGGCAGCTGCTGGCGTTCGGCCGGCGCCAGCTGACCCGTCCCCGATCCATCGATCTCCAGTCCGTCGTCGATGGCCTGGAGCCGCTGCTGCGCCGGCTGCTCGGTGAGCACATCCGCATCGTCTTCGACCGGGCGGCCATGCCGCCCGCCGTCCTGGGCGACGCATCGCAGCTCGAACAAGTCATCTTGAACCTGGCACTCAACGGCCGCGATGCCATGCCGGCTGGCGGTGAACTCACCATCTCCACGGGCGTGACCGATCTCGACGCAAGCTTCGTCTGGGAGCACCCCGGTGCCCATCTGGGCCGGCACGCGCGGCTCAGCGTGAGCGACACCGGTACCGGCATCGATGCCGCGATCCGCGAACACCTCTTCGAGCCGTTCTTCTCGACCAAGGACGTTGGCCAGGGCACCGGGCTGGGGCTGGCTACGGTCTACGGCATCGTCAAGCAGTCGCATGGCTACATCGACGTCCGATCGGTGCCGGGTGAGGGCTCGACCTTCGACATCTACCTGCCGCTCAGCCGGGACCGTGCACTCGGTCCCCCGACTGCGCGGCCAGGCGAACCGGCGTCGGCGGGCGCCCTGGGAGCCGTCCTGCTGGTCGAGGACGAGATCCTGGTGCGGAGGCTGGCCGAACGGGTGCTGCGCGCCGAGGGCTACGACGTGACCGTCGCCGGCAACGGCAGCGAGGCGCTGGCGCAGGCGACCGGACTCGAACAGGTCGATATCCTGGTGACCGACATCGTCATGCCGGGCATGAGCGGACTGGAGCTGGCCGACCGGCTCGGCCCCGACCATCCCCGCCTGAAGGTGCTTTACATGACCGGCTATCCGGGCGACGAGGGAGACGGGCTGGTCGCGGGCCGGCCGGTGCTCTCCAAGCCCTTCACGCCGGAGGCCCTGCTGGCCGCCGTGCGCACGGCGGCCGGGGCCGGCCCACGGCGACTCGGGCCGGCAGAAAGCTGATCCACGGACGCCACCTGCGAGGCGCACGCAACGCGCCACCGCAACCCGCATCGCCCGCGCAACCCACATGGGCGCACCATTGGCACCTACCCCCCTCCAGGATCGGAGGTTCATGATGCGGGTGGTCGCCGCCACCTTCCCGGACGCGCGCGCGGCGGGGCGCGTGCTGTCCGAGCTGCGAGACCGCTACCGCCTCGGCCCGGGCGACGCGCGCGTGGCGCCGATGGGCACTGCCGGCTCGGACTACGACGAGGGGACAGCTCTGCTCGCGGGACGCTTCCGCGACGACCGCGTGAGCGAGGTCGAGCAGCTCATCGAGCAGCGTGGAGGCGAGGTCATCGTGGAAGTCCCGGAGCGCTGGACCGTCTGAGTCGACGCCCAGCGCCGGAGCGGTCGCAGGCCCGATGGGCGCCTGGGCTACGATTCCGAATGTGACGCCACGCGAGATCGCCACCAGCCTGGAGAACCTGCGTCTCGAGCGCGACGCGATCGTCCTCTACGACCGTCTCTCCGCCATCGAGAAGGATCCGCGCCGCGCGGCCGCGTTCCGCACCATCGCTGTCAACGAGCGCCGTCATGCGGAGATCTGGGCCCGCCGCCTGGCCGAGTCCGGCGTGGACGTGCCGCCGACGGGTGCGCCGCGGGCACGCATCCGCTTCATCCTGCTGCTGGCGCGACTCCTCGGCACGCGGGCCGTGTCGGACCTGGTCAAGGCGCTCGAGGGTGACGAAGAGGCCACCTACGCCGACCAGGACCATCCCGAGGTGGCCGCCATCGCTGCCGACGAGCGGCTGCACGCCGAGATCTGGCGGCGCCTCGACGCGGGGCTCGATGGCCACGGCCCAGCCGTGCCACTCGCCGAGGACGTTGCCATCCACCGCGCGGCCGATGGCCATCTGGGTCCGGGCAGCGGACCGGAGGTTGCGCCGAGCGCAGCGGCCGATGCCGCGCCCGCAGCGGGGTCCGCCGGACTCGCGGCCGGCGCCGTGAGGGAGGGTGCCAGCAGCGGGCACGTGGCGCCGCGCGACGAGAGCTGGCACCGCGCTGGCCAGACGGGCACCCTGCGCGCCACCATCTTCGGCGTCAACGACGGCCTGGTGAGCAACCTCTCCCTGGTGATGGGCGTCTCCGGCGCCCAGCAGGACAACCACATCATCGTCCTGGCCGGCATCGCCGGCCTCGTCGCGGGCGCCTTCTCCATGGCCGCGGGCGAGTGGATCAGCATGCAGAGTCAGCGTGAGCTGTTCGAGCGGCAGATCGCCCTGGAGCGGGAGGAGCTGCGCGTCATGCCCGAGGTCGAGGAGCGCGAGCTGGCACGCATCTTCCGGCGCAAGGGGTTGCCAGAGGAAGACGCCCGACGGACGGCGGCGCACTTGATGGAGGACCCGGAGGCGGCCCTCGACACCAAGGTGCGCGAGGAGTTGGGGCTCGATCCGGACGAGCTGGGATCGCCCTGGGGTGCTGCCATCGGCTCATTCCTCGCCTTCGCCGCGGGAGCCTTCGTGCCCCTGCTGCCCTTCCTGATGGCCAGCGGCACGGCCGCCACCGTGGCCGCCCTGGCGCTCGCCTTCGCCGCCCTGTTCGGGGTCGGCGCCGCCGTCAGCCTGCTGACCGGGCGCAGCACGCTCTTCAGCGGCGCCCGCCAGGTGGCCATCGGGGCCGGCGCAGCGGCCGTGACCTACGGCGTCGGCAGCATCATCGGCGTGCAGCTGGCGCCCTGAGATGACCGGGCAAGAGCTGCTCGGCAGGCTGCGTGCCGAGGGAGCCCTGTCGGAGGACGTCGCCGCGCTGGGCCACTCCGGATGGTCGAATGGCCCTGCCGCCCGCTACCAGGCGCACGAGCACGGCTACGACAAGGTGTTAGTGGCCGAGCACGGCTCGATCACCTTCGAGCTGCCCGCGATGGGCGCCGCCGTCGAGTTGACCGCGGGCGACCGTCTCGACCTGCCCGCCGGCACGCTCCACGCCGCCCGGGTCGGGCCCGACGGCGTGGCCTGCCTCGAAGCGCACCTGCCGGCTGGCTCCCTGGGGGCCACGGCGCTGCTCCAGGATTGGCGAGACCGCGGTGCGCTGCTCGGCGCTGCCTCCGAGCCGGCGCGGGCGCGCCCCGAAACCGCGCCCCCGCAGGGAGCGTAGGAGGCCCATGGGAGCCGGCGCAGGGACGACCGATGCCGAGCTCATGGCGCGCGTGGTCCAACGCGACGAGGAGGCACTGCTGAGCCTGTACGACCGACATGGCGAAGCGGTCTTCCGGGTCGCTCACCGGCTCCTCGGCGACCGTCACCTCGCCGAGGACGTGATGCAGGAGACCTTCTTGACGCTCTGGACCAGAGCCGAACTCTTCGACCGACGGCAGGGGCCGGTCGCGGTCTGGCTGCTGACCATCGCCCGCAACCGGGCGGTGGACCGGCTGCGTGCCGCGGGCCGGCGGCCGGCGACGGTGCCCCTCTCGGCGGTCTTCGCCGACGGCGCCCAGCCCGATGCCGAACGGGTCCTGCCGCGCGGCGGCCTGGTGGCCGCGGCGCCGGCGCCGGAGCTGCCGGAGGCGATGCTGGAGGCCGGCTGGCTGCGCGGCGTGGTGCGCGAGGCGCTGGCCCAGGTGCCCGACCAGGAGCGCCGCGCGCTGGAGCTCGCCTACTTCGAGGAGCTGACCCAGAGCGAGATCGCGCTGCGCCTCGGCTGGCCGCTGGGCACGGTCAAGACGCGCACGCGGCGCGCGCTGCATCGCTTGCGCACCGCCCTGGTACCGCTGCTCGGCCCTGAGCTGGGCAAGGCGATCACGCCGGTGGCGCCGGAGCCAGCCGACGGGGAGGACGCCCACGGGCCGGCCGCCGAGCGGCGCTCCTCGACCGTGACATCGCTCCGGGCAGCGGCCGTCGAACGCCAGGGAGGCAGTGATGGATCACGCTGAGGCGCTCGAACGCCTGGCCGTCGCTGCCGCCGAGTCGGCACGCGGGCCTGACGCGCCCGACCGGACCCTTGAGCAACACCTCGCCGGCTGTCCCGCGTGCCGCCGCGAGGCGCGGTCCCTCGCCCTCGCCGATGCTCTCCTCGCCGCCGCCGCGGAGCGTGGCCCGGGTCCGTCGCCGGAGGCGCGCGACCGGCTCCGCCACGCGCTCCGGAGTGCCGCATCCAAGCCCGCGGCCTCGCCGCGTGTGGCCGCCCGGCCGGTGCTCCGGGCGCACCCCGAGCGCCGTTCGGTGGGAGCAGCGCTGCTGGCGGCCGTTGCGGTGATCGTCCTGGCGGTGGCCGCCGGGGGCTGGCAGCTGGCCGCGGAGCGGGACGGCGCGCAGGCCCGGGCCGATCGCATGGCCCGCATCCTGGCCGCGACCGAGCGTGTCCTCCAGGACCCGGGCCTGTACCGGGCCGTGCTGCGCGACGTGAGCGGCTCGGGTGCGAGCGGCAGCGCCTTCGTCGGCCAGAGCCGCGAGCTCGTGGTCGTCGTCAGCTGGCTCGGCGCTTCGGGCGAGGATCGCCTCTGGTGCTTCCTCGAGCGGGACGGCCAGCGCCATCCGGTGGGCGCCATGCGAGTCCAGGACGGGCTCGCGGCGTGGGCCGGCCCAGTGGACGGCCTGCCCGACCCGGGCCGGCCGGGTGACCGCTTCGTGGTCACGCGCGACGCGGCCGGTGCGCAGGTCATGGTGAGCGGTGACTTCTGAGCCAGCTCCGGCTCGGCCGGCGCGGGGCAATCCGGTCCCGGAGCACGAAGTGGTCGAGATGTTCGACGCCATCGTGCCCGCCTACGACCGGCTGAACACGCTCATGACCCTCGGCCTTGATGGGCGCTGGCGGCGGCTGGCCTGCGCGGCGACGGAGCTCTCCCCGGGCGACTCGGCCGTCGACGTGGCGTGCGGCACGGGCAAGCTATCGGTCCTGCTGGCAGAGGCGGTCGGGCCGTTCGGGACGGTCGTCGGCGTGGACTTCTCGAGCGGCATGATCCAGTCTGCGGCGCGTGCGCATCGGGCGCTCGTCCAGCTTGGCTTCCGCGTGGCCAACGCGCTCGACCTGCCCTACCCGGCGGATCGGTTCGATGCCGCCACGATCGCCTTCGGCATCCGCAACGTGGCCGACTACGAGGCCGCCTTCCGGGAGATGGCGCGCGTCGTGCGGCCCGGGGGTCGCGTCGTCTGCCTCGAGTTGACGCGGCCGACGAGCGAGCTCCAGACGCGCCTCTTCCTGGGCGTCTTCCGCCGCTGGGCGCCGCTCATGGCGCTGCTGGCCGGTGGGAGGCGCTCGGCCTACGAGTACCTGCCCGCCTCGCTCGAGTCGTTCCCTTCGGCCGAGGAGCTGGCCGAGCGGATGCGCTCAGCCGGCCTGACCGGCGTCGGCTTCCGGCGCCTGGCGACGGGTGTCGTGGCGCTCCATCGCGGTGTCGTCCCGGGCTGACGCGGCCTGCTCGAGCGCGGCCGATCGCTCGTCGAGGGGCCCGGCGTCGAAGCCCGGCCCGGCCAGGTATCGCCGGTGAAGCTCCAGCACGGCCTCGACGGTCTCCGGGGGCACGCGCTGCCCACGTGCCGCCAGCGTGCCGGCGATCCAATCTGCCTCCAGCGCGCGCTCGTCTGCGACAACGTCCTCCTCGTCGCGCCGGAGGTGGCCGTAGAGCTGCCAGAGGACCGCACCGGCGACCGCCAAGAGGACGAGCAGCAGCCAGACCTGGTACTCATCGTTCATGCGCCGACGAGTATAGGCGCGGCTAGAGCCGGCCCTGCCCGGCGACCGCCGCCCATCGCGGGGCCCGGTACCAGATGCCAGCGGCTATGCTCCGGCCGTGATCGACGTCACCCCCGGCCCCATCGCCGTCCAGCTGGGACCGCTCGCCATCCCCTGGTACGGCCTCGGCTATGCCGCGGCCTTCGCCGTCGGCTACCGCCTGGCGCAGCGCCAGGCCGAGCTGCGCGGGATCGACCCGAAGCACGTCGGCAACGCCTTCCTCGCGGTCATCGTGCTGGCCATCATCGGCGGCCGCCTCTACCACGTCATCGACCAGTGGGCCTACTACCAGGACCGACTGCCCCAGGTCGTGCTGCCGCCCTACAGCGGCCTCGGCCTCTTTGGCGGCGTCTTCGGCGGCGTCCTGGCGGTGCTGCTCTACACGCGGCGTCACCGGCTGAGCCTGCTGAACGGGCTCGACGTCGCCATCCCCAGCCTCTTCATCGGCCAGGCCATCGCCCGCTGGGGCAACTTCTTCAACCAGGAGCTCTACGGCCCACCGACCGACCTGCCCTGGGGCATCGCCATCGACTGCGCGCACCGCGTCAAGACGGCCACCATCGACTACTCCTGCGAGGCCATCGGCGCGCAGGTCGGCTTCCATCCGCTTTTCTTCTACGAGTCGATGCTCAACCTGGCCGGCGGCCTGCTGGCCATCTGGCTCACCAGCCGCATGTTGCCCCGCCTCCGCCAGGGCGACATGCTCGCCCTGTGGGCCATCTGGTACGGCGTGGTGCGCCTCCTGCTCGAGCCGCTCCGCGGCGGCTACAACTGGACCATCACGGGCGTGCCCACGGCGACCCTCATCTCGGTCATCGGCATCGTGCTCGGCGTCTGGCTGCTGGCGACGCGCGATCGGCGTCGCTCGAGCGCGCCGCCCGAGGGGCCGGCCCACGACGAGGACACCAGACCGGCCGCGGCCGACCAGCCGCCGACTGCACCCGCGCCCGGGAGCGCCTGACGCGGGCGGCTGAGCCGGGCGGTCTTGCGCCGGGCGGTCTTGCGCCGGGCGCGTAGGCTCACGTCTCGGGAGCCACGCGAAGGGGAAGGTCGTGCCGACGCCATTCGTCGGACGTGAGGCAGAGCTCGGAGCCATCGCGGACCTCTGGGCGAGGTCCAGGCGCGAGCGCAGCGCCGCCGCCTGCCTCGTGCTGGCCGATCCCGGCCAGGGCAAGTCCCGTCTCCTGGCCGAAGCACGCGCGGCCCTTCGCGCTCCGACGCAGCTGACGCTCACCGGCTACGAGCCCGAGCAGAAGGTGCCGCTGGCGGCAGCGCGAGAGGTCCTTCGGTCGCTGCATGGCCGAACCACCGACCCGGTCACCGCCGCGCTGCTCGGCACGGCCCCGCAGCAGGCGTCGCGCGAGCTGGAGCCGCTACGCCTCTTCGAGGCGACCCACCGCGCCCTGATCGGCAGCGGCCCGCTGCTCATGACGGCCGACGACCTGCAGTGGACGGACGAGCTGTCGATGGCCCTGATCCACTATCTCCTCCGGGCATCGGCCGCGGCCGGGATGCCTATGCTCTTGCTGGCGGCGTCACGCGAGGCGGCCGCCGCCGGGGCCATGGCCGACTCCCTCGAGCAGCTGCTCGGTGCCCAGGGCCGATTCCGGCTGCTCGAGCTGGCCCCGCTCGAGCGCGAGGCCGGTGTCCGCCTGGCCATGGAGCTCGCGCCGGGCATCGACCGCGAAGCCGCAGCCGAGCTCTGGCGGCGCGCTGCGGGCTCACCGTTCTGGATGCAGGTGCTGACCGCGCAGGGGGACGAGGGCGGCGACCGGACACAGAGCGTTCGCGCGCGGCTGCGTGGCCTCGGTCCGCGCGCGGCGGCGGTCATGGCCGCACTGACGATCCTGGCCCGCCCCGCCACCCGGTCGGAACTCGTCCGAGTCGGCGGCCTGACCGACGGCGACGTCGAGCCGGCGCTCGCGGAGCTCACGGCGCGGGGTCTGGCGGTGGCCTCGAGGGGTGGCGTGCGCGTGGCGCACGACCTGGTGCGCGCCGCAGCCGAACGCGATCTGCCCGAGGCTACGCGGCGGGACCTACATGCGCGGGCCGCAGCCATGCTGGAGGAGCAGGCAGGAGACGACGTGCAGGGACTGGTGGAAGCCCTGGCCCATCGCCACCGGGCGGGCCGCGTCGACCTCGCGCTCGCGCTGCGCATCGCTACGGCCCCCCGGCGCCGGTGGGTCGGGCCGGACGGCCTGCGGGCCCTGGCCGCCATCGCGGACGCCGCCGATCCGGCGGAGCCGGGCGCGCTCGACCTGCTCGAGGCGGTCGCGGCGCTGGCCGGAGAGCTGGCCGAGTTCGGCCTCGCCATCGAGCGCTGGGCGGCGCTCGCCGAGCGGCTTCATGACCCGGACCGGCGAGCGAGGGCGCTGCTGGCCGCCGCTCGCGCGGCGTTCACCGCCCGCCGCAACGAGGAGGCACGTGCCCACCTGGCCGAAGCAGGGCGCGTCGGGCGGGAGCCGGGACTCCTGGTGCGCCTCGAGGCGCTGGCCGGCGAGCTCGAGATCTGGGTCGATGGACGGCGCGCGGAGGGTCACCAGCGTGCCCAGGCGGCGGCCGAGACCGCGCGCCGGCTGACCGAGGCTGCGCGCGGGCGGGTCAGCGGGGAGGTGCGCCGGGGACATCTCGAGGCACTCCGCACCGCCTACGCCGGCGCGCTGCAGCTCAACGACTGGCGCCGCGCCACCGCCCTGGCAGAGGAGATGGTCGAGGTCGCCCGGGGCTTCGACCCCGAGGGCCACCTCGACGCCCTGACGCTCCTCGCCTTGGCGCTGCGCCAGGAACTGCGCCTCGTGGAGGCCGAACGCCACAGCCGGCGCGCCTGGGATGAGGGGGAGCGGAGCATCTTCCCCAACGTGCGCAGCGAGGCCGGCCACCGCCTCGCCGCCTGCCTGCTGGACATGGGTCGCATCGGCGACGCTGAAGCGGTCGCCGCCGAGACCGATGCCCTCGTGGCCCGCATCGGCCCCACGGGCCGGATCTCGGGCCGGCAGCGGAGCGTGCTCGAGGGCATCCGCTTCTACACCGCCGACTGGGCAGCGGTCGTGGAAACGTACCTCGCCACCGCGGCCGCCGAGCCGGATCCCCACTACGGCCTGGCCTATCACCAGCAGGTGGCCACCTGGCTCGCGCGCCTCCAGGGTCCGGCGGCCAGGGCCCAGGTGGTGGAGCGCGTGGCCGAGGCGCGCCGGCTGGCACGGGGCGCCGGCTGCCGCCGCTGCGCGGCGGAGGTGGAGATCGCCGTTGCCGAGGCGCTGGCACGGGTCGGTCAGGACGAGGAGGCCCGCGCGACGCTCGCCGCCTGGGATAAGAGCCTGCCGCAGCCGGATCCCGAGCGAGTCGCCTGGCGCGCCTGGGCCGAGGCCCTGCTGCTGCGATCGACGGACCGGGCGGCGGCGGCCGATCGGTTACTGGAACTGGCGGTCGAGGCGGAGGCAGCGTCGCGTCGCCTCCATGCCCTGTGGCTTCGCCTCGATCACGCTCGGTCGCTGCTCGAGACGGATCGGGTGGCCGCCATCGACGCCTTCGACCACCTGGCGGCAGAGGCGCGCGCGGTGGGCGCCACGACCCTCGTGCGTGCCGCCGAACAGGGCCTGCGCGGCCTGGGCCTGCGAACCTGGCGGCGGACTCGTGCCTCGGCATCCGAGTCGCCGCTCGAGCGCCTTAGCGCGCGGGAGCGCGAGGTGGCCGAACTGGTCGGGCGGGGCGCCAGCAACCCCGAGATCGCCGTCCGCCTCTTCGTCTCGCGCAAGACGGTCGAGCGTCACGTCTCGAACGTGCTCTCCAAGCTCGGACTGCGCAACCGCACCGAGGTCGCGGCGCTCCTGGGTGGTGCTGCTCCCCCGAGCTCCGGGGCACCCAAGGATGGGGGAGTTCCCCGATGAACCCGGGTCCGGCGCGGACCTAGCCTGCTCCCGAGGACACGCCGCGGGGCGGTCCCGGGAAGGAGGGCCACGTGGCCATGGTCGTGCTGTTGCTGGAGGGTGCTGATCCTGGCCTCACCCTCGGCTCCGATACGGCCGAGCGACTGGCCCGCCTGGGCGTCACGAACGTCGTGCTCGTACGCGACGACCGTGGCACTGGTGTCGTTCTCGAGGGCTGGGCATTCGACCCCGCCTCCGCCGGCGATGCGGTCGCTGAGGCGATCGCTCCCGGCGGCCACATCCGCCTGCTCGAAGCCGTGCTACAGGTGGCGATCGCCCCCGCCGCGCTGACGCTGGCCGAACGAACCTGACGGAGGATCCCGATGCGCAAGCGACTCTTCCTCGGTGCCGCCCTGGCGCTCCTCACGGCCGGACTGGCCGGCCCGGCCGCGGCCACCGACAACCGCGCCAACTGGCATATCCACGACGGCGGCAGCGGCGCGGGCCACGCTCCGGTGGGCTCGTTCTGGTGGGTCCTCGGCTATGGGTCGCTGACTGCCTACCAGACTGCCGCCGCGGCCGATCCCGGCAAGGCCGTGACCTGCCCCAACGCCACGGACAAGGTGCTACTCGGGTCGAGCACACCGCTCAACGACAGCCAGGTCGTGCGCGCCGGCATCTGCCGCACCGAGGACGTGATCATCCACATGCGTTCCCAGGACACCTCCGACCCGGTGCCCGCCGGTTGGTCGTTCATGAGCACCAGCGGCGGCATCTCGACCTACTACAAGCTGACGGAAGTCTGACCCGCCCTGCGGGTCGGGCAGCCTCGAAGGGCCGGTCCCGGGCCGGCCCTTCGCGCGCGACCCGGTCCGGGCCCGCGCCTATACTCGCCCGCGATGGAGTACGCCGAGTCGATCCTCGACCTCGTCGGCGAGACCCCCCTGGTGCGCCTCACGCGGGTCACCCGCGACCTCGGCTCGCCCGAGCGCCAGCCGCTGCTGCTGGCCAAGCTCGAGATGCTCAACCCCGGCGGCTCGGTCAAGGACCGCATCGGCCTGCCCATGATCGAGGCCGCCGAGCGCGAGGGCAAGCTCCGTCCCGGCGGCACCATCATCGAGCCCACCTCGGGCAACACCGGTCACGGCCTGGCCATCGCCGCCGCCCTCAAGGGCTATCGCTGCATCTTCGTCATGGCCGACAAGCAGTCGGCCGAGAAGCAAGCCCTGCTGCGCGCCTACGGTGCGGAGGTGGTGCTCTGCCCGACCAATGTGCCGCCCGAGTCGCCGGAGAGCTACTACTCGGTCGCGGCCCGCCTGGCGCGCGACATCCCGGGCGCCTTCAAGCCCGACCAGTACTGGAACGTGGAGAACCCCAGGGCCCACGAGCGGACCACGGGCCCCGAGATCTGGGAGCAGACCGAGGGGAAGCTTACCCACTTCGTGGCCTCGGTCGGGACGGGCGGGACCATCTCGGGAGCCGGTCACTACCTGCGGGGTCAGAAGC
>DASSPM010000016.1:0-2244 GCA_035699625.1 Candidatus Limnocylindrales bacterium | reverse complement strand
GGCGGCAAGCCCGACATGGCCCAGGCGCGGGGCACTCGCCGCGAGCGCATCCCGAGCGCGCTCGAGGCCATCCGCCAGGCGCTCAGCGACGCGCTCGCCGCGCGCGCCGGCAGGTAGGGCGGGAGCGACACGCCGGGATGGCCTTCTGGCGCCGCTTCCTGCAGCGCGACGAGGACGAGTCGCTCGCCGCCTGCACGGCGCTCGACGTGGGCACCGAGTGGGCCAAGGCGCTCGTCTTCGAGATCGACGACACGGGCCGCGGCGTGGTGCGCGGCGTGGGTCGCCAGCAGCAGGGGCTGGCCCATATGCAGTCGGGCACCGTGGCCGACATCGCGGCCGTGGTCGACAACTGCGCCATGGCGCTCCAGGCGGCCGAGGAGATGGCCGGCTTCCGGCCGACGCAGGTCGTCATCGGCATCGCCGGAGAGCTGGTCAAGGGCTTCACCACCAGCCACTCCATGGAGCGCAAGCGGCCCGACGCGCCCATCACCGAGGCCGAGCTGCAGCGGCTCATCAACGAGGTCCAGCGTGAGGCGCTCCGGGAAGCGGAGCGGGCCATCACCTGGGAGACCGGCCTGCCCAACGTGGACGTGCGCCTGGTGCATGCCGCGGTCACCGGCTCGACCATCGACGGCTACCCGGTCACCAACCCGGTCGGCTTCCAGGGCCGCCACGTGCGCATCAGCATCTTCAACGCCTTCGCGCCGTTGGTGCACCTGGGCGCGCTGCAGAGCGTCGCCGGCCAGCTCGACCTCGACCTGCTGGCCGTCGTCGCCGAGCCCTACGCCGTCGCCCGCTGCCTGGGCGGCGAGCAGGTGCAGCAGTCGGGCGCCCTCTTCATCGACGTCGGCGGCGGCACCACGGACGTGGCCCTGGTGCGCCAGGGCGGCATCGAGGGGACGCGCATGTTCGCCCTCGGCGGACGCGCCTTCACCAAGTCCCTCGCGGACCGGCTCGACCTGCCCTTCCCGCGCGCCGAGCAGGTCAAGATCGACCACGCGCGCGGCCTGCCGGTCGACGAGCCCGAGCAGGTCGAGCGCATCATCGGCGAGGACGTGCAGGTCTGGGCGGCGGGAGTCGAGCTGATCCTCGAGGAGCTGGCCGGCGGCGATCTGCTGCCCGGCCGCATCTACCTCTGCGGCGGCGGCTCCCGGCTGCCGCACCTGTTGACTGCGCTCTCCGACGGGCGATTTGCCAAGCGGCTGCCCTTCGCGCGGCCGCCCGAGGTGACCATCATCGAGCCGGCGCAGGTGGAGGCCATCCGTGACGCGACCAAGCTGCTCGTGGACCAGCAGGACGTGACGCCGCTGGGCCTGGCCTACCAGGCCATCGAGATGGCCACCGAGGAGGCGCCGCTCGACGTGGCGCTGAAGCGCGTGCTGCGCGCGATGAAGGTCTAGGGCAGACTCCCCGCGGATGACCGTCTCCTATCTCGACGTCGACGACGAGATCACCATCGCCGTGGCGCGCCTCCGGGCAGCCGACGAGCACAACGTGCTGCTCGTCCTGCCGCCCGGCTCGCGCATCGCCACCAGCCGCATCAACTTCCGGCTGCTGGCGCGCGAGGCGCTCGAGCACCAGCGCCGCCTCTCCATCGTCAGCGGCGACGCGGGCGTGCGCGCCATCGCCGTCTCGGCCGGGTTGCCCGCCTTCGGCACGGTCGGCGAGTGGGAAGCGAGCGTCGAGGAGGCGCGCAGCGGGGGGCCCGCTGAACCTGCCGCAGCCGGCGCCAGCGTGGCCGGCGCCAACGTGACAGGCGACGCCGCCGCAGGAGCCACCGTCGCCACCGGCGAAACGGGTCCCGTTGAGCCGGCGGCCGGAGCCTCGGATGGACCGGTGGCCTCGGATCCCCCGAAGCCCCCGGTCAGCCTGGTCACCGCGGCCAGTGCCACGGCAGTCCAGCCCACGCCGGCCACGCCGATCTCGGTCGCGCTCCCGGCGCCTCCGCCGGCCACGGCCACATCGCGTGGCCTCGGGCCCCGCTCCGCGGCGCGCGACCTGCCCGTGGACGACCGCCGCGCCGCGGGTCGGCCGTGGTGGGAGCGCCTCGGCCGCACGCCGCTGCTGGTCGCCGCGGCGCTGGCGGCCCTTGTCCTCGTGCTGGGCGGGGTGGGCGGCTTCCTGCTGCTGCCGACGGCCGCCATCACGGTCACGCCGCGCGCGGAGCCGGCCGGGCCGGTCACGGTGACCATTCGCGCCGACCCGGGTGCCACGGGCGTGGAGGCGGCCAACGCCGTCGTGCCG
>DASSPM010000015.1:0-12147 GCA_035699625.1 Candidatus Limnocylindrales bacterium | reverse complement strand
GTTGATGGCGCCCGTCTCGGCGTTGTAGGTGGCGGTGGTGGGCCGCTTGCCGTCGGCGCCGGGCGGCGGCACGCGCGGGTCGGCGCTGGTCGGATCGACCACCGTGTAGAGCGGCCCGCCCGCGTTGAGACCCTTGTTGATCGAGTCGATGGTGCCGGCGATGGGGGCCGTTGACCAGGCCGGCGGCTTGCCCTGCTCGAAGGTGCCGCCGAAGGGCCCGAGGGCCATGGCGGCCAGTGTCAGCACCACCGTAAGCAGCGTGACCGTGACGATGCTGGCGCGCTTGCGATAGATGAGCCAGCCTGCGAGGAGACCCATGATCGCCAGCACCAGGATGCCGAAGGGCACATCTGGCCGGGAGGCCAGGATGGCGGCCATGATGCCCACGAAGGCACCGGCGATGAGCAGCAGGTAGAAGAAGATGAAGACGAAAAGGATGCGCCGCGAGCGCGGCGAGATCAGCCGGTGAGCGATGGCGCTGAGTGAGCTGCCGTCGTTGCGGACGGCCATCATGATCGCGCTGTAGTCGCTCGCCCAGCCGATGAAGCTGACGCCGATCATCAGCCAGATGATCGATGGCAGCCAGCCCCACAGGTTGGCCGCGGTGATGACACCCACGATGGGCCCCGCCGCGGCGATCGACTTGAAGTGGTAGCCGTACAGGACGAAGCGACTGGTGGGCATGAAGTCGGCCCCGTCCATGTACATGCGCGCCGGCGTCGCCTTGTTGGCGTCCGCCTGGATCACGGTGCGGTCGATGCGCTTCGCGTAGTAGTTGTACGCGAGGTAGATCACCACCGCGCCGATGACCACGATCCATAACGAGTTCATACGCGACCCTCCCTAGTCCCTCGATCGAGTTCGCTAGGCATCGTCCGTCGGAGCTCGTTCCGCCGACCCTTCCTCCTTTCCTCCCCCGGCCCCGGCGCCTCCCGCGCCGGTCCGCGCCGCCGACCGCTCAGGCCCCGCCCGCGCCGGCGGCTGGCTGGCGCGCTGCGGAGAGATGACGCTCGATGACCGGCTCGAGCGCCGCGAAGTCGCTGCCGATGCGCTTCTCCCGTCCGTTCACGATGACGGCGGGGTAGCGCCCCACGCGGTAGCGCAGCGACTTCAGGAAGCCTTCGATGGAGGCCGCATCGATGACCTGTACGTGCACGCGTGCGCCGTAGCGCTGGATGATGGAGCGCACCCAGTCGGAGAGCACGGCGAACTCGCGACCCAGGTCCTCGGGCAGGGACTCGGCGGCATGCTGGCGGCGCAGCCGCTCACCGATGCCCATCTCCTGGAAGGTCAGCTCGCAGTGTTGGCAGTGGTAGTACGCCGTCGGGGCGTAGGTGATCACCTGCACCGTCACCGGCTGCACGCGCGACCTCGTCGATACGGATGGGGCATGTCCGGGCGCATGATACGCCCGGGCGGGAGCGGATTCCAGCGGTTTTGCATGGCGCGTGTCGCTGCGCGCCAGCCGTTCGCCCTCGTCAGGCGCCGCGCTTGGCGAGTTGCTCCTCGTAGTTGGTCTCGTCGACGCCCTGCTCGATCTCCGCCTTGGTCAGCAGCAGCGGCACGCGTCCCTCGCGGATGGTCTCCTCGGTGATGATGCACTTGCGTACATCGGTGCGCTCGGGGATGTCGTACATCACCTCGAGCAGCGCCTCCTCGACGATGGAGCGGAGCGCGCGGGCGCCGGTCTTGCGGTTGAGTGCCAGCTCTGCGGCCGCCTCGAGCGCGCCGGGCGTGAAGACGAGCTCGACCTTGTCGAGCTGCAGGAACTTCTGGAATTGGCGCGTCACCGCGTTGCGCGGCTCGGTCAGGATGCGCACCAGATCCTCGCGACTCAGCGCGGCCAGCGAGACGATGACCGGCAGCCGGCCCACGAACTCGGGGATGAGCCCGAACTTGAGCAGGTCCTCGGGCATCAGCTGCTCCAGCACGCGCTCCCGCGCGGCCGGGTCGGTCTGCGCCTCCGAGCCGAAGCCGAGGCTACGCTTGCCGACCCGTTCCTCGACGATCTTCTCCAGGCCCTCGAACGCACCGCCACAGATGAAGAGCACGTTCGTGGTGTCGATCTGGATGAAGTCCTGGTGCGGGTGCTTGCGGCCGCCCTGGGGCGGCACGTTGGCCACGGTGCCCTCGAGGATCTTGAGCAGCGCCTGCTGCACACCCTCGCCCGAGACATCGCGGGTGATCGACGGGTTGTCGGCCTTGCGCGCGATCTTGTCGATCTCGTCGATGTAGATGATGCCGCGCTGCGCCCGGGCGACGTCGAAGTCGGCGGCCTGGATGAGCCGCAGCAGGATGTTCTCGACGTCCTCGCCGACGTAGCCGGCCTCGGTCAGCGAGGTCGCGTCGGCGATGCAGAAGGGCACGTCGAGCACGCGCGCGAGGGTCTGCGCCAGCAGCGTCTTGCCCGATCCGGTGGGCCCGACGAGCATGACGTTGGACTTCTGGAGCTCGACGTCGTCGACCTGGTGGCCGGCGTTGACCCGCTTGTAGTGGTTGTAGACGGCCACCGAGAGGACCTTCTTGGCCCGTTCCTGGCTGATGACGTAGTCATCGAGGGCCGATTTGATCTGCTTCGGGTTGGGCAGCTTGGACGCCTGCGCTTTGGTACGCGGCGTCTCGAGCATCTCCTCCTCGATGATCTCCTGGCAGAGGTTGATGCACTCGTCGCAGATATAGACGCCCTGGCCCGCGATGAGCTTGCGGACCTGCTCCTGGCTCTTGCCGCAGAAGCTGCAGCGGTACGGGACCTTGGGGCTCTTGCTGGTGGTCGACACTCTTCCCTACGGCTCCCGTGCTGGTTCCGCCGGCCTCAGCCGCGGCCCTTCTCGGGCTCCGGCTCGACCTTCGTGTCCGCCTCTTTGGCGGCCTCGTCCTTGGCCTGCGCGATGAGGGACTCCCCTCGCCCCGCAAACACCTCGTCGATGATGCCATAGGACTTTGCCTCATCGGGAGCCATGAAATAGTCCCTTTCGGTGTCCTTGCGCACCTTCTCGAGGGTCTGCCCGGTGTGCTTGGCGAGGATCCTGTGGTTGGCTTCGACGAGCGACTCGAGCTCCTTGACCTGGATGAAGATGTCCGGCGTGTTGCCCCGGAAGCCCCCCGAGCCCTGGTGGATCATGATCCGGCTGTTGGGCAGCGCGAAGCGCTTGCCCTTGGCGCCTGCCGCGAGCAGTACGGCGGCCATGCTGGCGGCCATGCCGATGCAGATGGTGCTCACCGGCGCGCGCAGGTACTGCATCGTGTCATAGATGGCCAGGCCGGCGGTGATGACGCCGCCCGGCGAGTTGATGTAGAGGTGGATGTCCTTCTCGGGGTCCTCGGACTCGAGGAAGAGCATCTGCGCGATGACCAGGTTCGCCAGGTGATCCTCGATCTGGTCGCCCAGGAAGACGATGCGCTCCTTGAGCAGCCGGCTGTAGATGTCGTAGGCCCGTTCGCCTCGGCTCGACGACTCGATGACCATCGGCACGAGCATCGCCCGCGCCTCGAGCGCGGTCTGGAGCGCAGCCGGCTGCGCGGTCCGCAGCGCAGCCCCCTGCGCGGTCGACGCGGGCAGGCGAATGGTCGGTCGGGTCATGCGGGTGTCCCCTCCTGGACGGCGGTGTTGACCGGGGCGTGGCTCGATTCGTCCTCGAGGTGCGGCACCGGGCCGACCTCGGGATGGGCGGCCAGCCAGCGCTCGACCAGCTGCTCGACGGTGCGGCTGCGGCGCAGCGTGGCCCGGATGTAGGCCCGACCACGCGGTGAGTCAAGGTAGCTCAGCAGCTTGGGGCTCTCGGCGTAGCGCTGGCGGGCGCGCGCGACCTCGGCTTCGACCTCGGCGTCCTCCACCTCCACGCCTTCCCGGTCGGCGATGGCGGAGATCACCAGCAGGGTCTTGACCCGGCGCTCGGCCGGCTGGCGGTACTCGGCGTGGAGGGCCGCGTCGTCCTTGCCCACGACCTTGAGGTACTCCTCGTAGCCGATGCCCTGCTCCGCGAGCCGGACGCGCAGCTCGTCGTGCATCACCTCCACCTCGCGCTCGACGAGCACGTCGGGCAGCTCGACGCGCGAGTTGTCCACGGCGAAGTCGATGATGCGGCTGGAGAAGGCATGCCGGGCGTGGTCCTTCGCGTTGGCCTCCAGCCGGCGCCTGATCTCGGCGCGCAGGGCGGCCATGTCGGCGTAGTCGCCGAGCGAGGCGGCGAAGTCGTCGTCGGCCTCGGGCGGCCGCTTCTCGCGCAGCTCGACCAGCCGGACGTGGAAGTCGGCCGGCTTGCCGCCCAGCGACTCGTCCGGATAGTCGTCCGGGAAGGTCAGGCTGAAGTCGGTCTCCTCGCCCTCGCGCAGGCCGAGCAGGTGACCCTCGAAGCCGGGGATGAGCCGGTCGCTGCCGATGACCAGCGGGAAGCGCTCGGCGCTACCACCCTCGAAGGGCTGGCCCTCGCGGCTGCCCTCGAAGGCGATGACGGCGTAGTCGCCGTCCTGCGCCCCGCGCCCCTCCACGGGGACGAGGCTCGCATGCTGGTCGCGCAACTGCTCGACGACCCGCTCGACCTTCTCATCGTCGATCTCCTCGATGTCGATGCCGAAGGGGTAGTCGGTGTAGGCGCCGAGCTGGACCTCGGGACGGACGGCGAGCTGCACGCGGTAGGCGGCGCCGGCGCCTTCCTCGAAGCGCAGCCACTCGGGCTCCGGCACGCTCAGCACGTCCAGGTCGGCCTCGCGCAGGGCGTCGATGACCGAGGCCTCGAAGAGGTGCTCCTTGGCGTCGTCCACGATGGGATTGGGCGCGTCCGGCTCGTCACGGCGCACGCCCAGGGCGCGCTCGAGCATCGGCCGCGGCACCTTGCCCGGCCGGAAGCCGGGCACCTTGGTACGCCGCGAGAGATGGCGCACCGATTCGTCGATGGAGCGCTTGACGCGCTCGGCGGGGAGCTCCACCTCGAGCAGGACCGTGCTCTTGGGGGCGGGGGTGGTGGTGACCTTCATCGGACGGGAAGTATAGGCGGGCCGGCGGGCACGGCCGGCGTGATCACGTCGCTCGGCGGGGATCCCACGGACGGAGCGGTGGCTCTCGACTGTGGGGCCGTGCTCGGGTCAACGGAAGGGACCGGGCGAGGCGGCCACGGTCGCGGTCGCCGCCGGACAATGCCGTGGCGTATATGCACGCACGGACTGATATCCGGGCCTGCGGCCCGCGTCCGGCTCGCGCGCGGGGCCTGGCCGCTGGGCGCGAGCGTGATCCGGGGCCCAGAGCCGGTCCGTCGTGCGCCGGATAGGCCGCCGCCCCGGACACCATTCCCGGGATGAATGAAGGAGAGAGGATCGGCCCTGACAGCCCGTTACCAGCCATGGGGAGCATGCGGGTCATGGGAGCGGGGCGAGACGGGGCCGGATCGGGACGTCTGCGGGAGCGACGCTGTCCGACGACGGAAGCGTGGTGGGCGAGGTCGGGGTCGAACCGACACGCCGCTCGCGCGGCACCGGCTCCTAAGGCCGGCGCGTCTGCCATTCCGCCACTCGCCCGCGGCCATCGTATCGAGTGAGAGGGTCGAGCGACGACCGACGGTCCGTCCTGGTCTCGCCGCCCGTGCCGGTACCACCTGCCCGGCACCCGCTCTGCGTCCCGAGTCGGCACCATGGCGTGGTGTCTGTGCGCGTCTTTCTTCCGCCCGGCGCTCGCCCTGGGCCCGGACTTGGCACCATGGTTTCGTGTCGGGGCGCATCTTCCTCCACCCGGCCGCCATCGCTATGGGCGCGCACGCAGCGCGTGCCCGAATCCGGCGGGCGCTGCGCGGCCACGAGCGTCACGCCGGATCGGCCGTGGAGATCCTGCGCGCGGGCCTCGAGCGCTGCTGGACCGGCCGCTACCTGACCGCCAGCCCGGGCCACTATCGGCAGTTCTGGACGCGCGACACGGGTTTCGCCGCGCCGGCCCTGCTGCGCCTCGGCCCGCCGCACCCGGAGCGGCTGCTGGCCAGCCTCGGCTGGGCCATCGACACGTGGCGCCGCCGACGCTCCCACATCACGACCACCATCGACCCCCTTCTCCGCTGGCCGGTCGACATCTTCGACTACGGCGTGGACTCGCTGCCGCTGCTGCTCGCCTCGCTGCGGGGACTGGTCGCGGCCGGCGGCGCGGCCGGTGCCGGCGCGGCGGCATTCGCCGCGCGGCACGCTGACTGGATCGCCACCGAGGTCGAGCACTACGTGGCGCACGTGGTGGACCCGGCCACGGGCCTGGTGCGCTCCGACCGGGCCTACTCGGCCCACCGCGACACCTTCCGCAACGGATCGACGCTCTACGGCAACGTGATGGTCGCCGTCCTGGCGCGCACCGTGGTGGCGACGGGCTGGGGGCCGGACCTGCTCTCCCGCCACTTCGCGGCAGCCGGGGCTGCCGCCGGCGGGGCAGCCACCGGCACCACGACCGAAGCCACGACCGCCGCTGCCGCCACGTCCAGCGAGCCCGACTGGGGCAGCCTGTTGCGCCGCCACTTCTGGCTCGGCGACCGCTTCCGCCACCAGCTCGGCAGTGACGAGACCTCGGGCGAAGCTAACGTCTGGCCCTTCTACGCCGGCCTGCTCGAGGACCCAGCCATGCGCGCGGCCGCCCTCGAGACCATCCGTCGGGAGGGGTACGCGGCACCGTACCCGCTGCGCTTCGCGGTCCGCCACGAGCCGCGCGGCCAGCTCCTTGCCTACCGCCTCCTCTCGCCGGACTACCAGACCACGGCCGCCTGGACCAGCCTGGGTTCGATCTACCTCTCCCTGCTGCGCGAGGTGGACCCGGGGGCCGCTGCCGTCGAGCTGGCACGGTTGGGCGCCGCCATCGAGCGCGACGGCACCTTCTGGGAGGTGCTCAACGACGCGGGGGGCGGCTGGCGCAGCCGGCGCCGGCTCTCGATCAGCGACGTCTCGATGCTCTGGGGTGCCATCCTCCTCGAGACGCTCGAGCACCCCGCCGGACCACCGCTGCGCATCGCATGATGGCCATCCTCGTGCTGCCCGACGTGCTGCCCTTCTCCGACATCCCGGGCTACCTCGCGCCGTTCCTCCTGCAGGCCGGACGGGCGATGACCGTCGCCTCATCGCCGCCGGACCGCGGGTCGGCTTGACGGGTGCGGGACGATCGTCGAACGATGTCCCGGCCCCCGGATACCGATCCCGCCAACGAGGCGTTCTGGCGCGATTTCCTGCGCAACCCGGACACGTTCCAGACGCTGGGGCGGCGCCTCTTCAGCCGCATCCCGGCGGACCCGCGCTGCCGGATCTGCGCGGCGCCATTCGCCGGGCCCGGCGCTCCCGTGATGCGGCTCATCGGCAAGCGGCCCTCGAGCGCCAACCCGCACTTCTGCAGCAGCTGCGAGGACTTCATGCGCCGCCACCGTGGCGGAGCTGAGGTGGAGGGGTCACTGCTCTTCGCCGACATCCGCGGCTCGACGAGCATGGCCGAGGGCATCTCGGCGACCGCCTTCCGCCGCATCCTCGATCGCTTCTACACGGTCGCCTCCGGCGTCGTCTTCGCCCACAACGGCATGGTCGACAAGTTCGTGGGCGACGAGCTGGTGGCCGTCTTCCCGCCGGTGCTCAACGCCGATCGCCACGCCGCGCACGCCGTCGCGGCGGCCCTGGCGCTCCTGCGGGCGACCGGGCACGCCGATGCTCAGGCTCCCTGGGTACCCGTGGGTGCCGGTGTCCACACGGGCGTCGTCTGGTTCGGCGCGATCGGCCAGGCCGAGCACGTCGAGATCACCGTCGTCGGCGACGTGGTCAACACGACGGCGCGGCTGGCCGCGCAGGCAGCCACCGGGGAGATCCTCGTCTCGGGCGAGGCCGCGCTGGCGGCAGGCCTCGACCGGGTGCTCGAGCGGCGCCGGCTGGAGCTCAAGGGTAAGCAGGAGGCGATCGAGGTCGTCAGCCTGCGCGTCGACTCGGTCGCCTCGCCGAGCTGACGCCGGAGCCGTGGTGGCGCCTCCGGCTAGGGCCGCGTGGTCGGGTTGGTGCGGCCCTCGTCGGCCGGCTGGTCGCTGCGGCGGCGATCGCGGTCGGCGGCGAAGAGCTTGTCGAGGAAACGCTTCGCGGCCAGCGCACTGGCCGGGACGATGATGGCGTCGTAGGTCTTCCAGAAGCTCTGCCGCGCGCCGACCAGCTTCTCGGCCTCCTTCTTGGCCTGCGGCGCGCGCTTCTTGAGGAAGCCCTCGAACTCGCGCTCCACCTGGGCCCGCACGCGGGCCGCGTCGTCGCCGAGCGAGCCGATGGCCTTCTCGATGTCCCTGGGCAGGATGCCCTTGACGCGCTCGGCGCGGCTCGGGAAGAGCCGCCGCTCCACGGCACGCACGAATCGCTTGGGACCGCCCAGGGCCAGGAATCCGAGGCCACCCGCCAGTCCCAGCGTGCGCAGCGGGTCCCGCCGGATCTTGGCCGGGATGTCGACGGCGGAGCGCGCCGCCGCGCCCAGCTCATCGACCTCGGCCGAGAGCGCGGCGCGGGCCGCTACGACCGCTTCGCGAGCCGCTCGCGTCTCTTCTGCCATTCCTTCTCCAGCCATTCCTTGGTCTCGAGCGTGGTCTCCCAGGTCTGGCTCGGCCAGAGCCGGGTGAAGCGGGTCTTCGGGTCGATACCGGCCTTGCGTGCCGCGAGCCCCTGGAGCACGGGCCAGAGGATGGCACCGAAGGTGACGCCCACGGCGGCCGCCCCACGCCACGTCCAGTGGCTGCCGGCCAGGAGCATGCCCAGGAGGGCGCCCACGATGGCGCCGCCGAGCAGTCCCGCCAGGACGCCGCCGATGCCGGCCCGGGCGCCCGCGGCCGCCAGCGCGACGCCGAGCAGCACGGCGCCGCCGGCTGCCGAGACGACGGCCGGCGCCCAGAACGGCTGCAGGTCGGGCTCCACGGCGGCGTTCACGGCGTCCGCGCCGGCGTGAGCCAGGCGGTGCAGCACGTCAGATCCGAGGAGCACGGCCAGCGTTGCCGCCGCGAGCGCGGAGACGAGCCAGGTCGTGGTCACCACGCGACCGGGCGCGCCGAAGAGGACGAGCGAAAGGCCGACGATGAGGCCGAGACCGAGCAGCACGCCGTGGAGGACGCCCCAGCCGATGGAGCCGAAGAGCCACTCGCCGATGAAGAGGGTGCCGCCGATGAGCAGGAGGTTGCCGACGTAGAGGCCGACCACGAAGACGATGCCCGCCAGGGCGGCCAGCAGCTTGAGCTGGCCGACGATCTCGCCCAGCTCGGCCTTGAGCAGATCGATGTGGGCCCCGACCAGCTGGCGCGCGGCACGCTTCGTGTTTCCGATCTGCTCGCCCAGCCCGGGCGCGGGCGGCGGAGGTGGCCCGGGTCGGGCGCGGGCACGAGTACCCGCAGGCGCCTCCGCCTGCGCGGCGGGATCGGGCTGGCTCGCGGCGTCGGGTGCGGTGCTCAGGAGGTGGCCTCGCTGGTCTGCGGATGGGGTCGGTCGGGACGCGCCGGGCCGTCGGCAGCGGTCGGCCGAAGGATACCAGCGCCCCCGGGGTCCGCCCGCAGCGGCGTTGGGCCGCGCGCGGCTTGCAACCGCCTTCCAACCGGGCCGCGGCCGGCCCGGGGCGTCAGCCCAGGTGGAAGCTGGTCAGCCGCTCCGCGGTGTCGAAGAAGCCGTAGGTACGGCGGTAGCCGCTGTCGGTCGGCCGCGGTGCGTGGCCGGTGGCGACCGCCCAGAGCTGCCGCTCGAGCTCCTCGATGCGCATCGCCAGCTCGCCCGGGCTGCGCGGCGGGGCGATGTCGGCGTAGCTGCGCCGCGGCCCCGGGAAGTGGACCTCCCCCTCGGGCGTGCGCGGCAGGAAGGCGAAGACGAGGCGGGCGTGCTCCAGCGCGGCCAGCCGTCGCGCGGGGGCAGGCAGGATCTCGCGCTCACCACCGGCACCGCTGCGGGCCAGCATCGCCTCGACCAGGGCGGCGCGTGCCTCGGCCGGCGTTCGTGCCGGGGGCAGGCCGAGGCCGCCCTGCAGGATCAGCGCGCGCAGCTCGGCGAGGTCGGTCTCGCCGGTGCGCAGCCACTCGCGGAAGCCCGCCTCGACCTCCTCCACGTGCGGCAGCGCCTCGTCGGCCAGGACGGCTGTGCCGCCCTCGGGCAGATCACCCGTGGCGAGCAGCACATCGAGCAGCGAGCGCGTCCTCCGGAAGAGGGCGCTCATGCGGTCGAACTCGGCGAACCCCGAGCCCTCGAGCCTCTCGTCCATCCGTTCCGTCCGTGCATCCGGTGCGCCGCGTCCGGTCGCGGGCAGCTACAGGCTACCCGCTGCCGGTCTATCGCAGCATGCCGAACGGCGCGACCGCCCGAATGTCCCCCAAGCCGCGGCCGGTGGTCCGGCTCACCCCCGACAGCCCGACGATGGGGCGCCCCACCACCCGGGAGACGACCTAGAAGTCGCCCATGGGCGGCGCGGCCGGCTCCTTCCTGGGCTCGGGCTTGTCGGTCACCATGGCCTCGGTGGTGAGCACCATGGCCGCGATGGAGGCCGCGTTGGCGAGGGCCGAGTGGACCACCTTGGCGGGGTCGACGATGCCGCCCTCGACCATGTCGCGGTACTCGTCGGCGATCACGTCGTAGCCGAGGTTGGGCTGCTTCTTCTCGGCCTGCATCCGGCGTACCCGGTCGAGCACGACCGAGCCGTCCTGGCCGGCGTTCTCGGCGATCCGCCGCATCGGCTCCTCGAGGGCCCGGCGGACGATGAGAGCGCCCGTGCGCGCGTCGCCTTCGAGGTCGAGGCCGTCGATGGCCTGCTGTGCCTGGAGCAGGGTCACACCGCCGCCGGGCACGATGCCCTCCTCGACCGCCGCGCGGGTGGCCGAGAGCGCGTCTTCGACGCGGTGCTTCTTCTCCTTCAGCTCGACCTCGGTGCCGGCGCCGACCTTGATGATGGCCACGCCGCCGGCCAATTTGGCCAGCCGCTCCTGGAGCTTCTCCTTGTCGTAGTCGGAGGTCGTCTCCTCGATCTGGGCCTTGATCTGCTTGATGCGGCCCTGGATCTCCTCGGGCGAGCCCTTGCCCTCGACGATGGTCGTTTCGTCCTTGGTCGCCACGGCCCGGCGGGCGCGCCCCAGATCCTCGAGCGTGGTGGCGTCGAGCTTCTTACCCAGCTCCTCACTGACCACCGTGCCACCGGTCAGGATGGCCAGGTCGCGCAGCATCTCCTTGCGCCGGTCACCGAAGCCGGGTGCCTTCACGGCCAGCACGTTGACCACGCCGCGCAGCTTGTTCACGACCAGCGTCGCGAGCGCCTCGCCATCAACGTCCTCGGCCACCACGACGAGCTCCTTCTTGCCCGTCTGGAGCACCTTCTCGAGGACCGGCAGGATGTCGGCGATGGCCGAGATCTTGCGGTCGGTGATGAGGATGTAGGGCTCGTCGAGGACGGCCTCCATGCGGTTGGTGTCGGTCACGAAATAGGGCGACACGTAGCCGCGGTCGAACTGCATGCCCTCGACGTACTCGGTCTCGAAGGCGAGCGTCTTGGACTCCTCGACGGTGATCACGCCGTCCTTGCCGGTCTTGTCGAAGACGGTGGCGATGAGCTCGCCGATCTCCGCGTCGCCGGCGCTGACGGTGGCCACCTGGGCCACCCCGGCATGCCCGCTCACCGGCGTGGCGGCCTTCTTGATGGCCTCGATCACCGCCGCCGTGGCCTTCTCGATGCCCAGCTTCATCTGCATCGGGTTGGCGCCCGAGGCGACGTTGCGCAGCCCTTCGTGGACGATGGCCTGGGCCAGCACGGTGGCCGTGGTGGTGCCGTCGCCGGCCACGTCCTCGGTCTTGGTGGCGGCCTCCTTGAGCAGCTGCGCGCCCATGTTGGCGAAGGCGTCGTCGAGCTCGATGTCCTTGGCCACGGTGACGCCGTCGTGGGTCACCGTCGGCGCCCCGTACTTCTTGTCGAGGGCCACGTTGCGGCCCTTCGGCCCGAGCGTCTTGCCGACCGCGTCGGCGAGGGCGTCGATGCCCTCCTTGAGCGAATGGCGGGCCTCTTCCGAATAGGCGATGAGCTTGGCCATCTGGGTTCATCCTCCATCGCGATCGCGCTCCGGGGCGTGACTCTGTGCCCGCCGCGCGCCGCGTCTCGTGGTTAGCACTCTCGAAGGTAGATTGCTAACACAGCCGCGCGCGAGCGTCAACTCCGGAGGCGGCTCG
>DASSPM010000014.1:0-8645 GCA_035699625.1 Candidatus Limnocylindrales bacterium | reverse complement strand
AGGTAGTACTCCTGCTCGATCTCGGCCGCCGGGGCGACCAGCACCGTGCGTACCGTGATGCCCTTGATGTCCATGCCCAGGATCGCCCGGCCGACCTGCTCGGCCTCGTCCGCCGAGGCCGCCAGCTTCACTCCGCCGGCCTTGCCGCGACCGCCGACCAGCACCTGTGCCTTGATGACGACCTTCTCGGCCCCGGCCTCGAGGTAGCCGGCGGCGGCGGCGCGCACCTCGTCCGGGGAGGCGGCCACGGTCCACGGCGGCACGGGCAGGCCGGCCGCCTGGAGGAGCGTTTTGGCGTGGTATTCCTGGAGCTTCACGAGCGCGTCACGCGGACGGCGTCTCGATCAGCTCGCGCACGCGCTGCGCGAAGGTCGTGACATCGATGGGCTTGGCGATGTAGGCGTCACAGCCAGCCTCCAGGGCTTGACCGGGATCGCCCACCATGGCGCTGGCGGTGAGCGCGGCGACGCGCTGGCCGCGGCGCGCCGGGTCGGCGCGCACCTCGCGCACGATGTCGAGGCCGCGGCCGTCGGGTAAGCGCAGGTCCATCAGGATGAGCGACCACTCCCGCTCGGCGATGCGACGCCTGGCTTCGGCGGCGGTGCGCGCCAAGCCGACCTCGAGGCCCGCGTGGGAGAGGACCGTCTCGGCGAGCCGCAGGTTCAATTCGTTGTCATCGACGATGAGTACCTTGTGCGTAGGCATGCGGACCATCCCCCGGGACTAAGGCACGCTCCGGGGGTCGCCGTGGGCGGCGGCGGAGCGGGCGGACAGGATACCGCAGCGCCTCGCTAGAATGCGGACTGAGCGCCGGTCCAGCACAGCGGCGCAGGCTCACCTCGGATCATCCCCGGCGAGACGCCGGCCCCGACTCGACGGCCCCGACCGGGGGCACCGGCAGCACCTGTCTCGGCGCCCGGGCGCCCGGACAGTGCGCCACGGAGCAGCACAGGAGGATCGATGACGGCGACCCAGGGCACCGCGCCGCAGGGCTTCGGCGTCACCAGCCGGCGCGAGACGTGGTGGGTCGAGCCGGCGATCATCGCCATCGGCTTCAGCACCTTCGTCGTCTACTCGCTCTTCTCCGCCCTGCTCTGGAAGCCACTCTTCGGGGCGCCGTACGAGGCGCAGGGCTACCTCTCGCCCTTCTTCTCGCCGCTCATCGGTGCCGACCTGCTGCCTGACTGGTTCAGTCCCGCCATCCTCATCCTGTGGGCGCCGCTCGGCTTCCGCGCCACTTGCTACTACTACCGCAAGGCGTACTACCGCTCCTACTTCGCCGACCCGCCCGGCTGTGCCGTGGGCGAGCCGCTGGCGCACCGCCGCTACGGCCTCGAGACGCGGCTGCCCTTCATCCTGCAGAACCTGCACCGCTTCTTCCTCTACGCCGCCTTCGTACCGCTCTTCTTCCTCTGGATCGATGCCTTCCTGGCGTTGCGCCACGACGGCCAGTGGCGCATCGGGCTGGGTACGCTCATCCTCTTCGTCAACGTGACCCTGCTGAGCGGCTACTCACTCTCGTGCCACTCGCTGCGGCACCTCGTCGGTGGGCGGCTCGACTGCTTCAGCTGCACGCCCATGGCGCGCACCCGCTACGAGCTCTGGGAACGTCTCACGGGACTCAACGCGCATCACATGCGCTGGGCCTGGCTGAGCCTCATCTCGGTCGCCGTGGCCGACCTCTACGTGCGCCTCCTGGGGCTGGGCATCATCGGCGACCCGGCCATCCGCCTGTGAGCAGCGTCGAGCGGCACGACCACGACGTGCTCGTGGTCGGTGCCGGTGGGGCCGGCCTGCGTGCCGCCATCGAGGCTTCCGACCGCGGCCTGTCGGTCGGGCTCATCTGCAAGTCGCTGCTGGGCAAGGCGCACACGGTGATGGCCGAGGGCGGCGTGGCGGCGGCCCTGGGGCACGTCGCCCCCGACGACTCCTGGAAGACCCACTTCCGGGACACCATGGTCGGCGGCAAATACCTCAACAACTGGCGCATGGCGCAGCTGCACGCTCAGGAGGCGCCCGAGCGCGTGCGGGAGCTCGAGCTGTGGGGCGCCGTCTTCGACCGGACGCGCGACGGCCGCATCCTGCAGCGGCCCTTCGGCGGTCACTCCCACCCGCGCTTGGCGCACGTGGGCGACCGGACCGGGCTGGAGATGATCCGCACCCTCCAGGATCGCGTCGTCGCGGCGGGCGTGGCGGTCTACATGGAGTGCACCATCACTCGCCTGCTGACGGCCGAGGGGCGGGTCACGGGTGCCTTCGGCTACTGGCGCCGGGACGGCCGGCCGGTCTCCTTCGGGGCCAAGGCCGTGGTCCTGGCCACGGGCGGCATCGGCAAGGCCTTCCAGGTCACCTCCAACTCCTGGGAGTACAGCGGCGACGGCCACGCCCTCGCCTACGACGTCGGCGCCGAGCTGATCGACATGGAGTTCGTGCAGTTCCATCCCACGGGCATGGTCTGGCCGCCCGGCGTGCGCGGCCTGCTGGTGACCGAAGCGGTGCGCGGCGAGGGTGGCATCCTGCGCAATCGCGACGGCACCCGCTTCATGTGGCAGTACCTGCCGCCGGAGCGCCGCCACGAGTACGCCGAGGACGACGACGAGGCGCGCCAGTGGGTCGAGGCGCTCACCGCCAGCCGCCAGACCGAGGCGCGCATGCCGCCCGAGCTCTCCACCCGAGACAACGTCGCGCGCGCCATCTACACCGAGGTGCGCGAGGGCCGTGGCTCCCCCCACGGGGGCGTCTTCCTCGACATCAGCTACCTGCCCGCCGAGCGCGTGCGGCGGAAGCTGCCCTCGATGTACGAGCAGTTCAGGGAGCTGGCCGACGTCGACATCACGGCCGGCCCGATGGAGGTCGGGCCGACGGTGCACTACGTCATGGGCGGCGTGCGCGTGGAGGCGGAAACGGGTGCCTCCACGGTACCCGGTCTCTTCGCCGCCGGCGAGGTGGCAGGTGGCATGCACGGCGCCAACCGCCTCGGCGGCAACTCGCTCTCCGACCTGCTCGTCTTCGGTCAGCGCGCGGGGGCGGGCGCAGCGGCCTTCGCCGCCGGGCAGGCCGACGAGCCCTACCAGAACCCGCAGCAGGTCCGGCGCGCCGTGGCCGAGTTGGCGGAGCCGCTCGAGCGCCCCGACGGCGAGAACCCCTACGACCTGCAGCGCGACCTGCAGGAGACGATGCAGACGCTGGTGGGCATCTTCCGCACCGAGGAGGACCTGGTGCAGGCGGTGGACCGGCTGGCCGGTCTGCGTCAGCGCGCCGGGCGGCTGAAGGTCGGCGGTGGCGCCACCTTCAACCCGGGCTGGAACCTGGTCTTCGAGCTGCGCAACCTGATCACCGTCTCGGAGGCGGTCGCGCGCAGCGCCCTGCAGCGGCGCGAGAGCAGGGGAGCGCACGCGCGCCTCGACCACCCCGAGACCGACCCGGCCTGGGCCGGCGTCAACAGCGTCGCCCGCCGTGACGGGGATACGATGCACGTCGGGACATCGCCCCTGCCGGAGATGCCGGATGAGCTGCGCGAGCTGCTCGAGGCGAAGGTCAAGGAGAAGGTCTAGCCGATGCCTGACGTCCGCCTGCGCGTCTTCCGCGGTACGCCCGATGTGGAGGGCGAGTTCGTCGACTACGAGGTGCCCGTCGAGGAGGGCATGGTCGTGCTCGACGCGCTGCACTGGATCCAGGCCAATGCCCAGCCCGACCTCGCCGTGCGCTGGAACTGCAAGGCCGCCAAGTGCGGCTCGTGCAGTGCTGAGGTGAACGGCCGGCCGCGCCTCACCTGCAAGACGCGCATGAGCGACTTCGGGGAGGGCGAGACGGTCACCGTCGAGCCGATGCGCACCTTCCCGCTCATCAAGGACCTGGTCACCGACGTCTCCTGGAACTACGAGGTCAACCGCACCATCCGGCCCTTCAGCCCGCCCGCCGACCTGCCCCAGTCGGAGTGGCGTTGGCAGCAGCGGGACATCGAGCGCGTGCAGGAGTTCCGCAAGTGCATCGAGTGCTTCCTCTGCCAGGACGTCTGCCACGTGCTGCGCAACCACGAGACGCAGGCGCCCTTCATGGGCCCGCGCTTCCTGGTCCGTTCGGCCGCCCTGGAGATGCATCCGCTCGACACGGCCGACCGGCGCGAATACCTCAGGGACGAGGGCGGCATTGGCTACTGCAACATCACCAAGTGCTGCACCGAGGTCTGCCCCGAGCACATCAAGATCACCGACAACGCCATCATCCCGCTCAAGGAGCGGGTCGCCGACCACTACTACGACCCGATCCAGATCGCCTGGCGCAAGCTGACCGGACGCGACCGGCCGGCGGCCGGCGAGGCACCCGCGGAAGGCCGGCCGCGCGGCACGGCCGGGCGACCGGCGAGCGGCGGCGAGCCGGCGGGGAGCAGCGGCTGACGCCGCATACGGCCCGCCCCGCGGGGGCCTCTCCCCGACGGCTGGTCATCCGCGCCGACGGCGCCGCGCGCGGCAACCCGGGCCCGGCTGCGGCCGGTGCCGTGCTCATCGACGCCGACCGGCCGGACGCGCGCGACCCGGACGCACCGCCCCTGGCGGTCGTGGCACGGGCCCTCGGTCATCGCACCAACAACGTCGCCGAGTACGCCGCGGTCGTGCTCGCCCTGCGCGCCGCCACCCGGCTCGGGGCGCGCGAGGTGGACCTACGACTCGACTCGAAGCTGGTGGTCGAGCAGCTCAACGGGCGCTGGCGGGTCAAGGACGCCAAGCTCCAGGGTCTCTTCGGCGAGGCTCAGCGGCTCCTGGCGGGCTTCGAGCGCTGGTCCGCCAGCCACGAGCCGCGGGCCGCCAACCGCGCCGCCGACGCACTCGCCAACCTGGCCCTCGACGACCCGACGGCCGCCGCAGCCGCGGTGCGCGTCCTGGCCGAGCGTCGAACAGCCGTTCTAGACGACGACATCCCGCTGCGGTAGCATAGGTCCGCCAGCGAGGCGACCGGACGGTCGCGTGCCACGACGGGGTGACCCGAGACCGGCACGAGGAAAGTCCGAGCTCCGCGACGCAGGGTAGCGGGTAACCCCCGCCCGCCGTGAGGCGAGGACCAGCGCCACAGAGACGAGCCGGCAGGGCCCCTGGCCCGGGCCGGGTGAAACGGGCAAGCTCTACCCGGAGCAAGGCCAAATAGGAGGGCGATCCCGGGACTTCGGTCCCGGGGACAGGTGCGTCGCCTGGCCCTCGGGTCGGCCGCTAGAGGCTGCGGGCAACCGCCGCCGTAGATGGATGACCGTCCCCGTGGCACTGCCGCGGGACAGAACTCGGCTTACAGGTCGCCTCGCAGGCACTCCAGCGCACCTCCCGTTGTCGGCTGGCCGCGGCGGCGTCCGCCTGTGCGCGGCCGCCGAGGGGAGCCTCAAAGCCCACGGTCGGCCACCTTCGCGACAGCGATCGAAGGACCGCAACCTCAGGGTACTTTTCGGGCGCGCCGTAGCCGTTTTCGAACAGCCAGCGGACCGCAACCAGGCACCGCCACGACCACCATGCGCGGATCAGGCCGCGGTCGACGTCGGTGCCGTAGCCGGCGAGAACGTCGTCGAGGTGCTCCTCGTAGCGCGCGGGCACGCCCCGCCGCCCCTGTGGGTCGGAGATGTCCTTGACGAGGTCCCACGCCGTGTCGTCCAGCTCGATCATCGACGGCATGGCCGGGATGGTGCCGCCGCCCCGTGTCAGGTTCTATGGCACGGACGGGTCAGATCAAGCGTGGCAGTTCACTCACAGGCTCTCAGTCCTCGTCGGGCCGGAAGATGTGCTGTGCCGTGCAGCCGTTGCAGATCGGCCGCGCCGTCTCGAGGTCGCCCAAGGGGATGGGCACCAGCCGGTCCGGGTAGAGGCACTCCACGTCGTAGAGCACGTCGGGCTTGCGCTGCACGGCGATCAGCCGGCGATAGGTGCATCGCCGGATGTTGCTGCCGGTGCGCGCCTCGGGTGCCGTGCGCGTCGATCGCTGCAGGAGTGCCACGCGGATCAGGGCTCCGTTGAGCTGGCAGGTCGCATGCGCCGCGACCCGCATCGGAGGGAGCCTAGCAGGGCTCCGACGCCGCGGGCAAGGCGCTGGTAGTACTACGCGCAACTCGGATCGCTCCACGTGCCTGCCGCCGGCGCGGTCCGCCCCGATGCTAGACTCCCCGCCGACCGCGAGGGACCAGAGGGAGGAGTCACGACGGCGGAGCGCAGCGACGGCCCCGGACGCGGCACCTCGCGGCACACCGGCGCGCGCCGGTCTGCCCGCCCCACTCGGCCGGCCAGCCTCGAGGACGCTGAGCGCCAGGCTGCCGCCGAGGCCGGCGCGAGCGGCGATGCCGAGACGGTGGCGCCGGCCGACGAGGACGGCACGGCCGCGCGGCGCAGCAGGCGCGCCATCCCGCTCGAGCCGCTGCCCGACGTAACGCCCGAGCGCACCACGCAGGGCACAGACGCCCGCGAGGAGCGAGAGGGGTCGGACGCACGGACAGCGGACCTGGACCGCCTCGCGCTCGCGGCCGTCGAGGCCTGGCCGGGTCGCTCGCCACGGGTCGCCACCTGCCCCTTCCTGCGCCTCGAGTCCGCGGAGGGCCTCGTCGCGCCGCTCGATGCCTTCGACGAGGGCCACCGCTGCCTCGCCCTCGACGCACCCTTGCCGCAGAGCCGGCCGCAGCAGGAGCTGGTCTGCCTCCAGGCGGCGCACGCCCGCTGCCCCCGCTACCTCGCAGGCCTGCGGCTGGCCGGCGAGGCCATCGTGCCCGCTGCTCGCCGCCGGCTGCCGCTGTCGATCGCGGCGGCCTTCGTCGTGCTCGCCCTGGCAGTGGCCACTGCCTCGGCGTACATGCTGGCCAACGGCGGGCTGGTGCTGCGCACCGGAGGTGCCTCGCCGACCGCCATCGGCGGCGCGCCAGGAGCGACGCCCGTCACCCCGCAGCCGAGCCCGGCGCCGACCCTGCCGCCGAGCCCAAGCCCGAGCCCGAGCCCCACCACCGCCCTGACGACGCCGCCTCCCACGGTGGCGCCGACACCGGCGGCGAGCCCGCCTGGACCGACGCCGACGACGATCGCCTCGCGCTTCGCCGGCCTGGAGCGATGCCCGCCGCCGGAGGACTGCTACATCTACGTCGTGCAGCGCGGCAACAACCTCGACTCCATCGCGCGCTACTTCGGCACCACCCTGCAGGTCGTGCTGGACCTCAACCCCCAGATCGACGACCCGAACCAGATCCGGGCCGGCGACCGGGTCAAGCTGCCGCCGCCGCCGGACTGAGCGGGGGGCCGGCCGCCGACCCCGACCGACCGGCGGCCTGACCGTCGGGTCCGCACCCGAGCGGAAGCCCAGAAGGTGAGCCCCGACGGGTCGCCCGAGCCGCCACCAGAGCGGCCGCCCGAGCCGCCACCAGAGCGGCCCGCCCGAGCCGGCACCAGAGCGGCCGCCCGAGCCACCGTTGCATCAAACGACCAAACGGCGCACGTGGGCGTTGGAGTTGCCCCGGTTTCACGGACGGGCGGTTCTTAGCGAGCGCTGCTCGTCAGACGGTACCTCCTCTCGAACTCGAGGGGGCTCAGGTAGCCGATCGCGGAATGGATCCGGACTCGGTTGTAGAAGCGCTCGATCCAGTCGAAGACGGCGACGCGGGCGGCGGCCCGGGTTGGCCAGCTCGAGCGGTCGATGAGCTCGGTCTCGAGCGATGCGAAGAAGCTCTCGGCGAGGGCGTTGTCGAGACCAGAACCAGGCAGACCCATCGACGCCGCGATGCCCGACCGGGCGAGACGGTCGCCCAAGGCCATGCTCGTGTACTGGGTCCCGCGGTCCGAGTGATGGATGAGGCCCGGGCGGGGTTGCCGCCGAGCGACCGCCGCATCGAGGGCTTCGAGCACGAGGCTCGTCCGGACGTGATCGGCCATCGACCAGCCGATGCACGCCCGGCTGAAGGCGTCGACGATGGCGGCCAGGTAGAGGGCGCCCTCCTGGGTCGGCAGCTCGGTGATGTCGGCCACCCACAGGCGATCCGGCGCGCTCGCCCCGAACCGTCGCCGGACGAGATCGGGCGCCGTGGTCCAGGCGCGCGGGGCCGGCCGCCTCGTGGGGCGCCGCCGACGACGACGATGGACGCCGACGAGCCCCACCTCATGCATCAGGCGAGCGACCCGCTTGCGGCCGACCCGGACACCGGCTGCGCCCAGCCGGGCGTGGACCCGCGGCGCGCCGTAGGTGCCTCGACTCGTGACGTGGATGTCCCGGATGAGCTCGGTCAGCGCGGCGTCGGCTGCGGCTCGGTGGGAGCTGGTTCGGCACGCCCAGGCGTGATAGGCACTCCTGCTGACGCCGAGCACGCGGCACAGGGTGACGAGGTGGTGCGAGGCCCTCTCCCGCTCGACGAACCGGTACACGGTCACCGTGTCCGCCCGCGCTCCCGATCGAGGAAGGCCGCTGCTTTTGCCAGGATCTCCCGTTCCTCTTCGAGCACCTTGAGCCGGCGTCGCAGGGCGACGAGTTCGGCGTGCTCCGCGCGGGCCCGGCGTAGCTCGGGATCAGCCGCCGCCTCGAATTCCTTGCGCCAGTTCCGGATCGTCATGCCCGACACACCCAGGTCGGCCGCCACCGACTCCGATGACTGCCCGGGCTCGCGCGACAGCCGCACCGCCTCAGCCCGGAACTCGGCCGAG
>DASSPM010000013.1:0-2747 GCA_035699625.1 Candidatus Limnocylindrales bacterium | reverse complement strand
GCCATCTGGGTTCATCCTCCATCGCGATCGCGCTCCGGGGCGTGACTCTGTGCCCGCCGCGCGCCGCGTCTCGTGGTTAGCACTCTCGAAGGTAGATTGCTAACACAGCCGCGCGCGAGCGTCAACTCCGGAGGCGGCTCGTGTCGGCCGCGGCTCGTAGACTCCGGCCATGGCGTCGCTGCGACCGATCCTCCGGGCCGAGCTGCTCGCCGTCGGCAGTGAGCTGACCACGGGCGACACGCGCGACACCAACGGCGGTGAGCTGGCGCGCGAGCTGACCGACCTGGGCGTTGAGGTGACGCGATTGGTGGCATTGCCGGACGACCTGGCGGCGGTGACCGAGGCCATCCGGGCCGCGCTCGGGCGGGCCGATCTGGTCGTGACCACGGGTGGCCTGGGGCCGACGCCCGACGACCTGACGAGGGAGGCCATCGCCGCTGCGGTCGGACGGGAGCCGTCGGTCGACCCGGTCCTCGAGTCCGCCCTGCGCGGGCTCTTCGAGCGCCGCAGCATGGCCATGCCCGAGGCCAACCGCAAGCAGGCCTGGCTGGTCGACGGCGCCACGTCGCTGGCCAATCCGCTCGGTACCGCGCCCGGCTGGTGGGTCGAGGCCGACGAGGGTCGTGTCATCGTGGCCCTCCCCGGACCGCCGCGCGAGATGCGGCCGATGTGGCGCGACGAGGTGCTGCCGCGCCTCCGCGAGCGTGGTCTCGGCGCGCAGCGGGCGCTGGCCGTGCTGCGCCTCGCCGGTATCGGCGAGTCCGCCGTCGCGGAACTGGTCGGCGACGCGCTGCTGCGCGCCGAGTCGCCGCAGGTGGCCACCTACGTGCGGCCGGACTCGGTGGACCTGCGCATCGCCGCGGGCGGGCCGAACGCGGCGGCCACCGTGGCGGCCGTGGTGGCCGAGCTCGAGCCCCGCCTGGCGTCCTACCTCTTCGCCCGCGACGGCGAGGGCTGGATCGAGGCCCTCGGCCGCCGTCTCGACGGGCGCAGATTGGCGGCCGTCGAGATCGGCACCGGCGGCGCACTGGCGGCCATGCTGGGCGAGGCGCCCTGGCTGGCCCGGATCGAGTCGGTCGGCGCCGGCGGCGGGCGGTCCAGCGCGCCCCACGTCAGCACGGAGGCGGAGCGCATGCGTAACCTCGCCGGCTCCGAGGTCGGCCTGGCGGTGAGCGCCGCGGAGCGGCGAGGCGACACCAGCGTCAGCATCGCCATCGCCCGCCCGGGCAGCCTCCATCGGGCGCGCCGGGTCGCCTTCCTGGGCGGCCCCGACGGCCGGCGCCGCGCGGCCGTGCTGGCCTGCGTCGAGCTGTGGCGCCTGCTCGGCGGCGTGCCCAGCGTGACTAGCTGATCGAGAGGACCGGCGCCTGGCGAGCGGCGCGGACGCTCATGCGCGCCGCCACCGTGCGTGCCAGCTGGTGCAGCACGTCCGCCGCGGGGCCGGGCTCGCGCTGCGCGACGGCGGGCACCCCGACGTCGCCACCCTGGCGGACCTTGACGTCGAGGGGGATGCCGCCGAAGTACTCGATCTCGTGGCGCTGGGCGAAGCGCTGCCCGCCGCCGCGGCCGAAGATCTCGGTCGCCTCGCCGCAGTGCGCGCAGACGAAGGCGCTCATGTTCTCGACCACGCCCATCACCGGCACGCTCAGGCGGCGGAACATGGCCAGCGCCTTCTCGACGTCCATGAGCGCCACGTCCTGCGGCGTGGTCACCAGCAGCGCGCCGCTGATGGGCACCGCCTGGGCCAGCGTCAGCTGGGCATCGGAGGTGCCGGGCGGCAGGTCGATGACCAGGTAATCGAGCTCGCCCCAGTCCACGTCGCGCAGGAACTGCTGGATGGCGCCGCCCACGAGCGGGCCGCGCCAGACCACCGGCTGCCCCTCGGGCACGAAGAACTGGATGCTGATGACCTTGACGCCGTAGCGCTCGAGCGGCTGGATCTTGTTGTCGGCGGTCGCCCCCGGCTGCCCCTCGACACCCAGCATGAGCGGGATGTTGGGGCCGGTGATGTCCGCGTCGAGCAGGCCGACCGAGGCGCCCTCCATGGCCAGCGCGACGGCCAGGTTGGCGCTCACGGTGCTCTTGCCCACGCCGCCCTTGCCGGAGGCGACGGCGATGATGTTCTTGACGCCGGGCACCAGCTGCTGGGGCTGCGAGGGGGCCGCGCGGCGGACGTTGGCCCGCCACTCCACCGCGACGCTGCTGGCGCCGAGGGCCATCACCGCTTCCTTCGCGTTGCGCTCGATCTCGTCCTTGAGCGGGCAGGCCGGCGTGGTCAGCTCGATGGCGAAGGCGACCGCGCCGTCGGGCGCGATGTCGATGTCGCGCACCATGTTGAGGCTGACGATGTCACGGCCAAGTTCGGGCTCCTGAACGTGGCCCAGGGCCTCGAGGATGCGCGTCTCGGTCAGGTCGGCCATGGGATCGGGACCTCGTTGGCTGCGTGACGGGTTTTCGGCGGGTCGCTCGCCGAAATGGTAGCGCTTCGAGGCGCGGACCCCCGCTGAGGGCGCCCGAGGACGCTGCGGACCAGCGGATCCGGGCTTCCGTGCCGCCTACCGGCTTTCCTGCCGGATTCCGATGGGAGTAACGCTGGGCCAGCCGGTGGGGCCGTTTCGGCGCGCGACCGGGCCGCCCCCGCTGTCTGTGAGCGTGAGCGCCGGACCAGATCGGCCCTCGAAGCGCTCCGACCGCCTGGAGATCGGCCGTAGCGTTACTGGGGTTGGGATCCGGCCAGGTAGGCGGCG
>DASSPM010000012.1:0-14004 GCA_035699625.1 Candidatus Limnocylindrales bacterium | reverse complement strand
GGCCTTCCTGGACGCCGTGGCGGCAGCCATCCCCGACGGTGCCTGGCTGGTGACCTACAACGGCCGCGGCTTCGACTGGCCGCTGCTGGTGACACGCTTCCGGATGCAGCGCCGGCCGCCGCCGCTCCACGCCGGCCATCTGGACCTGCTGCCCGTGGCACGCCAGCTCTGGCGCCATCGCCTGCCGGATGCGCGTCTCTGCAGCGTCGAGGCCGGCATCGCCGGCGTGCGGCGCGAGGGCGACCTGCCCGGCGCGCTGATCCCCGATCGCTACTTCGCCTGGCTGCGCGGCGGCCGGGGCGAGCTGCTGTCCGAGGTGATCGACCACAACCGCCAGGACGTCGTCTCGCTGGCCCGCCTGCTGGCCGAGCTGGGCAGCCGGCTGGGCTGCGACGATGGGCGGCGGCGGGCGCATCCCGGCGACCTGGCCGGCCTCGGGCGGGCGTTCCTGCGGCGCCGGCGTCACGACGAGGCGCTGGCCTGTTACGAGGCGGCCATCGAGCGCTGCCGGGAGCGGCTGGGCGAGGGCTGGCATGCGCCGGCCGAGCTGGACACGCTGCTCGCCCAGCGGGCCCGGCTGCTGGCCCGCATGGGCCGTGCCCACGAGTCGGCCGCCGTCTGGCGCACCGTGGCCGACCGTGGGGGTGCCCTGGCCGCCCGTGCCTGGCTCCAGCTGGCGAAGCACCGCGAGCACGTCGAGCGAGACCCGCTGGCCGCGCTCGAAGCGGTGCGCCGGGCGCAGGCGTACGTCGAGCAGGCCGGTCTGCTGGGTCGTCCGGCGATGGTACCCGAGGGCGACATCGGCCCGCGCATCGCCCGCCTGAGGCGCAAGGCTGCGGCTAGACTCAGCGGGTGACCGACGCGCGACCGCCCGAGCCGACGCCGACCCCGCCCGCCCCGCCGCCCTTCGGGCAGCCGCCGCCCGGGTCGCCCTACGCTCCGCCGCCCTGGGCCGCCCCTCCCGGACCGGCACCGGGCGTGGCCTACGCCGGCCTCGGCATCCGCAGTGTCGCCTTCATGGTCGACTTCGTGGTCGTCGCGCTGGCCCTGGTACCGGTCGGGCTCGTCGTGGCCGCGCTGGGCGGAGCGCTGTCTCTCGGCCCACAGGAGCAGACCTCCGTGGGCTTCGGGCTGGCCGGATTGGCCTTCGTCGGCTACTTCGCCGGTTTCTGGGTGACCCGCGGCCAGACGCCCGGCATGATCCCCTTCGACCTGCGCCTAGCGCGTGCCTCGGACGGCGGCCCGGTGTACCTCGGCCGGGCGCTCATCCGCGTCCTGACGCTCTTCAACCTCTCCATCCCCCTCCTCTTCCTGGGCGTGCTGTGGGCCGCCTTCGACCCGGCCAAGCAGGGCTGGCACGACAAGATCTCGGGCACGCTCGTGGTTCGCCCCGTGCCGGGCTGGCGGCCGTGAGCGGCATGACCGGGGAACCGACGCCGCCCGCCGCGACGCCAGACGACAACCGGCCGCCGACAGCTCCGCCGACCGCCGCGGACGCGCCGCCCGGTGACGCGCCGCCCGCTCCGACCGGAGCGCCGGCGCGGCCGAGAACGCGCTGGCTGGCACCCCCGCTCTTCGAGGCGGGCACCCCGCCGAAGCTGCGGCCGCTGGGAGTGGGCGACATCTGCGATCAGGCGATGGCCCTCTTCCTGCGCCACTGGGTCCTCTTCCTGGCCATCGTGCTGCCCTTCGTGGCCATCTCGACGGCGGTCACGCTCGCCCTCGCCCGGCCGATGACCGAGCGCTTCCCCTATCTCCTCCTACTGGCCCGCGAGCAGCCCCAGGTGACGCCCGGTCTCATCGAGCTGGCCGCCCTCTACCTGGGCGCCTCGACCATCATCGGCCTGACCTTCCTGCTGGCCAGCGCGGCCACGCTCGACGCGGCCATGCACGTCGTGCTCGGCCGCGAGCAGTCGGCGCCCTCCGCCCTCCTGGCGCTGCTGCGCCGCCTTCCGGCACTGGTGTTGGCCAGCCTCGTCGCGTTCCTGCTGGTGGCCGCTTGGATCGCGCTCATCGCCGCCGGCCTCGTGGGGCTGGCTGCATCCTCCGCCGGCGAGGCACGACCCTCTCCGCTGGTCATCATCGGGCTGCTCAGCCTCGTCATCGCCGTCTTCGTGCTGGGCATCTACGTCAGCATGCGGCTGGCGCTCTACCTCGTACCGCTGATGCTCGAGCGGCGCGGGCCGATCGCCTGCTACACGCGCTCCTGGCAACTTACGGCGGGGCGCGTCTGGCGCACCCTCGGCCTCCTCGTCGTGCTGGGCCTGCTGGGAAGCCTGCCGGCCACCGCGGCACAGGCCGTCGGCGGCCTCTTCGCCGGCACGCCCCAGTCGGTCGGCACCATTGGGCCGTACATCGTGGTCCAGTTCGTGGTCACCGGCATCGCCGGCCTCCTGTCCGTGCCCATCACGGCCATCGGCCTGGCGCTCGTCTACCTCGATTTCCGGGCACGGCGGGGGGAGGCCTTCGAGGACGTGGCGGTGGTGGGCATGGCGCCGTCGGCCCCTGCTCAGCCACCAGGCGAGGCGGACGAAGTGCGCGACTCGTAGAGGCGGCGCGCCAGCGAACCCGCGTCGGGCAGGCCGCGCAGCCCGACCCCCTCGATGGCCAGGCAGGCTACGACGGCGGCCAGGTGGAGGGCGCGCGGGGTGCTCAGCGGGGCTGCGCCGAATGGCCCGCCAGGCATGCGCGCCACGAGCCACGTGGTTAGGTAGGCGTCGCCGGCACCGACCGGATCGACCTCGCCCGTGGTGGGCACGGCGGGCACGCACCGGAAGCGGAAGCGCCCGGCGTCGCGGCGCACGTGGAGCGAGCCGCGCTCGCCGGCGGTGATGGCCATCTCCTGCCCGTCCCGCGGCAGCAGCTCGGCCAGCGCGTCGCCGCCGGCGCGCAGGTCCTCGCGGCTGACGCCCACCAGGTCGGCGCGCGCCACGAGCGGGTCCGGATGCGCCGGCAGGTGCACCACCTCTCGGCCCGGGTGCAGCTCGCGCAGCAGCCCCTGCCAGCTCAGCCCGACCAGCGCTCGGGGCGGCACCGCGCCCGCCCACTCGGGTCCGAGCTCGCCGGCCACCGGCGCCAGCAGGAAGGCGGGCGCCGAGCGCCAGGCTGCGGGCAGTGTCGTGACCGGCAGCCGGTCGCTCACCTGGTGGCAGACCTGTCGCCGGCCGAGCTCGGTCTCGACGTTGTCGAAGACGGGGCCGCGCTCCAGCGGCACGGGCACGACCGTGGCATGGTCCGCGTCGATCAGCTCCAGCTCGGTTGCCCGGCGCGCCGGCGCGTCGAGCCCCATGAGCACGCCGACCCGGACGCCGAGCCGGGCGGCCAGGATCGAGCCGTAGGAGACAGCGCCACCGAGTCGCCAGCCGCGCGGGTCGGCCGGGTCGATGTCACGCGAGGCGGCGCCCACGATGACCAGGTCCGGCGGGGATGCCGCGGGCGTGCGACCCTCGCCTGCGCTACCGTTGGGCGTCATGGGCCGCCTTGCCGGCGGCCTCGGACGGAGGTGCCGTGTACTTCTACGAGCTCCACGAAGCGGACGACGACCTCTTCAGCGATGCGCTGCTTTTCCACGAACTCGAGTTCGACGAGCAGGAGTTCCTCGAGATCGTGCGCGAAGCCCGCGCGCGGGTGATCTCGGGCTTCGAGGAGGATACGCTCGTCGAAGCGGTGGCACGCGACCTGGAACGGCGCCACGGCTTCATCTACGTCGACGATTCGCACCTGCGCGCCTCGGTCAACGTCTCGGCCGACGAGGAGGAGACGGTGCTCGCAGTGACCGACGAGGCGGCCACCGGACGGCGCGATGACGACGAGGTGGACGAGGACGACATCGAGGCGGGCATCGCTGAGGACGGCGCCTTCCGCACGCTGGTGGTGCGCCGCCGCGACGACTGAGCCGCGCCAGGCCGACCGCGCACTGGCCGGCGCCGGCGACGGCTGCCGACGGGAGCCGCCTCAGACGTTGAAGAGGACCTCGATGACGTCGCCGTCGCGCACCCGGTAGGTCTTGCCCTCAGCCCGCAGCTTGCCGTGCCGGCGCGCCTCCGCCATCGAGCCGAGCTCGATGAGGTCCTCGAAGGGCACCACCTCCGCGCGGATGAAGCCGCGCGCCAGGTCGGAGTGGATGGCACCCGCGGCATCGACCGCCGTGGCACCGTCGGGGATGGTCCAGGCACGTGTCTCGTCCGGCCCCGCGGTGAAGAAGCTGATCAGCCCGAGCAGCTGGTAGCTGAGCCGGATGACGCGGTCGCGGCTCGACTCGGCCAGGCCCAGCTCCTCGCGGAAGACGACCGCCTCGTCCTCGTCCAGCTCGCCGATCTCCATCTCGATGCGCGCGGAGAGGCTGTCCACCAGCGTGCGCGGGTGGTCGTAGCGCTGGCGGATCGACGCCGCGAGGGCCTCGGCATCCTTGAGCGCCGCCTCACCCACGTTGAGCAGCACGAGCACCGGCTTCTCGGTCAGGAAGCGGAAGCCACGGATGCGCCGCGCCTCCTCTTCCGTCAGTTCGAGGTCGCGGATCGGCCGGCCCTCGCTCAGCACGGGCACGATCCGCTCCAGGACGGACTGCTCGCGTTCGTTCGCCTCGCGCTCGGCGGGCGTGCCGTGCCGGCCGCCCAGGCGCAGCCGCTCGAGCCTCCGCTCGGCCATGGCCAGGTCCGACAGGGTCAGCTCCAGGTCGAAGCGCTCGAGATCGCGCCACGCGTCGACGCTGCCGTCCGGGTGCGGCACGGCCGGGTCGTCGAAGGCGCGCACGACGTGGAGCAGGGCGTCCGCGTCGCGCAAGCGGGCCAGGTGCTCGGGCGGCAGGTCGTCGGCCGTGGCCCGGCCGCCCGGGCCCGCGGTCGGCGCGGGCAGGTCGCTGTAGGTCACGTCGGCCGGCACTTCGCGCTTGGGTCTGAAGAGCGCCGTCAGCCGGGTCAGTCGCTCGTCGGGCACCTTGACCACGCCCACGTTGACCGTCAGGCCGCCGTAGCCGCCGGTCTCAGCGTGGCCTCGGGTGAGCGTGTTGAAGACGGTCGTCTTGCCTGCCGCTGGCAGGCCCACGATGGCGATCTGCATGCGGCCGTCAGTAGCCCAGCTCGGGATCGACCACGTTGCGCAGCGGCTCGCCGCGGGCGAAGCGCCGCAGGTTCTCGCAGAAGAGCTCGATGCTCCGGTCGAGCACGCGCCCGCTGGACCAGGACGTGTGGGGCGTGAGGATCAGGTTGGGCGCCTCGTAGAGCGGCGAATCCGGCGGCAGCGGCTCGTCGCGGAAGGTGTCCAGCACGGCGCCGCCGATGCGTCCCTCGCGCAGCGCGCGCACGAGCGCGCGCTCGTCCACGAGCCGACCCCGAGCGACGTTGATGAGCCACGCGGTCGGCTTCATGTGCGCCAGCAGCCGGTGGTCGAAGAGGTCGGCCGTGTCGGCCGTCAGCGGCAGCGCCAGGACCACGAAGTCGCTCTCGCCCAGGAGGCGCGGCAGCTCGTCGCCGCCGAGCAGCTCGACCTGCGGCGCCACGGGCAGCGGTGCCTCGTCCCCCGCGGCAGGCGGCAGCTCGTCCCCCCCGCTGACCGGACCCGAGTCGTCCCCGCTCCGGCGACGCGTGGCCAGCACGCGGCAGCCGAAGGCCGTGGCCAGCGAGGCGACCGCCCGGCCGATGCTGCCGTAGCCCACGATGCCCACCGTCACGTCGCGCATCTCGAGCGCCTCGAGTGGCTGCCAGGTGCGCTCCTGCTGCAGCTCCAGCAGCTGCGGCAGGCGCCGGCTCACGGCCAGCATCATCATCAGCACGTACTCCGCGATGGGCCGGCTGAAGACCCCGCGCGCGTTGGTGATGACCAGGCCCCGCGAACGGGCCGAGTCGGTCAGGACGCGCTCCACGCCGGCCGTGGCCGAGTGGACCCAGGCGAGGCGCGGGCAGCGCGCGATGAGCCGGTCGAAGACCGACGCCGGCATCGGCCCGCGCAGCAGCACCTCAACGTCGGCCAGGTCCCCGTCGGCGTGTCCGTCGAGCGAAACGTTGACGATGCGCGCCTCCGGCGCCGCTTCGCGGATGGCGGCCAGGTCCCGCCCGCGATAGCGGGCCGAGAGGATGGGCGAGATGGCGATGGCCGCAGGCGCTCCGCCACTGCCGCTGCCGGGGCCGGCGCGGTCGCTCACGACGAGCCGCTCCCCGCCGGCTGCCCGAGCACGCGCGCCACCCAGAGCGGCGGCTCTGCCAGCTCGGCCTCGGATGGCAGCGCTCCCGGACCGCTGAAGAGCCGATCGATGGCGGCCTGACCGCCGGCCGCCCAGACGCCGGCCACGAATCTCTCGCCGCGGCGGTACTGCTCGAGCTTCATGTCCAACCCGATGAGCCGGCCGATGAGCCGGTCGAGGCCACGCCGCCGCTGGTCGCGGCGCGCCTCGAAGCGGGCGCGCAGGGTCGGCACGTCCGGCAGCAGCTCCCGGCCGACCTCGTCCATGACCCAGTCGCTGAAGCCCTCGAGCAGGCTCATCACGAGCTGGGTCTCGCGCAGCAGGCCGCGCTGCTCGTCGCTCAGCAGGCCGGCGAGCAGGTCGCCGTCGCCCCGCCGCAGGCGTCGCGCCAGCTCGAGCAGGCCGTCGGCCTGGAAGGCACGGGCGTCCTCGACGAAGCTGGCCAGCTGGCGCTCCAGCCGTTGCGCGAGGTAGGGCCGCAGCCAATCGTGCGCTTCGAACTCGAAGGCGTGGCTCGTCTCGTGCAGCGCGATCCAGGTCCGGAAGTCGTCGAGCGGTACCCCCAGCTGAGCCGCAGCGTGGCGCACGTTCTCCTCGACGAAGAGGAGCCGGCCTGGGGCCGCCTCGGCCGAGAGCAGGGCCACGTCGTACTGGCCCAGGACGCGCGTGCCGAGGTAGCCCAGCAGGAAGCCCACCTGCTGCGTGGTCAGGAAGCGGTTGGCCAGGGCGGCGAACGAGGCACCGATGCCGGGATGCCGGTCGAGCTGCTCGATGACCTGCGGCTCGAGCTTGCGCAGGATGAGCTGGAAGGTGGTGATGTTGGCAGCCACCCAGCCGCTTCGGTCGACCACCTCGTGCCGCTCGACCACGCCCGGCAGGGGGCGCCCCAGGTGCGCCTCCAGCGCCGGCACGATGCGCGCCATGGCCGCCTCGTAGCCGGCCTGGCTGGAGCGCAGGGCAACCGGGTCGAGGGCGCCCGGTGCCGCGCGCAGGCGGCGCGAGGCGATGCGCTGCACGGCGGGCCAGTCGACCAGGCCCTCGCGGCGCACGACGCGCTCGGCGCGGCGGGCGATGTAGGACGCGGCCAGTCCGGCCGCGGCGCCCACGACGAGTCCTCCCAGGCGCACGGCCTGCTCCCGGCGGCGGTCCCCACTGCGCGAGCGCGGCACCGACCGCCTGCCGGGCGCACGCAGTGTTCCGGTCACGCGGCGGACCTCACGCGGCTCCCGCCACGACCGGCTCGACGCTCGGGAAGAGGTCGCCGAAGAGGAGCCCGGCGGTGCGCCGGAAGGCGTCCAGGTCGCCCGTCGTGAGTTGCACATGCTCGGACGAGCCGCCCGGCCCGGCTGACAGTCCGTTCACCTCCAGCAGCCCGGCCAGGGCGCTGGCGGTGGCTGTGGCCGAGTCGACCACGGCGATGGCGTCGCCCGCGGCACGCTCGATCTCCGGCGCCAGGAGCGGGTAGTGGGTGCACCCGAGGAGCAGGGTGTCGATGCGCTGCGAGGGCGGGAGGGGGAAGACGAACTCGCCCTCGGCATCGCGCTCGCCGAGCAGCGGCGCCAACGAGCGGCGCACCGCCTCCTCCACGTCGGGGCCGTCGAGCCGGCCGGCCTCCACCAGCGGCACCAGCTCAGGCGTGGCGTGCTCGTAGACCTCGACGAAGGGGTCCTCGTCCTTGATGGCGTTGAAGTAGGCCCGCGAGCGCACCGTGGCGGACGTGGCGATGACGCCGACGCGCCGGTTGCGCGTGGCCAGCACGGCGGCCGTCGCGCCGGGCCGGACGACGCCCAGGATGGGCAGGTCGTAGCGTCGCCGCGCGTCGCCCAGGGCCACGGCGCTGGCCGTGTTGCAGGCGACCACGATGGCCTTCACATCGCGCCCCGCGAGCTGGTCAAGGCACTCGAGAGTGAAGCGGCGCACCTCCTCGTCGGGCCTGGGGCCGTAGGGTGTGCGGGCGTTGTCGCCCAGATAGACGGTCGACTCATGGGGCAGCCGCCGCACCACTTCGCGCAGGACGGTCAGTCCGCCGACGCCCGAATCGAAGAGCCCGATCGGCCGGTCGTCCGCCATGCCCGGCGTCAGCGGCGGGCGCCGACGGCGACCGGCGCTCCCTCCAGGGCGAGGTTCGCAGCGACGCGCTGGATGTCCTTGCTGATGGCCGCCTCCGGGTGCGCCAGCACGAAGGGCACGCCCTGGTTGTTGCTCTCGACCACCAGGCGGCCATCGCTGACCACGGCGTACTCCGGCTGACGGCCGAGCAGCTGGGCCAGCGCCGCGGGGTCGATGCCACCGTTCGAGTCAGAGCGATTGACCAGGTAGCGCACCTTGGTGGGCGGATAGCCGATGGCCTTGAAGGCCTCGGTCACGTTCGCCGTGTTGTGCAGCGTGGTGGACTCGTAGGTGAGCACCTGCACGATGACGTCGCTCGCGTCGAGGAAGGCGAGGCAGACCTCGTTGAGCGCCGAGGGCGTGTCGATGACGACCATGCCGTAGACGCGCCGCAACAGCGAGAGCGTCTTGTCCACGTCGCGCGTGGTGACCATCTCGGCCATCTCGACGCGTGGCGGCGCGAGGAGGATGTCGATCCCGGAGGGGTCCCGCCAGAGCACGTCGGTCAGGTCGCTCTCGGCGATGCGGTCGGTGGGCAGGTCCAGGATGGACGGGGCCGCGGCAGGCACCTTCAACAGGGCGCGCAGGTCGCCGAACTGGATGCTGCCGTCGATGAGCACGGTCTTGACGCCGCTGCCCTGCCCGAGCGCCACGGCCAGGTTGAAGGCGAGCGTCGTCTTGCCCACGCCGCCCTTGGGCGCGAAGACGCTGATGACCCTGGAGCTGCCCTCGACACTCTGGTCCCGGTGCGCCTTGTGCACGCTCGTCAGCAGGTTGATCAGGTCATAGCCACTGAAGGGCATGGAGAGCACCCGGTCGATGCCCTTGGAGGGTTCGGGCTGGACCGGATTCTGGGGCACGGTGAGGACCACGATGGGCAGGTCGTGGCCGGCGCGGCGCACGTTCTCCGCGACCTGGAGGCCCTTGACCTTGCCCTGCAGCAGCGCGTCCACCACCAGCACGTCGGGCCGCAGCTGTTGTACCTGTCCCTCGACCTGGCGACCGTCGGTCAAGACGTCGAGCAGCTTGATGGTGTTCTGCGCGTTGAGCAGGCTGCGCACGTACTGCGCCACCTGGGGCACGTCCTCCACCAGGAGGAGCCTGATCTGGTTGGACGGCGCGGACACGCGGCCGACTATACCAAGGCAGCTACGAGCACGGCCCGCTCGGCGCCCGGCCCGAAGGGCGACAGTGCGTGGTCCCCGGCGAGCGTCTCCGTGCGCAGGCCCGCGGCCGCCGCCAGCGCGACCAGCTCGTCGGCGCCCATCAGCCGCAGCCGGTCGTGGCGGCTGACGCGCTGCAGCGGGCCACCCTCGGCCGGCGAGGCGTCGAAGAAGACGTCCAGGGTGACCGTCCCGGTGGCGCTGTCGAAGCGGGCGCTGCCCCACTTGGTGACCTGTTCGCCGGTCTCGGGGTCCGTCCGCGTCCACTCGTGGACGAGTCGTCCGTCGTAGGCGGCGAGCTCGTCGGCGGCCGGCAGCCAGGCATCGACGACGGCGATGCCATCGGGGCGGAGGTGCCGGGTCATCGCGCGCAGCGCGGCCGCCTGGCGCTCCCGATCGACGAGCAGCAGGAGCGAGTTGAGGGCCAGCAGCACCAGCCCGAAGTGCGCACCCAGGTCGACCTCCAGAAGGTCTGCCTCCAGGAGCGCCAGCTCGTCGTGGCCACGCGGCGGTCGGCGGTGCGGCTCGTCCCAGCGCGCCCGGGCCCGCGCCAGCATGGCCGGGTCGTTGTCGACGGCCGTGACCGCGAAGCCGGCACGCGCCAGCGGCACCGCCAGGCGGCCGGAGCCGGCGGCCAGCTCGAGGATGGGCCCGCCAGTTCGGCGGGCGAGCGCGAGGTAGAGGTCGAGGTCGCCCGGATCCTCGCTCAGGTCGAGGTCGTAGTAGCGCGCCAGGAGCGCGGCGCGCCGGGCTGCCGGCGTCACCTCCCCGGCGTCAGCCGTCACGGCATCCGGGGGCACGTCGGCGACGCCTGGGCCTCGTGGGCGTCAACCACCACGGAACTCACGCCAGGCGGCCTCGACCAGCGATGGATCGGCCAGCAGGTCCCAGGCGGTCTGCGCCACGAGCGTCGCCGCGAGCAGTGTGGTCTCGTCCGCGCGGGGCTGCGCCGCGGCATCGCGGAAGAGGGTCGAGTGGCCCGGCACGCCCTCGTCGCAGATGGCCAGGTAGGGATGGATGGTCGGCACGACGTGGCTGACATTGCCCATGTCGGAGCTGCCCAGGTGGACGGTGTCGAGCGGGTTGTCGGCGACACCGTAGGCCTCCATGTTGGCCACCCAGCGCCGCCGCAGCACGTCGTTGTCGCGCATCGTCATCGAGCCGCCGCCGAAGACCACCTCGCCCTGCGTGCCGGTCGCCAGCGCAGCGGCCTGGACGAGGTCGCGGAAGCGCTGCTTGACCTCCTCGAAGTGCTCCTGCTCGAGGCTGCGGACCATGAACCTGCCGACCGCCCGGTCGGGGATGATGTTGGCAGCCGTGCCGCCCTCGAGCACGATGCCGTGCACGCGCCCGATGGGCTTGAGCTGCTGCCGCCAGAGGCCGATGGAGACGAAGAGGAGGACCAGCGCGTCGAGCGCGTTGCGGCCCTCCCACGGGTCCGATGCGGCATGGGCCTGGAGGCCCGTGAAGGTGACCGTCACGTCCTCGCTCGCCAACAGCAGCTGCGCCGACTGGGTGCGATCGTTGGGATGGAAGAGCAGCGCCGCGTCGATGCCCTCGAAGAGGCCGTCGTCGATCATGATCTGCTTACCGGAGCCACGCTCCTCGGCCGGCGTGCCGAGGAAGACGATCTCGCCGGCGAAGTCGTCGCGCAGCGCCGCCAGCGCGATGGCGGCGCCGACACCGCTAGCGGCCATGGTGTTGTGACCGCAGCCGTGACCGAGCCCGGGTAGCGCGTCGTACTCGGCCAGCACCCCGATGCGCGGCCCATGCGGGCCTTTGCCGCCGACGAGCCGGCCGCGGACCGCAGTCTCGAGACGGCCGGCAGGGTGCTCCACGGCATAGCCATGCCGGGCGACCGCCTCGGCCACCCATCGCGCCGCCTGGTGCTCCTCGAAAGCCGGCTCTGGGTGGGCGTGGATGCGGTGCGACAGCTCGATGATCTCCGCGCGCGCCGCCTCGACGGCAGCGGCCAGGCGTGCCTTGGCGTCGGCCGCAGGCTCGGCGGGGCGGGTCGCGACCAGGTCGAGCGCCACTCAGGTCTCCTTCGTGATGGCCGGCAGCGTGGCCGCCATGGCCGGCTCGAAGCGCACGGTGTCCCCGTCGCGCTTCTTGACGGCCAGCGCGCTGATGGCCTCCAAGGCTGCGCGGTGCGCGGTCATGGCCGTCACGTCGGCCTGGTCGTAGGGCGGCGAGACCTCCACGATGTCCATCGCCGCCAGCTCGACGGCACCCACGATACGCCGCACCGCGCGCAGGATCTCGCGCGTGATGAAGCCGCCCGGCTCGGGCGTGCCCGTGCCCGGCGCTAGGCCCGGGTCGATGACGTCGATGTCGAGCGAGAGATAGATGGCGTCCGGACCGTCGAGCGCCTCGGCGATGGCGTCGTCGATGACCGCCTCCGCGCCGCGTTCCTCGATCTCGGTCATGAAGTGGTAGCGCAGGCCGTGCTGCTTCATCCAGGCGAAGACGTCCGGCCCGGGCCAGTAGCCGCGCAGGCCGATCTGCACGAAGTTGCGGCCCGCCACGGCACCCGACTCGATGAGGCGGCGCATCGGCGTGCCATGGCCGGCGAGGACGCCCCAGTCGTCGTTGGCCGTGTCCGCGTGCGCGTCGAAGTGGACGATGCCGATGCTGCGCGGCGCGCGCACCTCGGCCACGGCCGTGGCGCTGGGCCAGGTGATGGAGTGATCGCCACCCAGGATGATGGGGATCGCCCCGCTCTCGGCCACCTCGCGCACCTTGCGGTAGATGAGCGCGTGACCGCGCTCGAGCCAGGCGGGCACGATGTTGGCGTCGCCGGCATCGACCACCTCGAGGTAGCGAAACGGCTCGACGCCCAGCTGCAGCGAGTGTTCGCCGCTGGTGTAGGTGGCCTGGCGGATGGCGCGCGGCCCGAAGCGGGCGCCCGAGCGGTGGCTGACGGCGTCGTCGAAGGGAGCCCCGATGATGGCCACGTCCGGCTGCCGCAGCGCGAGCTCGGCGGGATCGGTGACATATGGTCGCCGGCAGTAGGTGGGCAGACCGACGTAGGTCGGCAGGTGGTCCTCGGGCCACGTGGGATAGACCTCGTGCCAGCCGTGGCGGCCGGCGAAGTCCGGACGGGGTGCGGACACGGGAGGGTGACCTCCGCGGCGGGCGCCGCCGGTTCCGGTCCACGGTCCAGCAGGACGCTGCGCGAATCCTACGTCCTGTGCACGCGCCGGTCGACCCGTCCGCTCACCGCTCCACCGAGAGGCTGATCTCGACGAAGGTGACCATGACCACCACGAAGAGGGCCAGCGGCAGGCTGAACGCCTGCTGGCTGCGCAGGACGACGAAGAGGGCCACGACCACGCCGACCCACGCGCCCCGGCGGAGGGCGCGGGTCCAGTCCCCGCGGTAGGCGATGCGCCGGTGGCGCGCGAAGAGTGCCAGCCAGAGGAGCGGCGCCGTGGTCAGGCCGAAGGCCAGCCCGAGCAGGCCAGCGCCGATGAGCTGCACGCCGACGTCGGTCGGCGCACGTGTCGTGAAGAGCAGGCCGACCAGCGTCCAGGCCACGGCCGCCAGGCCGAAGAGGGCCAGGTTGGCCAGCCGATCTCGGGCGAACATCGCCGCCGAGTGTAGGGCGGCACGTCACCGGGCCGCGCTGTCCGGGCAGATGTCGCGGAAGGGACAGTAGCCGCACCCCAGCTGGTCCGGCGTGGCGGCGAACTCGCCGGCGCCGATGCCCTCGGCGGCCCGCGCGATCCGCTGGCGAGCCTTGGCCAGCCGCGCCGGCTCGGGTGCCACGCGACCGACGAGGCCCGAGTCGAGGAAGTGGAGCTGGACCGCTGCGGGCAGCGTGCCCGTCGCCGCCTCGTGGGCCAGGGCGTAGATGGCGAGCTGGAGCGAGTCGCGCGCCCTGGCCTTCGCCTTGAGCGGGTCACGCACGTCGCTCGACTTGAAGTCGGTGATGACCACGCCCGCGGCCGTCTCGTCCACCCGGTCGAAGCGGCCCCGCAGGCGTACGCCGTCCAGCTCGAACGAGAAGCCCTCCTCGACCCCGGCCGGTACCGGCGCGCCCTCAGCGAGCTGGGCGGCATGGAAGCGCCGCAGCGCCTCCCGGCCGGCATCGAAGCGGGCCTCCTCGTGCTCACGCGACAGGAAGCCCTCGGGCGACCAGTGGCTGGCGAAGACGTCCAGCAGCTCCTGCTCGCTCATGGTCCGGCCCTTCTGGCGCTGCTGCCCGAAGGCGGCCACGGCCGCATGGAGGGCGGTGCCGTAGGCCAACGCGTGGTGCGGCGGCACCGGCACCCCCAGCACGTGCCGCAGCCGGTAGCGCGCCGGGCAGCCGAGGTAGTCGTCCAGCGCCGAGAAGCTGAGCGTGAGCGTGCCGTCCGGCGCCACGCGGCGCGCGGACGCGGCCTGTGCCGGCGGACTGCCCTCCAGCGCCGCGAGCCGCTGCAGGCGCGCCTCGCGATCGGGCATCGCCGGCGTCGCCGCAGGCAGGTCGAGCGCCTCGGCGATGAACGGCGACGGCCGGCGCGGGCGGCCCGACCCGCTGTCCGCTGCCCAGGTCAGGATGAGCTCGTC
>DASSPM010000011.1:0-6346 GCA_035699625.1 Candidatus Limnocylindrales bacterium | reverse complement strand
CCCGGTCGGGCCGCTCGGTGCGGCGCACCAGCTGGGCCAGCGAGGCGATGGTCCCGGCGACGCCGGCGGGGAGGTGGCTGGCCCGGTCGATGCCCTCCTCGGCCACGGCACGCGCGGCCCCGATGGTCCGCCCGGCCGCCTGGCCCACGCGCTGGCCGTGCGCCACGACGGGCAGGCTGAGCGGGTCGATCCGGCCGCGCGCCACGCTATGCCTGGCGCAGCAGTCCGCTGAGCAGGACGCCCGCCACGAGCAGCGCCCCGAAGGTGAGGTGGAGCCGTGCCGTCTCGAGGTCGATCATGGCGATCGCCCGGGCCTGCCCGGCCGCGCCGAGCTCGGCCGCCCGCACAACGCCGGCCAGGAGGGGCAGCGAGAGGATGGCCAGCAAGGTCGCCGGCGGCAGCCAGCCGAGGGCGACGGCCACGCCGAGCGTCATGTAGGCGCCCAGGACCAGGGCCACGTAGCCGTAGTGCGCGAAGTCGCGCCCGAGGCGAGCGGAGAGGGTGACGATGCCGGCGCGCGTGTCCTCGCTGATGTCACGCCATTCGTTGCCGTGCAGGATGGCCGCCACCAGCAGGCCCACCGGCAGCGACAGGATGAGCGCCGCCACCGACCAGGTGCCGCTCACCGTGTAGTAGGTGCCGAGCACCATCAGCGGACCCATCAGCAGGAAGACGAGCGGCACGCCCAGCGCACGGTACTTGTACTGGAACGGCGGCGCCGTGTAGAAGTAGCCGCCGGCGAGCCCGAGCAACCCCAGGCCGACGATGGGCAGGCCGCGCAGGGCGACCAGCGCCAGCCCGACAGCGACCGCGCCAGCGAAACAGGCGATGGCCAGGATGTAGGCGTCGCGCTCGCTGATGCGGCCCTTGACGATGGCATGGCTGGCGCGCGGCGAGGTGATGGTGTCGATGCCCTGCCGCACGTCGTAGACCTCGTTGACCACGTTCGTGCCCGAGTGGAGCAGCACGCCAGCGAGCAGCGCCAGCCCGAGATGGAGCAGGTTCGGGTGGCCGTCCACGAAGGCCAGTGCGCCGCCCGCGGTGATGGGGATGACCGAGGCGGTATAGGCGAACGGTCGCAGCACTTCCCAGACGGCGCCGCCACGCCGCCGCAGCCGCGACAGCAGCGTCAGCTCCGAGTCCGCCTCCCGGTCCGTGCCCGGCCCCGGCTGCGCCTCGCTGCCGCCGGTGGCCGTCACCGCGACGGGGGTGGCGATGGCCGCGCGCGGCGTTCCCTCGGCCGCTGCCGCCGGCTCCGGTAGCCGGTCGTAGATGCGGGCGACGTCCAGGAGCGCCCGGACCTGTGCCTCTTCCTGCAGCACGGGCTGCAAGAGGGGCAGGTCGAGCCCGGCCTGGGCATGGAAGCGGAGCGCTCCCGCCGCGACCTCCTCGCGCGTGCCGCACAGCAGGAAGGCGTCCAGGAGATCGTCGGGGATGAGGCCCGCGGCGTCGTGGTAGCGCTCCTCGCGCCAGGCGATCGCGACCCGGTCGCGCAGCTCGCGTTCGAAGCCCGCGCGGCGAAGTGAGACGTCGGAGAGGACCGAGAGCATGTAGATCACGAAGGGCTCGCGCTTGGCCCGGTTGAGCGCCTCGCGCCGCGTCTCGTCGACGAGGCAGAGCAGGTAGCCGGCGCTCTCGATGGCGGCCGGATCGCGGCCTGCCTCACGGGCGGCGCCGTGCAGGCGCTCGAGGATGCCCCGCAACGAGGGGATCGACTCGGCCGGCCGGGCGAGGTAGCCGTCGGCCTTCTGGCCTGCCAGCGCCACGAACTCCTTGCGGTACGCGGCGATGAAGAGGGGGATGCGGTGGGGCGGCGCGAACATCGGCTGCACCGGGGGCAGGCCTTCGGTGGCCGACGGGAGCCGCTCGCCCGCCCAGAGGGCGCGCAGCTGGTCCATCGCTTGGCTGACGCCCTCGACAGCGGCGTCGGGGGCATACGGGATACCCATCTGCTTGAGGCGCAGCGGCAGACCGGTGCCGAGGCCCATGACGATGCGTCCAGGCGCCAACTCGTCCAGCGCGGAGCCGGTCATGGCCAGCACGACCGGGTGGCGCGTGAACGGGTTGACCGCTCCGAGGGCGATGCGGAAGCGGTCGCCGACGTCGGGCTCGCCGAGCCGCGCGGCGATGGTGCTGGCGAAGGTGACGGCGTCTCGCTCGTAGTAGCTGTCGTGCACCCAGACGGAGTCGAGACCTGCCGCGCGAGCCTCCGCCGCCCAGTCGGCGACCTCCGCCACCTCCCCCCGGGCGGCGAAGCCGAGTCCGATGCGTCGCAGCGTCCGATCCATCTTGTTACCGGATGGTAGCACGTCTGAGCGAGGTCGCGCTGGGTCCGCCCGGTACGATATGGGCGTGAGCCTCGACGATCGGTTCGATGGCCTGCTGGACGACCTGGCCGGCTACTACCGGACCTGGCTGGTCTACCTTGGCGTCGAGCTGGGTCTGCTGCATCACCTGCGCGCCGAGGGCGGCGCAGGCCTGACGGCCGACGCGCTGGCCGAGAAGGCCGGCTGTGGGCGCGCTCCCGTCGACGGCTGGTGCCGCGCCGCCTACGCCTACGGCCTGCTGGAGCGCGCTGGTGGCGACGACCTGGCACCCCGCTTCGGGCTCGACGAGGACCTCGCGGCGATCCTGCTGGACCCGCAGCGGCCCGAGTACCTGGGTGGCCAGTTCATCTTCAGCGTGGGCGCCAGCCTCGAGTACGGCGGCATGGTCGACTTCTTCCGCTCCGGGCGCCCGGTGCCGGGACGGACGCCGCGCTACCACCGTGCGGTCGAGCGCCTCAACGAGCAGGACATCGCCGTCTTCTTCGAGCAGGCGCTGCCACAGCTGCCTGACATCGAGGAGCGGCTGCGTGCTGGCACGCGCGTGCTCGACGTGGCCTGCGGCGGCGGCGGCTGGCTGACGCAGTTGGCGCGCACCTTCCCGGCCGTACGGGCGATGGGCATCGAGTTCGACGAGGACTGGCTCTCACAGGCCCGCAGGCGCATCGCCGAGGCCGGCCTCACCGACCGTGTGCAGCTCGAGCGGGGCGATCCGGCGCAGCTGCCCGGGCACTCGTACGGCCTGGTCTACTACCAGGACGTGCTCCACGAGCTGCCCGACCCGGCGGCCTCGCTGCGTGCGGCCGGTGACGCGTTGGCGCCGGGCGGCAGCATCGTCGTGCTCGACTGGTGCTTGCCGGGCTCGATGGAGGAGTACCGCACGCTGCTCGGCCAGCTCACCTGGGGCTACCAGCTGGACGAGCTGTTCCAGGGCACCAGCCTGCTCACGCGGGGTGGCTTCGTCGGACTCTTCGAGGCGGCCGGCCTGGGGCCGCCGATGCTCATCGAGCTGGATGCCGGGGCGAGCCTCTTCGTCGCCCGACGCCCTGCCGGCTGACGCCGGCCCCGTGCCTCCGCGGCGCTACTCGGTGACGGTGACCGTGCCCGTCATGCGGCCGTGGATGCCGCAGACGTAGGCGAAGCTGCCGGCCGTGTCGAAGGTGCGCATGTACGTGCCGCCGTTACCGAGCTGCTGGCTCTCCGGCGTGCCGTCGGACCACTTGACCGTGTGCGGGGCGCTGCCCGTGTTGGTCCAGGTGATCGTCGTGCCGATCTTGACGCTGATGTCCTTCGGCTCGAAGGCGAAGTCGACGATGCTCACCGCGCTTCCCCCGGTGCCCCCGGCGGTCGCGGCGGGCGACGTCGCGGGCGTCGTCGCCGCTGGGCTTGTCGCCGCCGGGCTGGTCGCGGCCGGGTTGGTCGTGGCCGGGTTGGTCGTGGCCGCGCCTGGACCGCTGCAGGCGGCGAGCAGGATGCCGACCACGGTCGCCAGGGCGAGGACTCGGGCAGGGTGCATCTCGGACCTCCGCTTCGCGTTCGCGTGGGGATACGGTAGGCCGGCCGGATCGGATCTGCCGCGCTGGGCCGCGACGTGACACCTGCGTCCCACCCGGTGCACGCCGTGGTGGGCGACATCGCGCTGCGCGTCGACTGGCTGAGCCCTGACGTCGCGGCCACGGCGGCCCGTCTGCGGCGGCTCGGACTCGCGGTCGTCGAGGCGTCCGGGGCCCGCGGCCCGGTCCTGGACCTGGCGGGCCGCCCGCTGGCCATCCTGGCAGCGCCGTCGGGCGAACGCCACGAGCGGCTGGTGGCCCTCGCGGACCGCCTGTCGGTGTCGTCATCGGCCTCGGCCGGGCCCGCTGCGCCGGGCGTGACGGGGCTGGCGGCGATCGGCTGGGCCACGGTCGATGCCCAGCGTGCCAGCGCAGGCCTCCTGCGAGTCCCCGTGGTGGACCTGCTCGACGCTGGACCTGACGACGCCCTCGGCGCGCACGCCTACGGACTGCCGGCGGAGGACGGCGAGGGCGGCCCGCCGGTCCTCTTCCTCGAGCCCGCCCGCGAGGGCCCGCTGGCGGCGGCGCTGGCCCGCTTCGGGGAAGGGCCCGTGGCGCTCTACCTGGCCGGGGCGCCCGGCCCACCGGCTGATCGGTCGCTTCGGGCGCCGGCGGCGACACCGGTCGGTGCTGCGCGGCTCGTCCGGCCGGAGCGGCCCTGGGGACCGTTCCTGCTCCTGGTGGGAGCGTTGAGTACCGACCGCCGGAGCCTCGCGCACCCGACCGGCCCCGTCGCGTAGCATCTGCCGCCATGGCACCGCCCGGCCCGACCATGCGACCCGCCCACGTCGACGACGCGGAGGCGATCGCCTCGCTGCTCACGGATGAGGGCTACCCGGCCGGCCCGAGCGACATCGTCGAGCGACTCTCCCGCTTCGACTCCGAGTTCTCGACCGTCCGCGTGGCCGAGTTGGCCGGCGAGGTCGTCGGCTTCGTGGCCGTGCACGTCCTGCCCCGGTTCGAGCACGGCGACCGGATCGCGCGCGTGCTGGCGTTGGTGGTCGATCCGGGTGTGCGAGAGCGAGGCCTCGGGCATCGGCTGATGGAGGCGGCGGAGTCAGTGGCGCGCGAAACGGGCTGCGCCTTCATCGAGGTCACGGCCGGGCACCACCGGCCGGACGCGCTCCACCTCTATCAGTCGCTCGGTTACGAGGCGGGCGTCACGACCTACCTGCGCAAGCGCCTCTAGCGCCCGGGCGAGGGCCTCCTGCCGGGCTACCGGCCGCCCGTGGCACCGGGCGCGGTATCGTGCGCGCCATGCCCGCCAGGCAGGAACGGCTCGAGCTCGCCGGCCGGGAAGTGGTCGTCACCAACCCCGACAAGGTCTTCTTCCCGCGCGCCGGCCACACCAAGCTCGACCTCGTGCGCTACTACCTCGCCGTCGCCGAAGGCGCCCTGCGCGGTGTCGCCGGTCGGCCGATGGCGCTCAAGCGGTTCGTCAACGGCGCCGATGGGGAGTTCTTCTTCCAGAAGCGCGCCCCCGACAACCGGCCCAGCTGGATCGAGACGGTAGAGCTGGCCTTCCCGTCGGGGCGCACCGCCGACGAGGTCGTCGTGCGCGACGTCGCGCAGCTCGCCTGGGTGATCAACCTGGGCTGCATCGACCTCAATCCCCACCCGGTCCGGGCGGCCGACCTGGGGCATCCCGACGAGCTGCGCGTCGACCTCGACCCGGTGCCGGGCGTGGCTTGGGAGCAGATCCGGCAGGTGGCGCTGGTGACGCGCGAGGCGCTCTCGGAGGTGGGACTCGCCGGCTGGCCCAAGACGTCGGGCTCGCGCGGCATCCACGTCTACGTGCGCATCGAGCCCCGCTGGGACTTCGGACAGGTGCGCCGCGCGGCGCTGGCGCTGGCGCGCGACGTCGAGATGCGCGCCCCGACCCTCGCGACGAGCAAGTGGTGGAAAGAGGAGCGCCACGGCGTCTTCCTCGACTACAACCAGAACGCGAAGGATCGCACCATTGCCGCGGCGTATTCCGTCCGCCCGCGGGCCGACGCGCGTGTGTCGGCGCCCGTCGCCTGGGACGAGGTGGAGGCGTGCAACCCGGCGGATTTCACGCTGACGACCATGCCGCGCCGCTTCGCGGCGCGTGGCGATCCGCACGACGCGATGGATGCGCGCATCTGCGCGCTCGACGCGCTGCTCGAGCTGTCGGCGCGGCAGGAGCGCGAGGGCCTCGGCGACGCGCCGTGGCCGCCGCAGTACGCCAAACGCGCGGGGGAGCCGCCGCGGGTGCAGCCGTCGCGGCGAAAAGGAGCCACACCGCCGGGTCCACCTCACTCAGCGCTCGGCGACTCCGCGCCTCGCTCGCGCCGCAGGCGCCAGCATCCATTAATAGAGGTCGCGCGCGCGCCGGGAAAGGCAGCGGCCCTCGAGGGGCTCGAGCGATGGAAAGCGCGGCATGCGGACGCCGCAGCGCACCTGGAACCGGCCGATGTGCTCGTCGACTCGATGCGCGGCCGTTCCTCG
>DASSPM010000010.1:0-2790 GCA_035699625.1 Candidatus Limnocylindrales bacterium | reverse complement strand
GTGGACGAACATGACGTCGGCGTCGCTGGCGTAGGAGCCCTCCATGCCGCCGAGCCGGCCCATGGCGATGATCGCGAACGACGTGACGTGGGCCGCCTTGCCCAGCACGGCGTCAAGGGCGGCCTGCAGGGTCACGTCGGTCAGCGTGGACAGCGCGCCGCCGACGGTCTCGATGTCGGCGAGCCCAGAGATGTCGGCCACCGCGGTGCGGAACAGCTCCTTTCTGCGCAGCCCGCGCAGGGCGACCACGGCGCTCTCCGCGCCGCCGTTGACATGCCGGGACACCGTGGCGGTGGCCTCGCCGAGCAGCGACTCCGCCGGCCGCGCGGCCAGCTCCTCGTCCGAGCCCAGCATGGTGATCGCGTCGGGGGCGTGGAGGAGCAGGCCGGTGGCGTAGCGGCTGGTGCCGAGCACGCGGGCCATCCGGGCGGCCACGGCCGTCTCGTCGCGGAGCAGCCGCAGATACCACGGCGTGCTGCCCAGCTTGTCGCTGACCTGCCGGAACCCGAGCAGCGCCGCGTCGGGGTCGGGCGTGTCGGCGAACCAGCCCAGCATGACCGGCAGCAGCGTGCGCTGGATCGCCGCCCGCCGGGACACGCCCGTGGTCAGCGCGGCGATGTGGCGCAGCGCGCCGGTCGGGTCGACGTAGCCGAGCGCCTGCAGCCGGGCCTCGGCCGCGGCGGGCGACAGCCGCGCCTCGGCCTCCCGCAGCCTCGACACGGCCTGCAGCAGCGGCCGGTAGAACAGCTTCTCGTGCAGCCGCCGCGCCTCCATCGCGTGCCGCCGCCACCGCGCCGTGAACTCCCCCACCGGGTCGGTCTGCATGCCGAGCGCGCGGCCCAGCCGGCGCAGGTCGGCCTCGCCGGTCGGGACGACATGGGTGCGCCGCAGCCGGTGGAGCTGGAGCAGGTGCTCGACCTGGCGCAGGAACGCGTACGCCTCCGCCAGCCCGCGCGAGTCGTCGCGGCCGACGTAGCCGCCGCGGGAGAGCGCGGCGAGGGCCGGCAGGGTGGCGCGCCGGCGCAGCAGCGGGTCGAGCCGCCCGTGGACGAGCTGCAACAGCTGCACCGCGAACTCGATGTCGCGCAGGCCGCCGGGGCCCAGTTTGAGCTGGCGCTCCCCCTCGGCGCGCGCGTGAGCCTCGACCCGGCGGCGCATGGCCTGCACGTCCTCGACGAAGCGCTCGCGCGTGGCGGCCTGCCACACCAGGTCGTTGACCGCCTGGACGTACTCGGAGCCGAGGTCCAGGTCTCCCGCCACCGGACGGGCCTTGAGCAGCGCCTGGAACTCCCACGTCTTGGCCCAGCGCCGGTAGTAGGCCAGGTGGCTGGCGAGGGTGCGGACCAGTGGCCCCGACCAGCCCTCGGGACGCAGGCCCGCGTCGACCTCCCACAGCGAGCCCTCGGGCGTGGCGGCGGTGCAGGCCCGCATCATGGCCTGGGCCAGCCGGGTGGCGGTGCGGAGCGCCTTGGCCTCGTCGGCGCCCTCGCGCGGCTCGGCCACGAAGATCACGTCTACGTCGCTGATGTAATTCAGCTCCCGGGCGCCACACTTGCCCATGCCGATGACCGCCAGGCGGACGTCGTCCGCCTCCACCTCGGCCCTGGCGACGGCGAGCGCCGCCTCCAGCGCGGCGCCGGCCAGGTCGGCCAGCTCGGCCATCACCTCCTGGAGGGTGGCCTGGCCGGTCAGATCGCGGGCGGCCAGGTGGGCCAGGCGGGAGCGGTAGGCCACCCTGAGCGCCACCAGCGCGTCGGGGGCGGCGGCGACCGGCGCGGGGGCGTCGGGCTCGGCGCCGACCGCCCGCAGCAGCTCGGCCCGCGGCTCGGCCAGACGCGGCTCGGCCAGGCGGGAGAGCTGGCCGGGGTGGCGTACGAGGTGCTCGCCGAGGGCGGCGCTGACGCCGAGCACGGCCAGCAGCCTCGCTCTGAGGTGGTCGTCGTGGCGGAGGGTGTCGAGGAGGGCCGGCTCGCGTTCGGCCAGGCGGGTGAGGGAGACGAGGGCGAGGTCGGGGTCGGCGACGTCGACCAGGGACTCCAGGATGTCGTCGAGATCCGGGCCGGCCTGGGCGACGAGCCTGGCGGCCCTGGCGCCGTCGGCGAAACCGAGCTTGGCGAGCCGGGCGGCGGTGGATTCGATCCTGGGCACCCTTCCATATTGACAGCACCTCAGGGTTCCACCCCAGCATGGGGAACCCAACGTCGCGGTGCGGTGCGGTGCGGGTGGGTGCCCGGGCTCACCGGCCCCGGCCGAGCGCGTCCCGGGTCACGGACGGCGGGATCTGACCACGTCGGCGAAGGACTCCGCCACCGGGCGCCAGCTGGCGATCAGCGCGGGTTCGGCGGACTTCACCTCGGCGTTGAGGTCCTCGGCGGCGTCCAGGCCGGAGCCCGCGGTCCACGAGGCGAAGATCTCCGGGCTGGCCTCGGGGTGGAACTGGACCGCCCAGGCGGCTTCGCCGAGGCGATAGGCCTGGTTCTCGTACGGGGAGCCGGTCATCAGCGGCACCGCGCCGGCGGGCAGCCGGGTCATGGCGTCCTGGTGGTACTGGACGGCCACGGCCGTGCCTCCGATGCCCGACAGGAGGCGGTCGGAGGCGGCCGCCGGCAGCGGGACGACCTCGCGGGCGCCCACCTCCAGGCCGTGCGCGCCCCGGTCGACCGCGCCGCCGCAGGCCATCGTGAGCAGTTGGGCGCCGAGGCAGATGCCGAGGGTCGGCGTGCCGTCCTCGACGGAGCGGGCCAGCAGGTCGCGGGTGGCCGGATGCCAGGGGCTGCGCTCGTCCTCCCA
>DASSPM010000009.1:0-17713 GCA_035699625.1 Candidatus Limnocylindrales bacterium | reverse complement strand
TACGCTGTCACTGGAGCTTCACGCGGGCGCTCGTGCGAGCCAGCTCCAGGTCGCCCTGGACAAGGCGCACCAGGATCGTCGCGGCGCCCTTCTTGTAGGCCGCCGTGTCGAAGGCAAAGCGCCACTCCTCGACACCGCTGGCGCGCTGCCAGCGGGCCGGGTCGGGTGCTGCGTTCTTGCGCACGACCTGCCACTCGATGTGCGCCGCCGAGACGACGCGGAAGGTGCTCTCCGCCACGGCGGAGCGGGTGCTGCCGTTGATCGTGGCGCGGGCGTAGACGGTGTGGGAGCCACGGGCGAGCTCGCCGATGGGCGCGCTCCAGGTGCCCGTGGCCTGGTCGAGGCTGGCCTCGATGGGCGCCGCGAACGAGGCATCATCGACCGAGACCTCCACGCGGCGCGTGGTCGGGTGGTCGCCCGCACCCGTCGGGTCGCTGCCCAGGTCGGGGAAAGCGAAGCGGCCGCCGGCCACGGCACCTTGGCCCTCGACGGACTCGGATCCGTTCGCGGGCGAGTCGATGGTCACGCCGAACTCGAGGCCGCTGGGCGGCAGCGGCGCGGGCTGGATCTCGATGCGCGAGGCATGGGCCCCTTCGTAGCCGAAGGACCAGGCGCGCGTGCCGACCAGCTGCACCTGGAAGGCGAGCTGCTCGCCGGTGAAGGCCGGACGGGTCGTCTGGAAGGACCACTGGAAGGAGGTCCAACAGGCCTCGCCGAGGGTCTCGCAGCCGCCCGCGTCGGGGATGGCCACGCCCTGCACGTTGGAGCCCGGGCCGGGGCCTGAGCCGAGCACCGGCTGCAGGGCGCCCTCGCCGCTGCCGATCTCACGATCGGTCGCCACGAGCACGCCCGTGGGCCGCAGCACGGTCGGGTTCTCGGTCGTGATCCAGAGCCGGACGTTGACCGTAGAGCCTGCCGGCAGTGGCCCATCGAGCGTGCCCTTGCTGGCCCACATGGCCAGCGGCCGGTAGGCCGCGGGGACGCTGGTGAGGCGCGCCTCGAAGCAGGGCTCGACGTCGCCCGCGGTGTCGCTGGTATCCATCGAGAGCTCGTTGCCTTCGACGTCGCAGGCCTCTGTGACGGCGCTGTCGCTCTCGCGGGAGACGACGCGGTGGAGGAAGTAGGTGAGCGGGTTGGCGCCCAGAGGCTGCAGCGCGTAGGCGTCCATGGCGCCGCTCTTCTCGGCCGCCGTGCGCAGCGCGTAGAGCGTGCCCTGGACGGACGAGAGTTGCTCGAAGGTCATCGACAGGCCGGCCACGGCATGGCTGTCGCGCTGGCCGTCACCGTCGCGGTCGAAGCCGCCGTAGATGGTGTCGCGGATGACCCGGTCGACCGCGAAGAAGGAATCTTCGAAGGGGCGCTCGGGCGTCGGCGCCCGGCCCAGCAGGACGTCGATGGCGCGTCTGGCGCTCTCGGGCGTGGCCGCGCCGTAGCCCTCGAAGAGGACGTTCGGGTCGCCGCTGTAGGGCGCCGTGAGCGGGTAGGGGAACATCGTCGAGCGGTTCTGCTGGTTGAGCGGGATGGCCGTGCGCAGCACGGCGTCGCGCAGCTCCGCGCGGGTCAGCTTGCCGTCGGCCAGCGCCTCGCTGGCCGCGATGGCGAGGCCCTCGGCCACGACCTGGCCCGGCTTCTGCCCGGCCTGGCCGTCGCCGATGGCGCGCCGCACCTCGGTCAGCACGTGGCCGAAGACGCCCGCGGTGTAGGGCGAGGCGGCCGAGGTGCCGCCGAAGGCGCATTGGCCGACGGTGCCGGTGCGGCAGGCCGAGGGCAGGTTGCCGTCCCCCCAGGACGAGATGTGAACGGGGATGGCGTCACCCACGATGGCGCGCTGGTTGTCGCGCCGGATGGCGCCCACCGTGATGATCCAGTCCGAGCCGGTGGTCTCGTTGCCGTAGGCCATCTGGGGCACGTCGAAGGCGTTGCCCAGGCCGTTGCCGGCGGCGAAGAGTGTGGTCTGGCCGCGCTCTGCGGCGGCACGCGTTTGCTCACCGGGATCCTGCAGCAGGACCTGCAGGGCCAGGCCGACCGGCGCGCCGGCCGCCGGGCCGAAGCTGTTGGAGGTGATGTCCACCCAGGGCAGCTTGGCGTTGACGGTCTCGTCGAGCGACTCGACGAACATCAGCAGGCAGCTCGGGCAGTAGCCGTAGCGGTTGCCGGTGGAGACGGACGAGGAGCCCGTGCCGTGGCCGTCGTCGTCCAGGATGGGATGGCTGTCGGCGGCCGCGTTGAGCGGCTTGACGTCGCCCGCGTCCCAGGCGCCGATGATCTTGGTGCCCGGGAACCAGTACATCTTGTTCAGCTTGATGCGCGAATGGTCGCCGGCCCAGATGGCGGCATCGGCGGCCGGCGCATAACCCTGGCCGAAGGTGAGCTGGATGGCCTCCGAGTCGGCCGGGTAGCCCGGGATGTACTCCGATGGGTGGCGCGTGAAGTTCTCGGTCAGCGCCAGCACGTCGGGGTCGGGATAGGTCTCGGCCGAGAACTCGAGGTGGTACGGATTGATGCCGGAGTCGGCGATGCCGATGACCGTGACCGGCGTCGTCTCGGCCGCCAGGCGGGCGGCGTCGGCGACCAGCACGCTGGTCGTCTCGAGGCGCTCGAAGCCGGCCGCGTCGGTGGCGCGCAGGGTGACCAGGTGGCGGCCAGCGGCGAGCTGGACCGTGGCCGTGGCGCCCGGGGCGTCGATGCGGCCGTCCATGTCAGTGTCCCAGCCGACGGTGAGTGGCGTGCTGCCGCCCGTGACGCTGCCGGTGAGCACCTGGCTGTCGGTCAGGCTGAAGCGGTAGGGACCGCCTGCGTCGACCGCCGGGCGGGGGTCGCCGCCCGTGGCTACCAGGCCGGTGGCCTGGCCGCGCACGCTGTCGGCCACGGTGGCCCAGCGATCGGCCATCAGCTTCCAGGTGCCCGGCTCGGGGTTGGCATAGCCACCGGTCTCGGGCTCGCCCGCCGGATTGCCGTTGTCGTCCCGCTCGACGCCGTGCGGGTCGAGCAGGCGCATGTCGTAGTCGTTGGCGGGGATGCCCCAGCTGAGGCGGACATCGATCTGCTGCGTGCCCGCGGGCACCACGAAGGGGAACTCCACCGAGGTCATGGCGGCGAAGGTGCCCGGGGTGGTATCGCTCTTGGTCTGGTCGAGCAGGACGGCGCTCTCGGTCTCGTAGACGCGGGCTTTGACCGTGTCGCTTGCACTACGGCCGGCCGCATCCGTCACGGTCAGGCTGATGGTGTAGGTGCCGGGTGCCACGCCCGTGGTGTCGAGCTGCGCCGTTGGCGCATCCGCGCCCTGGATGGTGCCCACGGGGCTCGACCAGACGAAGGTGTACGGCTCGCTGCCGCCGTAGCCAGCTCCCAACAGGGTGCCTGTGCCGCCGGCGGCGATGAAGGGGCTGCCGCCCGCGTCGGCCACGAGCGGCTTGACCACCGGCTGCGTCGTCGCGCCGTTCAGGCTGGCCGTGCCCTCCACAGCCACGCTGCCGCTGACCGGTCTGGCCACCTCGCCGTCGACGACGGGCTGGCCGCCGACGCTGGTGATGGTGACCGTGGGCATGGCACCGAGCGCGGCGCCGGGGAGGAGCAGCGCGGCGACGACCGCGACCGCGACGCGGGTGCGCAGGGACGACATGACTGGTTCTCCCTCTGTGACGGGCCTGGGGGGTCCCGGTGCGGGCTGGGGATGAGCGGGTGACGCGGGGTTCGCGGAGTCGCGTGGTCGCCCGGAGTGGAGGCCGGTGCGCCCGATCAGGCCGGCCCGCGCGTGGGGCGGGGGGCAGACCCGGCCTGACCGATGCGGCGCACCAGGAGGAGGAGGAGGAGGCGGCGGGTGAGGCGGGAGCTCGGCGCTAGGCGATCACTCGCCGTACTCCGGGCAGAAGGGGGCCGAGGCGTCGTACGCTCCGGCCGTGTCGTGGGCCACCGCCCGGGCGGCATCGATGCGGCCGTGGCCGAAGCACTCGTCGTAGCCGCGCAGGCCGATGTCGACGGTCGTCGACTGGAGGTAGTCCTCGACCTTCGTCGGCGAGAGCTTGACGTCGCCATCGGCACCGAGGCTGCCGAACTGGCTCACGATGAGCGCCGCCACTCCGGCCGCGTGCGGCGAGGCCATCGAGGTGCCCTGGATGCAGCCGTAGGCGCCGCCTGGGAAGGTCGAGAGGATGGTGGTGCGGCAGTCGCCGGTGGTTCCGGAGCCGCCCGGAGCGGTCACGTCCGTGGCGCCCGTGCCGTAGTTGGAGTAGCTCGCCTTCTGGCTGCTCGAGCCGAGCGACGCGGTGCCGATGACGCCCTGCGTCTCGGCCGGTACGACGTCGCACTGGTTGCCGGCGTCGGGGTGCGCCAGGTCCTCGTCGGAGTTGCCCAGCGCCGCGACCGGCGTGACACCCTGGTTGCGGGCGTACTGGATGGCCCGCTCGACCGCCTTGCGGAAGGCGCTCTGGGTCGAGTCGTCGGCACACTTGAACTCGGTCGACTGCTGGAACTCGTTGTCGTCGACGAAGAAGCTCATGTTGATGACGTCGAACTTCTGGTCGCCGGCGTAGGTGATGCCGTCCACGACCCCGCTGGCGTAGCACATGCCGCTCGAGTCGCAGACCTTGACCGGCACGAGGGTCACGTTGGGGGCCACACCGACGATGCCCACGCCGTTGGCGCGAGCGCCGATGGTGCCCGCCACGTGCGTGCCGTGGAAGCCGTTGTCGGTGCACGGATCGGGCGTGCCGGCGCCGGGCCCGCTGGGCAGGAAGGCGATCGAGTTGCGGCCGCGCGAGCAGTCCACGTTGGATTTCCCGTCGAGGCCGATGAAGTCGGGGTGCCGGCCGTCGATGCCGGTGTCGAGGACGCCCACGTCGACCTTGGACCAGCCCGCCTGCGTGGCGTGCGCCAGTTCGGTCCTGATCATCTGCATGTCCCACTGCTGGGACTCGAGGGCATCGCCAGACGGCTCGGAGCCGCCGTCGGCGGCCGCCTGCTCCGCGGTCAGGGCGTAGCCGGCCGCTTCGGCTGCGCTGGGCACGGCCTGGACGCCGAAGTCGCGGCCGACGGCTTCGACCAGGGCATAGCTGGAGATGAGGGCGTAGAACGACGCGCTCGACGACTCGACCACCATCACGCCGATCTGCTTCGAAAGGTCGTTGGCGACACTGCCGCCGGCGGCCCCCACGATGTCCAGCGCGTACTGGTGGTAGAGGGCGTAGTTGCCACCGAGTGCGTAGCTGCCGTCGAGCGCATAGCTGCCGCCGAAGACGACCAGGTAGCGCTGGCTGGCCGCGCTCTGGGCGCTGACCGATGCCGGGGCAAGCGCCCCGGTGAGCGCGAGGACCGCGGTGAGCGCGAGGAGCCTGACGCGCGACGGGGTGGACCGGGTCATCTGGGGCTGCCCTCCCTGATGGCTTCGGAGATGGCGACTTCGGCCGCGGAGCTACGGTGAATGGATGACACCACGGGCGGTGGTAGTGCGGGACGGTACTCCACCACTGGCGGGGGTGTCAATAGCCGGGGATTACGGAAGCATTACAAGATCCAGCGGCACGCGCGGTCGGGCTGTCGGCCAGGCGACACTTGGGCTGTCGGGTGGTGCTTGGAAGGGGCGTCGCGAAGGGTTACGCTGACGGCTGCCGGCGGCATCTGCGCTCCGCGCGGCGATGACGAGGTGAGCCGCCATGAACGAGAGCATCAAGCCCGACCAGCGTCTTCCCCGCGACGAGGCCGTGCGCCGCGACGTGCTCGAGCCGGAGAGCGACAGCAGCGAGGAGAAGGACACCGAGGGTCACTCGCTGCTGGCCTATGAGCTGGGGCGCACCGTCGCCCGCGATCGCTCGCGCGAGGCCGAGGAGGCCGCCCGCAAGGCGCGTCTCCGCCACGACGCCGACGAGAAGCGCAAGCGCTGACCCGCCCCGAGATCATCCGGCGCGCCCGCCGGCGCGCCACGGTCAGTCGGCGGTGTCCACCTGCAGGTTGCCGCCGCCCAGCGTGCCGCCGCGCTCGTAACCACTCCCGGCGATGGCCAGGGAGATGGCATCGGCATGGCCGGGCTCGCCCCGGTCCAGCAGCGTCAGGCGCACCTCGACGAGCTGGCCGGAGGCCGTGCGAGCCGATCCGACGAGCGTCGCCGTACCGTCGCTGACGCTCATGCCGGCCCACGCGACGAGGGTCAGCTCGACGCCCGCCGCGCGGTCACGCCAGCGCATGTCGCCGGAAGGCGCGGCACCCGTCGGCGAGTCGGCATGAAGCGCGAAGTGGATGCGGGCCGCGGCGTCCGAGGCCGGCGAGCCACCCGCCCCTGACGACGCCTCCGCCGCGGACCAGCCGCCGCCGGAAACGCGCCCGCCGCTGCCCACGGGTGGTAGCCCGGTGCCGACGACCAGCAGGAAGGCATCGTCCCCGCTGGGCGCCCAGAACGCGTCGCCGGCGAATCGCACGTGCACCTCGTGCACGCCCGCTGCCAGGGTGATCGGCTCGGTCGACAGTTGGGCCAGGCCGCGCGCATCCGTCGATGCCGAGCAGGTACCGCCGGCGCAGGGTGCGCCGCCACCGTCCAGCGTGAACTCGACGCGCCGCCCGGCGATGGGCAAGCCCGACGCGTCGGTGAGGCGGGCCGCCAGGCGCGCCGAGGCGCCCCGCTGCACCACGTGGTCGCCCGCGTAGGCGAGCGTCGAGGCAGCCGGCGTGGTGGGCACGCTGCGCACCTCGTCGAGCGTGAGCTCGTACGAGCCGAAGTCGCCCAGCGGATCGAACGGCCCCCGGTTGATGCGGGCGCGATTGATGGCCACGAAGTAGCGGCCGGCTGCCGGCGTGCGCAGCACCACTTCGGCCGGTACCGCCTCGGTCGTCCCCTCCCGCGTCGAGTTGCGCGCCACGTCCGTCGTGCCGTCCGCGCCGAAGGGGTGCGTGCCGGCGATCAGGTCGAGGTTCGCGTCGTAGACATAGATGTCGTAAGTCTCGTCGTCGCCGCCGTCGGAGTCCCAGGCCCGGAGGGTGGCGCTGCTGAGGCCGTCGGCCAGATCGACCGGGTGGACGAGCCAGTCGGCCGCCGCGCCCAGGGCGGCGCCGGCGAGCGAGGGCCAGGTGGTGTCGTCCTTGGCGAAGACGTCGGCCGCCGACGCGTAGCGCGCCTGCGGCCCGGAGGCGCCCGCCGACTGGTCGGCATCCTGCAGCGCGACTGCCGCGAAGACCGGCAGCGCCAGCACCCGCGCCCCCTCCGGCGCCCCATCGACCGCGGCCACGACGCGTCCGGTGTAGGTGCCGGGTGCGGCGTCGGCGGGTACCTGCGCCGAGAAGGAGACCACCACGTCGCCGCCCGACGGGACGCTCGTCTCGCCCGGCAGGGTCACGCTCCAACCGCCGCTGCCGCCGGTCGGGATGGCCCGCGAGCCGTCGGACGGCTGGCCGGGCTCGAACCCGAAGCGCACGGTCAGCGGACCGCTGCCCGGCGCCGCGTGGAGCACGAAGCGCTGCGTGAGCGACTCCCCAGCCCCGACCGGGCCCATCTGCCAGCTGCCCTGGAACTCGCGCGGGCCGGTGCCGGGCGCGGCGCCCGACGCGGCGGCGCTGTAGATGACGAGGCCGTCACGGAGGGCCGCCACGGTACGCGTCACGTGCAGCTTGCCGGCGCCCTCGGCGAGCGGCCCGACATACGGGTCGGCGAGCCGGTTGCGCGCCTCGTAGGCGGTGAAGGTGCCGGCCTGCTCGGCGACCGTGTCGAGGAAGAGCTTGCCGACCCGGCAGAAGGTGAGCAGGAGCGGGTCGAGCGTCTCGGGACACTCGATGCGCGTGGCGGCATCGGTGGTGAGCAGCCAGCGCGACTCGAAGAGGTCGCTCGCGGCGGTGTTCATGGCCGCCGCCCGGAGCAGCGTGGAGGCGCGGGCGCGCAATCCGTCCAGGCCCGACGCGCCGGTCGGGTCGGCCCCGTGTGCGTCGCGATAGGCCTGCAGCGCGAGTGCCAGCGCGCCGCTCGCGGCAGGCGCGGCCATCGAGGTGCCGCTGGCGGTGGCGTAGAGCGGGTCGGGCTTGGTGTGGCGGTTGACGTCGTTCTGGGCGATGGCCACACCCGTCGAGGACTGCGCCGAGACGATCATGTAGCCCGGCGCGGCGATGTCGGGGCGCAGCCACAGGCCGCCCGACGGCCCGCGCGAGGAGAACGAGGCGATCGAAGGCGGCTGCGGCGGATGTGCAGCGTCGAAACCGGCGCTGCAGTCGTTGTCCTGGAGGCCGGGCGCGGGGCGGTGGCGCCAGCCGGCGCAGGTCTCGCCCGAGGCGGTGTCGTCGTGGTTGACGTCCCAGTCCTTGGCCGCCGCCGCGACGCTGATGGCCTGCGCCGCCGAGCCCGGCGCCTCGAGCGCCGAGCCGATGTAGGGCCCGCTGTTGCCGGCGGCGGCCACGATGGCCGCCCCCGTCCGGACCGTCAGGCGATCGACGAAAAGACTCACGAAGTCGATGTCGCTGCCGGAGTTCAGCCTGCCCGGGCGGGCTTCCGAACCGAGACTCAGGTTGACGATGTCGGCGCCGATGGAGCAGTGCTCGCGATCCTCGGGCAGGGTGGCCCACTCGAGCGCCGCGATGAGGTCGCTGTTGATGCCCGCACCGGCATCGGTGAGGACCTTGGCCACGGCCAGCTCGGCCTCGGGCGCGATGCCCGGGTAGCGGCCATCGTCGCCGGTCGTGGGGCCGCCTTCTGCCGTGCCCGTGGCGATGCCGGCCACGTGCGTGCCGTGACCGTGCCCGTCCTGGGTCCCCAGCGGGCGGCAGCCGCCGGCCACGAAGTCGCGCGCGTCGACCACTTTGGGCGTCCCCGGCAAAGCCGACCAGCGCCGCCAGTCGAGCTCGTCGAGATCGGGGTGCAGCGGGTCGAGACCGGTGTCGAGCACGGCGATGCGCACACCCCGGCCGGTCACGCCGCGGGCCCACCAGTCGGGCGCGCCGACGTCGGCGGGCGTGCCGCGCGTCTCGTCCGTGCCCGGCACGCCGTGGTAGGCGGCGAAGACCAGCTCGACCGGCGCCAGGCGTGTCACCCAGGGCAACGCGGCCACCCGCAGCGTGTCCGCCGGGCTCGAGGCCAGCGCGACCACGTCGAGCGATCGGTACGCGCGCAGCACGCGCGCACCCAGCGCGCTCAGTTCCGCCTGGCGCGCGGCGTCGTTGGGCAGCGAGAGGAGTGCCAGGTAGGCCAGCTCGCCAGGTCGGTGGCCGGCCACCAGGCGTCCGATGCGCGCGTCCTGGGCGATCTCGCCGGCGACCATGCGGGCCAGGTCGCCACGCAGCTTGGAGGCCGCGTCGGCCGGCGCTGCCGCGGCGACAGCCGGGCCGAGCGTTCCGGCGCGCGGGCCGAGCGTTCCGGCGCCCGGAGCGACGGGGATGACTCCCAGCCACGAGAGCGCCAGCGTGATCGCCAAGAGCACCACCCCTGCACGCCGGCTGCGTCGGAAAGACACCGTCATCTCCGTTCGATGGTCGGACTGGGCTGCGCCGAGAACGCTGCGACGCGGAGGTCGGACCCGCCTCGCGGCGGTCAGGCGCTGGCGACCTTGCGGGTCACCAGCCGGTCGTAGGCCTGCTCGAAGGTGAGCCCGGAGGACCAGACCGTCTCGAAGGCCACCTTCAGGATGCGCGCGAGCGAGGGATGCTCGACGACCACGATGGTCAGATCCGAGGAGCCCGCGACGGGATCCTCCATGCCGAACATGACGATGGACTCGTCGATGATGACGAGCTTCAGCGGCAACGACTCCACGAAGCGGGCCTCCTCGCCGGCCTCGAGGAAGCGCCGCACGCCTTCGATGGTGGCCGGGTCATCGAAGATGGAGAACTCGTAGACGCTGCGCGCGGTGTGCGTGCGCGTCACCTGCAGGCCCTCGACGTTCTCCTGTGGCGGCGTGGCGTAGGGCGGCTTGGTGAAGACCAGGATCTCGCGCTTGATGGCCGCCTGGAGCTCGTCGAAGCGCTCGTTGATGGCGCCGCGGTCGCGCAGCACCTCGATGTACTCGAGCGGGTCGGTGTGCGCCTGGCCGGCCTCGAAGTCGGGCGTCAGTTGTTCGATCATCTGGCGCGAGGCCTGCTCGAGATCGTTGAGCGCCTGGCGGCGTGCGTTGAGCAGCCGCTCGATGGCCAGCTCGGGCGAGGTTGCCGCGTACTTCACGACGCTGCCCGGCCGTGACGTGGCCAGGCCCTTCTCGACCAGGCTGCCGAGCACGTCGTAGATGCGCTGCCGCGGCAGGGCCGCCTGGCGTGCCACCTGCGCCGCCGTGTACGAGTCGCGCCGGATCAGCGCCAGGTAGGCCTTGGCCTCGTAGCTGGTGAGCCCGAGGCTGGTCAGCTGCGCGATGAGGCGGGGATCGCCACCGTCGGACACGCCTTCCCTCCGTGCTTCCCCCGCACGCGCGACACTACCTACCACCCGGCGTGGTGTCAAGGTCGCAGGACGGTGGGGCGAGCTCGCTCGCTGCGCGACGCCGCGGTAGCGCGGACCCTCCGCGGCGAGGGCGCTCAGGCGCCGCAGCCGGTCCCGATTCGACCGAGGTTCTCAGCTTCGCGTCTTGAACCCCGACAGGCCGACGACGGGGCCACCCGCCGGCGGATCCGAGTCGCCCCACGCGCAGGCCTCCAGCGTGCGGGCGCGGCGCACCGACGTGTGCGGGCGTGGCGCACCGACGCCTGCGGGCGTTCACGGCCCCCGCGAGGGGCTCGGCGCTTCCCTTGCGCAGGCTCATGTGTTGGAGCTGAGAATGAGGGTCGAATCCGGCGCGCTGGGTCAGCACGCAGGGCTCGGGGGATGACCAGGCGGAGCGCCGTGTGGTCTCTGAGAAAACCACCACCTTGTTGTCCAAGAGGCCCGCGGCGAGGGCAGCCGCAATGACCTCCACGTCCCGCAGGGTGCGGGTCGCCAACGGCTCCTGGAAGGCAGGCTCGATGTGGCCCACGAGGGCCACCCTTGCGTCGGGCGTCACGCCCAGCTTGTCCAGCAGGGGCCGGGTCGAAGGGCGGTCCATGGCCGCATCGTGCCACGGCCCGAGGGCCAGCCGTCGGCCTATGGAGCCTGCAGGAACGCGTGGTAGCGGCGGGCCAACCGATCGCGATCCGGATGGTGCACCGCCCGACACGCTCGGGCGTCGCACCCTCGGCCGGCGGCCGGCGGCCGGCGGGCGCGGCCGGCGGGGCCGCCGTCTACCTCGGCGGAGGCGCGTACCATCGGTCGATGCCGAACCGCCTCTCGCACGAGACCAGCCCCTATCTCCTCCAGCACGCGCACAACCCGGTCGACTGGTTCCCATGGGGACCACAAGCGCTGGCCAGGGCGAAGGCCGAGGAGCGGCCGATCTTCCTGTCCATCGGCTACGCCGCCTGCCACTGGTGCCACGTCATGGAGCGAGAGTCGTTCGAGGACGCGGCCACGGCGGCCTTCCTCAACGAGCACTTCGTGTCCATCAAGGTGGACCGTGAGGAGCGCCCCGAGCTGGACGCCATCTACATGGATGCCGTGCAGGCGATGACCGGCCAGGGCGGCTGGCCGATGAGCGTCTTCCTCACCCCCGACGGGCGGCCCTTCTACGGCGGCACCTACTTCCCGAACCGAGCCGTGCACGGCATGCCCGCCTTCCGCGACGTGCTGGAAGGCGTCCTGCGTGCCTGGCGCGAGGACCGCGCCGGCGTCGAGACCGCGGCGGCGCAGCTGGTGGAGGCCATCGACGTCGCCAACCGCGCGTCGGCCGTGGCACCCGAACGGCAGGCGCCGGCGAGCGCCGCGCCGGGCGGCCTGGTCGGCCCGGACGGACGGCCCCTCGTCCGGCCGGCAGCCGGCCCTCCGCCGCTCGACGCGCGCGCACTCGACCAGGCCATGATCGGCCTGGAGCGCACCTTCGACGCACGCAACGGCGGCTGGGGAGGTGCGCCCAAGTTCCCCGCCCCGATGATCGTCGAGCTGCTCCTCCGGCTGCACCTGCGCAGCGGCGACGGCCGGCCGCTGGCCATGGCTCGCCGGACGCTCGACGCCATGGCCGCCGGCGGCATCTATGACCACCTGGGCGGCGGCTTCGCGCGTTACGCCACCGACGAGCACTGGCTCGTGCCGCACTTCGAGAAGATGCTCTACGACAACGCCCAGCTGGCGCGCGTCTACCTGCATGCCTGGCAGGTGACGGCCGAGCCGCGCTACCGCGAGGTGGTCGAGGAGACGCTCGACTACGTCCTGCGCGAGATGACGGTGGAGGGCGGCGGCTTCGCCACCAGCCAGGACGCCGACACCGAGGGCAGAGAGGGAGCCACCTACATCTGGCGAGCCTCCGAGGTCGCGGCGCTGCTGGGCGAGCACACCCGCCTCTTCGCCGATGCCTACGGCGTGACCGAGGCGGGCAACTGGGAGGGCGTCACCATCCTCTCGCGCGTCGTGGACGACGCCACCCTGGCTGGCCGCCACGGCCTCGCAGTGGCTGAGGTCGCGACACGGCTGGCCGAGGCGCGGGCGCGGCTCCTCGACGCCCGCAGCCAGCGGCCGCAGCCGGCGCGGGACGACAAGGTCCTGGCGGCCTGGAACGGGCTGATGCTGGCGCCCGTCGCGGAGGCCTCGCGCGCCCTCGGGCGGGCGGACTACCGGGACGCGGCCGAGCGGGCGGCTGGCTTCGTGCTGGCGCACCTGCGCGACGCGGACGGGCGACTGCTGCGTTCGTGGAAGGACGGTCGGGCGCAGCACCTGGGCGTGCTCGAGGATCACGCCTTCCTGGCCGAAGGCCTGATCTCGCTCTACGAGGCCACCTTCGAGGGGCGCTGGTTCGAGGCGGCGCGCGAGCTGCTCGACGTCGTCCTGGGACGCTTCGCCGACCCGGCCGGCGGCTTCTTCGACACGGGCGACGATCACGAGCAGCTCATCACGCGCCCCAAGGGCCTGCAGGACAACGCCCTCCCCTCGGGCGGGGCGATGGCCGCGACCGGCCTGCTGCGCCTGGCGGCGCTCAGCGGCGAAGGCCGCTACCGGGCCGCGGCCGAGGAGGCGCTGCGCGGCGTGCTGCCCGTGCTGGGCCGCTACCCGACGGCGTTCGGGCAGTGGCTCGCTGCGCTCGAGCTCGCCACTTCCACCATCACCGAGGTGGCCATCGTGGGCACGCCCGGTGAGACGGCCACGGACGCCCTTCTGGCAGTCGTGGGGGAGCGCTGGCGTCCGCATCTCGTGCTCGCCGCGGGCGACGGCTCGGCCAACGCCGCTGTGCCGTTGCTGCGCGACCGGCCGGATCTCGATGGCCGGCCGGCGGCATACGTCTGTCGCGACTTCGCCTGTCGGCGCCCCGTCGCCACGCCCGACGAGCTGCGTGCGGAGCTGGCCGCGGCCGGCAGCTGACGACAGGACCGGCGCGAGCCGGGTGTCGCCGAGAACCGGGCGCGCACGTGCCACGGATAATGATCCGAGATGGCGGAACTCCATGAACTCTTCGGCGCGGGCGCGATCGTCTTCGTCGTGGCCGCCGCCCTCGGCGTGGCCGGCGTCGACCTCGCGGCTCGGCTCGGTCTGCTCGACCCGACCACGCGCGTCGCGCCGGCGCGTGTGTTGCCCTGGGTCGCTGCGTCCCTCTCGCTGGGCGCGGCCGTGATCCACTTCAGCGTGGTCGAGGCGCACCTGGCCGAATGGCTGCCATTCGCGCTCTTCTTCATCACGGCCGGCTGGGCGCAGGCCCTGTGGGCCGCGGCCGTGCTGCTCCGCCCAGGGCGCCGCCTCTACCTCGCGGGCGCCGCAGGCAACGCCATCATCGCCGCGACCTGGCTGGCCAGCCGGACGACCGGGCTGCCCATCGCGCCGGAGCCATGGACGCCCGAGCCGGTCGGTCTACCCGACCTGCTGGCGACGGCCTTCGAGGTGGCGCTGCTCCTGGTCTGCCTGCGCGCGGCCGTGTCGCCCGGGGCCGGGGCTCCCGGCCGGCCGGCCCGAGACGCCTGGAGCTGGGCCGCCTTCAGCATCGCCCTGGTCGTCCTCTCGACCAGCCTCGTGATGGTCGGCTTCGGCGCCGCGCCACACGCCTGAGGCACGGGCCGGTCCGGGCGCGCCACACGCCTGCGACGCCGACCCGGGCCGACTAGGCTTCGCGCCGATGCCAGACGGACCCGCCCTTCCCGGCAAGCCGACCGATGGACTGGCCCACCTGCCCGAGCCGGGCGTCATCCTCTTCGACCTGGACGGCACCCTGGTGGACACCGTCGAGGCGCGCATCGAGGGCTGGCTCGACACGTTCCGCGAGGAGTCCCTCCCCGCCTCGCCCGAGCTCGTCGCGCCCCTCATCGGGGCCGACGGCCGGCGCCTCGCGCGCGACGTCGCGGCCCGCTCGGGACGTCGCCTGGACGACGCCGAAGCGGAGCGCATCGACAGGCGCGCGGGCGAGCACTACGACCGCCGCAACCGCGACCCGCGGCCGCATCGCGACGCGCCGGCACTGCTCGCGGCCCTCTCCGACAGCAGCCTGCGCTGGGCCATCGCCACCTCCAGCCGGGCCGAACAGGTGATGCGCTCCGTGGAGGCGCTCGGGCTACCCGATCGGCCGATGATCATCGACGGCAGCCACGTAGCGCAGGCCAAGCCGGCGCCAGACCTGCTACTGCTGGCCGCGGAGCGCCTCTCGGTGCCGGCGGAGCGCTGCTGGTACGTGGGCGACTCGACCTGGGACATGGCCGCCGCACGCGCCGCCGGCATGGTCGCGGTCGGTGTCAGCAGCGGCTCGGCCACGGCGGCCGCGCTGATCGAGGCCGGGGCGCACGCGGCGCTCGAGCGACTGGAGGAGCTGCGGACCGAGCTCTGGCGACGCGGTCGTTTGTCTGTCGAGGACGCCGCCCGGGCCGCGGGACCTCGATCCCGCGCGGGCCCTGCCTCCCCCTAGGCCGAACGGAGCGCCGCGATCAACCCCTCCCAGCGGCGGCCGTTGCTCGGCGTGCCGTCCGGCTCCAGCTCGAGCGGCAGCAGCGGCATCACGCGCTGCGCGTGGCCGCCGACGCGTGCCGCGAGGGCGTCGGGCAGGGCCGCGAGCGGCGCCACCACGGCCACCTCGGCGAGCAGCTCGTCGTCGATGAGCGCCGGCATCTCCGCCCACCGCCCGGTCGCCGCGAGGCGGCTCAGCCGCTCCCCGGCGCGCTCGCGACCGTGCAGCCGCAGCACGGCCCGGTAGGCGGGCGTCGAGGCGTAGAAGGCGACCTGGCCGCGCACCGCCTCGCGCGCTGCGACGTCCTCCGACGGCACGACGAAGACGGGCAGCAGGCGCTCGCAGCGGCGGAGCGTCAGAGTCGGGTCGCGCTCGGCCTCACCGGCCGCCAGCGCGGGCTCGATCACCTCGTCCAGGTAGCGCGCGGTGTGGAAGGGGTGGACGTGCAAGCCGTCCGCGGCGCGCCCGGCGAGGCGCGCCATGTGCGGCCCGACCCCGGCGATGGCGAGCTCGATGCGCGGGCGCCCCGCGGGAGCATCGAACTCGAGCGGTGGTGGGCGGAAGAAGTCGGGCATCAGCGACAGGTCCAGGTGCTCCGAGCGGAAGACGAAGGGCGCGCCCTCCTGCCAGTTCGCCCAGGCGGCCCGGATGGCGCCGATCCACTCGCCCAGGCGGGGTGCGGGGGCCGACCAGGGCATCCCGAAACGGCGCACGACGTGACCGCGCACCTGGCTGCCCAGGCCGAGCAGGAAGCGGCCACCCGAGAGCGCGGCCAGGTCGAAGGCGGCGCTGGCGATGACCAGCGGGCTGCGGGCGAAGGCGATGGCCACGCCGGTACCCACCTGCAGACGGTGCGTCGCGGCCAGCGCTAAGGCTGCGGCCACGAAGGGCTCGCGGCGCGTCTCGGTCACCCAGCCGGCGTCGAAGCCGAGGGTCTCGGCGGCCCGCGCGAGGGCACCGATCCGCGCCGGGTGGCCGTCCCCGATGTCCACGTCGACTTTCACGCGGCCACTACGCGACCTTCACCTTCAGGCCAGGCGCCAGGTCCGGAGCCGACCGCGCAGCGCGGCGTCAGGGCTCCACGCTCAGGGCTCGATCTTGAACGTGCCGTACATCGACTGCAGGTGGCCCGCGATGGTGCAGCCGAAGGCGAGTGGCCCGGCCGAGTCGAAGGTGTAGTCGAACTCCTGCGTGCCCGAGGGGAAGTCCGGCAGGCCCGTCATCTGGTCCGTCGCGTTGGCCTTGAGCTGCTCCTCGGTGCCGATCCAGAAGTTGTGCGCGTAACCGGCCGTGTTGGTGACCCTGAAGGTGTAGGTCTGGCCCTTCTTGACGGCGATCTCGGCCACCTTCTGGCCGTCGCGCTGGATCTGCAGGTCGGCCGTCAGGGTGAGCTCGATGCTGTTGCCGCTCGGCGAGCTTCCCGGGGACCCGCCCGGCGAGGCTGCTGGCGAGCCGCCCGGCGATGCGCCCGGCGATGCGCCCGGCGAGCCGCCGGCCGCCGGGCTGGTGGGCGCCGCGGGCTGGAAGGTCCAGCTCGAGCCGGTGCTCGAGACACATGCGGCGGCCAGCAGCGCGGTGGCCACCACCAGGGCGAACGAGAAGGAAGTGGGGAATCGGTTCATGGGTCGGATTCTCGCAAACGTGCCGGAGGTGTGTCGCGGACGGGGCGTCGCGGTTAGCGCGAGAGGCGTGCCGCCGGGCCGTCGCTGAAGCCGGGGACGAGGCCCAGCCGGATGGCCACGCTGGTGGCCTCGACGCGTCCGGACACGCCCAGCTTGGCCAGGATGTTGCGCACGTGCACGGCCACGGTGCGGTCGCTGATGAAGAGTCGCTCGGCGATCTCGCGGTTGGTCCGCCCCTCGGCCAGGATGGCCAGCACCTCGCTCTCGCGCGGGCTGAGGCCGAATGGGTCGGCCACGGCTGCGGCGTGCTGCTGGAGGACGTGGTCGACGATGGCCGCCGGCGAGATCGGCGCCTCGCCGCCCACCGCGCCCGCGCCTGCGCCGGCGCCGACGATCGCCGCGAGGGTCTCCTCCGGGCTGCGTGACGGCGCGGCACGACCCGGCAGCAGGTCCGGATCGAAGACCGGCACGCCGTCCGTGGCCACCTCCTGGTAGCCCTCCTCGCCCGGGTCAGCGAAGGCAGCCGTGGAGCGTGATCCGGCCGCCGCACTTGGCACACCTGCCGCCCGCAGACCCACCGCCAGCATTCCCGCCCCCGGCACTCCCGCCGCCGGCCCTCCGGCCGCCGCCGGTCGCGCCCTGTCCTCCATGACCGCCACGGGCTCGCCTGGCAGGGCGATGCGGGCGCGGCGCGCCAGCCGTTCCAGCTCCCGCAGCAGTGGCCGCGCCGGCAGTGCCGAGGCGATCCGCCACGCCTCGAGGAGCGCGTCACGCGCGCCGCCCCGCTTCTCGCGCAGGTGGAGCGCGTCAGCCGCCTGCCACCAGCGGCACTTGGCCGCCAGGTAGGGCACGGGCGCCGCGTTCCATGCCTCCGCCAGGCGAGCCCAGGTGCGTGGGTCGCGGCGGCCGCGGATGCGCGCCATGTGGCCGCGCGCCATGCCCAGGTGGAGCTCCGCTTCTCGCCGGGCACCCAGCCGCGCGGGGACTTCGCTGGCCGCCACGCGGCGCTCCGCCTCCGGTAGCACCTCACGCGCCAGGCCCGTGGCGTCGGCCACGCCGGCGAAGTCCCGATGGCCCCGAGCATGCTCGACGGCCGCTGAGCAGGCCTCGAGCGTCGTGCTCGCGGCCACGGCAGCCTGCAGCCAGTCCTCGGTCTCGAGCACCCGCTTCCAGCCGTCACGGGCGACACGCAGGGCCTCCAACGGGTCGTCGCGC
>DASSPM010000008.1:0-47872 GCA_035699625.1 Candidatus Limnocylindrales bacterium | reverse complement strand
CGGACCGTGGGGAATGGGAGCAAGGAGGAGATCACAGCAGATGAAGCTGAGGAAGCTCGGCGCCATCGCCTTCGCGGCGATGCTCGTCGCCAGCGCCTGCACGACCACGGGACCCGGCACGTCGCCGGGCACCTCGCCGGGGTCGCCCGGCGCGTCGCCCACCGCCGGCGGGGGGACGACCCAACCGGAAGCCTGCAAGAACAAGAAGGGCAGCAGCAGCAACGAGATCCACGTCTACTCCAGCCTGCCGCGCCAGGGCACCAACACGGAGCAGACGAACACGCTCGTCGAGCAGATCCGGGACACGCTCGAGGGCAAGACCATCGGCGGCTTCACGATCAAGTACTTCGACCTCGACGACTCGTCCGCCGCACAGGGCGGCGACTGGGACGGCGCGGTCGCGCAGGCCAATGCCAACAGGGCGGCCGCTGACGCCGACGCGATGGTCTTCATCGGCCACTACAACTCCGGCGCGGCGAAGCTGACCATCCCCATCCTGAACGCCGCCTGCCTGGTGATGATCAGCCCGGCCAACACCTATCCCGGCCTGACCAAGGCCGTGGAGGGCGTGACCGAGCCCGGCGAGCCGGACAAGTACTACCCGGGTGGCTACCGTAACTACACCCGCGTCATCACCACCGACGACAAGCAGGGCGCCGCGGGTGCGGAGTGGGCCAAGCGGCTCGGCGCCACCAAGGTCTACGTGCTTGACGATACGCAGGTCTACGGCAAGGGCCTGGCGCGCGCCTTCGCGCTCCACGCCGGCAGGATCGGCCTGCAGGTCCTCTCCGCCGGGGGCGGGTCGGAGGGTTTCGACGCCAAGGCCACCGACTACACCGCCCTGGCCCAGAAGATCAAGACCGCCGGCGCCGACCTCGTCTACGTCGGCTCCATCACCGGCCAGAACACTGGCAAGCTCTGGAAGGACCTGCGCGCCGTCCTGGGCGCCGACTTCAAGATCATGTCCGGCGACGGCGTCTTCGAGAAGTCGTGGTACGAGGGGGCAGGAACGGCCGGCAACAGCACCTACCTGACCTTCGGCGGCGTCGGACCCGATCAGCTGACCGGCGCCGGTAAGACCTGGTTCGATGAGTACAAGGCGTCGCACGCGGGCAATAGCCCGGCCACCTACACGGCCTATGGCAATGCGGCTGCGGCCGTCGCCCTGGATGCGCTCACCCGGGCCGGCACCAATGACCGCTGGGAGGTCCTGAAGGCCGTCTTCGCCACCGAAGGGCTCGACACGGTCATCGGACCGATGGGCTTCGACGACAACGGCGACACGACCAACATCGCCTTGACCGGCTACCAGGTGGAGACATCCTGGCCGCCCGCCTTCAAGGAGGTCCTCTCGGCCCCCTGAGGCCATATCGATGACAGCGATGGGGGCGGGTGACCGCCCCCATCGCTTTCTCTTTTACCCGTCCGCCCCTCTCGGAGAAGCTGACCTCGAGCGATGGACGAGCAGATCATCCAGACGATCATCATCGGCCTCTCGAACGGGTTGATCTACGCGCTCGTCGCCCTCGGCTACACCCTCGTCTACGGCATCATCGAGCTGATCAACTTCGCGCATGGCGAAGTCTTCATGCTCGGCTCGATGCTGGCCCTCGGGCTGCTCGCCATCCTTGGCGTGCACTCGGGGATGCCCATCCTCGTCGCCGCCGCGCTCATCCTGCTGGTCATCGCGCTGACGATGGTCGCCACGGCAGGCCTGAACGTCTTCATCGAGCGCTTCGCCTACCGGCCGCTGCGACACGCACCACGCCTGGCACCCCTCATCTCGGCCATCGGCATGAGCTTCGTGCTGCAGAACGTGGCCCTGCTGGTGGCGGGACCGGCCAACAAGGGCTACGAGGATGTCATCCCGAATGTCAACGTGCTGAGCGCCCTGCTCGGGCTCGACACGAACGTCAGCATCACCTACAAGCAGCTCTTCGTGGCGGCTGTGACGCTGCCGCTGCTGGCGGTGCTGACCTGGTTCGTGACCTCCACGCGCCAGGGCAAGGCCATGCGGGCAACGGCACAGGATGCCGACACGGCCGGGCTGATGGGCATCGACGTCAACCGCACCATCGCCATCACCTTCCTCATCGCCGGCGGGCTGGCGGGCGCCGCCGGGGTGGTGCAGATCCTCTTCAACAACACGACCGTCTGGAACTTGGGCTTCCGCTTCGGACTCAATGCCTTCACCTCGGCTGTCCTGGGCGGCATCGGCAACCTCCAGGGAGCCGTTCTCGGAGCGATGGTGCTGGGGCTGATCAACGCCTTCAGTGATCGTTACCTGTCGGCTCAGTGGACCAACGCCATCGTCTTCGGCATCCTCATCGCCATCCTCGTCTTCCGCCCCACCGGCCTGCTCGGCCAGCAGCTGGCGGAGCGCGCATGAGCGCCGCGCGGCCAGCCGGCGGGGGAGCCCTCGGCGTCTGGCTGCGGGGCATCGTGCGCGGCCTGGCCGAGATCCCCGACGAGTACGCCGCGGCCTTCCGGCGTGCGCCACGGCGCACTGCGCTGGTGACCCTCCTCCTCGCGCTCGTGGTGGTCTACCCGTTCATCTACCGCTACGTCTTCCTGCCGCGCCAGTCGGCGCTGCCGCTGCCGCTGCCGGACGACACGGTCATGGTCTTCATGCTCATCTTCGCCGCACTGGCGATCGGCCTCAACATCGTCATCGGCTTCGCCGGGCTGCTCGACCTCGGCTACGTCGCGTTCTACGCGCTGGGCGCCTATACGGCCGCCTTCCTGGCCTCGCCGCACTGGCACGGCGTCTCGTTGGTGCTCAACCCCGACGTGCTGCCCGGATCTCCGGGCATCCATCTGCCGTTCTGGATCGTGCTCTGGTTGGCGGCCATCGTTGCTGCCACCTTCGGCGCGTTGCTGGGTGCGCCCACGCTGCGACTGCGGGGAGACTACCTGGCCATCGTGACGCTCGGCTTCGGCGAGATCGTGCCCATCATCTTCAAGAACCTGATCAACGTCGACTTTGCGTTGGGACCGATCAAGCTCGTCAACGCCAATCTGACCGGTGGCCCGCTGGGCATCAATCCCATCGACCCCCCAACGATCCTGGGCATCCGCTTCGGCGCTATCTCGGGCTTCAACGCCGTCTACCTGGGCATGGTCATCGTGCTCATGTCGATCGTCATCGCCCGCAACCTCGAGCGGTCGCGCATGGGCCGTGCCTGGATGGCCATCCGCGAGGACGAGATCGCGGCGGAGATGATGGGCGTCAACACGGTCCGCACGAAGCTGCTGGCCTTCGGCCTGGGCGCCAGCTTCGCTGGCTTCGGCGGCGCGCTGCAGGCCTCCTACCAGGGCGCCACGACGTCGGACTTCTTCCAATTCTCGACGTCGATCCTGGTGGTGATCATGATCATCCTGGGCGGCATGGGCAACATCTGGGGCGTGCTCCTCGGGGCCATCACCGTCGTCTACGTGGACAAGACGCTGCTGCCCTGGATCGGCCAGCGCTTCGGGGACATCGGCCGCGCCCTGGACAGCCCCGAGCTCGCCCGCATCAACCCGGCCCAGTTCAACTTCCTCATCCTGGGCCTGGTGCTCGTGTTCATGATGCGCTTCAGACCGGAGGGCTTGATACCGAGTACCCAGCGGCGGGTGGAGTTGCACGAGGCGCCGCCCGACCAGGCCATCGCCTCGGCCGCGGTCATCGCCGACCAGGCGGCCCTGGCCACGGTCGCCGAGCAGACCGCTGCCGACGCCGCTACCGAGCAGGCGCTCGAGGCCGAGGCTGCCGAGGCCGAGGCGCCGGGCCAGGAGACGCCGTCGCAGGAGTCACGCGAGGCGGAGGACCAGTCATGACCGTAGCCAGCGACGGCGCGCGCGCGGTCCCGCTGACCGGGCAGGTGCCTGATGACCGGCTGCTGCTGCGTGCGCGCGACGTGAGCAAGCGCTTCGGCGGTCTGCTCGCGGTCAACTCGGTCGACTTCGACATCCCGCGCGGCTCCATCGTCTCGATCATCGGTCCCAACGGTGCCGGCAAGACGACCTTCTTCAACATGATGACCGGCTACTACACACCGTCGCAGGGCGAGATCACGTTCGACGGGCAGCCCATCGTCTGGCAGAAGGGAAAGGGGGCACGCTCGAGATCGCCCCACGAGGTGACACGCCTGGGCATCGGACGCACCTTCCAGAACATCCGGCTCTTTAGCACGATGTCGGCCCTGGACAACGTCCTGGTCGGTATGCACAGCCACCTGCGAAGCCACTGGTGGGACGCCGTGCTGCGCACCCCAAGCATGCTGGCGGAGGAGGCAGACGCCAAGGAAAAGGCGATGGCGCTGCTCGACCTGGTCGGCCTCCGGCGATATGCCGACACCTGGGCCCGTCACCTGCCGTACGGCGACCAGCGCCGGCTGGAGATCGCACGCGCCATCGCCAGCCGACCCAAACTGCTGCTGCTGGACGAGCCCACGGCAGGCATGAACACCGGCGAGACGCGCGGCATGATCGCCTTCATCCGGCAACTGCGGACCGAGCTCGACCTGACGGTCCTGCTCATCGAGCACGACATGCGCGTCGTCATGGGTATCAGCGAGCGCGTCACCGTGCTGGACCATGGCGAAGTCCTGGCCGAAGGCACGCCCGACGAGGTGCGCCGTGACCCGAAGGTGATCGAGGCCTACCTCGGACGCGGCGCGGCGGAGGCCTGATCGGTGGCCCTGCTAGAGCTCCAGGACGTCCACACCTATTACGGCGCCATCCACGCCCTCAAGGGCATCAGCCTCTCGGTCGAAGAGGGCGAGATCGTCACCCTGATCGGCGCGAACGGGGCCGGCAAGTCCACCACGCTGCGCACCATCTCCGGGCTGCTGCGGCCGCTGGAAGGATCGGTCACGCTGCGCGGTCAGCGTATCGACGGGGTGCCGCCGCATAAGATCGTTCAGCTCGGTGTCTGCCAGGCGCCGGAGGGTCGCCGTGTCTTCGCCCGCATGTCCGTCCACGAGAACCTCGAGATGGGCGCCTTCGCGCGACGCGACAAGGCCGAGATCGCCCAAGACTTCGAGCGCGTCTACGAGCTCTTTCCCCGTCTGCGCGAGCGACGCACGCAGCGTGCCGGCACGCTTTCCGGGGGTGAGCAGCAGATGTTGGCCATCGGCCGAGCGCTCATGGCGGCACCAAAGGTGCTGCTCCTCGACGAGCCCTCGATGGGGCTCGCACCGATCCTCGTCGAGCAGATCTTCGAGATCGTCAAGACCATCAACGAACAGGGCACCACCGTCCTGCTTGTAGAGCAGAACGCGCTCATGGCGCTTGCCATCGCCAAGCGGGGCTACATCTTGCAGACGGGCGAGATCGTCCTGGTGGACAGCGCCGAGCGGCTGCGGCAGGACGAAGGCGTGCGCAAGGCGTACCTGGGGGAGGACTGACCCCGAGCCGGCCCATGGCCTCCCTTCAGCGCGTCCCGACGCCGGGTCCCGGCGGCACCGCCTGGGGCACCTTCCTGGCGTCGGCGGTAGGCCTCTTCCTGGTCCTGGCCGTGCTCAAGCCGTGGGGTGGCGAGCCCGCGCCGGCGGCGCCGCCCGCCCCGGCTACGCCCGTCAGGGCGGATACGACGGCCGCGCCGACTCGCGCTCCCGGGCCGCACTATCGGCCGAACCTCCTTGGTCGATTCCCGCCTGCCCCCGCCTGGGAAGTCTGGCCGACAGGCTGGGTGGTGCACTTCGGGTTCAGCGGCCCGCTCGCCATCGTCCCGCAGCACCCCTCGACATTGGCGGACCTGGCGTCCGGCGCGGTGCCGCTGGGGCCTGCCGACCAGCTCGTGGCCCTCGGCATCAACCGACCCGCCGGAGTACCCCTGCGAGACATCCGCCTCTGGCGCTTCCCGGACGGACGGCCTCCGCTCCGCCTGCCGCTCGTCCGGCTCGAGCTACCCTGGCAAGTCGACACATTCGAGGTGGTCGGCCTCCGCCGACACCTTGCCGAGGACGACATCGCCGGCTGGCCCCCGGGCCTCTATCGGCTCGACCTGCTAAGCGAGGATGCCGGCCGGCCGGCCGTGCTGGCGGTGCCCCTCCATGTCGCCGAGGATCCTTCGGCTGGACGGCAGCCGCCGATCCGAGTCGGACCCTCCGGTCCGGGCTGGACGTTCACTCCCGCGGGGCTGCTTGCGGCCGAGCCCGGGACGGACCTCTTGACCTACGGGCCCGATGGGCTCATCAGCCGGGCCGTCACCGCCGCTCGTGAACGGTGCAGCGCGGCGCAGATCTGGCAGGCGAGCCTGGCGCGACCATCGGTGCCCTCGGAGGCGCCCCTGGCTGCCTGCCTCCCAGTGAGCGTGCGACGTGTCTTCGCGGTGGGCACCGACCTGGCAGGCGGCGAGGTTCGCGAACTGAAGCTCGTGCGGCTCGAACCGGTCGAAGCTCCGGTCGGCGAGCTCCTGCGGCCCGATCCTCGCCGTCCTGAATTCGTGGTCGTGGTGGCTCCCGACGGGCGGCCATTCGCCGAAGGCACCTACGAGCTCCGTGCCACCCTGGCCGACGGTGCCGTCAGATATTGGTACCTGGAGGTAGGACCGGGAGCCGCCGACATCCCGCCCGCGGGCGGCACGCACTGATGATCGGCAGCGCCCTGACCGTCAGGCCGACGCGCGCTCCCCGAAGAGCTCCGCCACGCCCCAGGCCATGACCAGCAGGCCCGCGCCTGCCAGCCACAGGCCGGGCGAGCGGTCGGGCAGTCCGACCACCTCGAGCTGGACGAGCTGGACCAGTCGGAACACGAGACCGACGGCGCCCAGGGCGAGGGCGAGGGCGAAGCTGATGGGCCGGTCGATGCCGATGGGTTGGTCGCCCGCGGCGTAGGGCAGCGCCACCAGCGCCAGGACGGCCACGGCGGCCAGGAAGACCAGGATGCCGCTGCCGTCGAAGGCGCCGGTCGTCTCGGGCGGCAGGCCCAGGCCGAGGGTGCGGCCCCAGGGCAGCAGGCACCCGGCCAGCGCCACCACGGCACCGATGCCGGCCAGCCACCGGCCCCGGCCCAGCGTGCGGCGGTTCACGAGCTGGTATAGACCTCGGGCTTGAGCACGCCGATGAAAGGCAGGTTCCGGTAGTGCTCGCCGTAGTCGAGGCCGTAGCCGACCACGAACCGGTCGGGGATCTCGAAGCCCTTGTAGTCGATGGGGATCTCCACCAGGCGGCGCGCCGGCTTGTCGAGCAGGGTGCAGATGCGCAGCGTGCGCGGGTTCTTGCCACGCAGGTAGCGGAGCAGATAGTTGAGCGTCAGCCCGGTGTCGATGATGTCCTCCACGATGAGCACGTCGAGGCCTTCGATCGACGAGCTCAGGTCCTTGAGGATGCGCACCAGGCCGGAGGTCTCCGTGGCGGTGCCCCCGTAGGAGCTGACCTCCATGAGATCGATGCGCACGGGGATGCTGATGGCCCGCATCAGGTCGGCCATGAAGGGCAGCGAGCCCTTGAGCACGCTCACCAGCGTCACCGAGCGGTCGGCGTAGTCGCTGCTGATGAGCGCGCCCAGCTCGGCGACCTTCGACTGGATGCGCTCCGCGGAGACGAGTACCTCGGCCACGTCGCCCTGCAGGTCGATGCTGCGCATCTCAGTCGGCACTCAGCTGGGCGGCGCGGCGCAGCGCCCGGCGCCTGCGCTCGCGCCGCGTGGCTGCGGGCCCCAGCGCCCGGCGGTGCGCGACCGGGAGCACAGTCGCCGCGACCAGCTCGGGCTCGACCGGGCCTCCGATGCGGCTCGTGTCGGGCCGATCCGGCTCCGACTCGTCGGCGGTGCCTGCCTGGCCCTCGGGTCCGCTCAGCGAGGCCTCCAGGTCGATGCGCCCGTACTTGAGCAGCAGCGCCTTGAAGTCCTTGGCATAGAAGAGCTTGATACGGATGCCGGGATAGAGCTCGCGCAGGCGGCGTAGCTTGCGGTTCTTCTTGCGCACCAGGCTCTGCTTGAGTGTGGTCAGCTCGACGTAGAGGTCGAGCTCAGGCAGGTAGAAGTCGGGCGAGAAGGACTCGACCACCTTGCCCTCGAGGTTCCACAGGATGGGGAAGGTGCGCGGCTCGTATTCCCAGGCGACCTGGTAGTAGTCGAGGATGCGCGCCAACTCGGCCTCGCTGGCGTGGGCGAACGGCCGCCCGCTCACGCGTGGCGCCGGTCGTCCGCCGGCCCCTGCGGGCCGAAGAGACGCCGGAAGTCGCCGTCGAAGCGGCGCAGGAAGGCATGCATCTCGAGCACGTCGTCGGCGCTCACGGGCGGGGACTCGGCGAAGCCGGCCGCCTCGGCGAGCTCGCCGACCTCCAGCTGCGCCTCCTCGCCCTCGAGCTCCACGCTGACGATGGCGACGGCTGCGCTGCGACACTCCGGGCAGGCCAGGTCGACGAAGAAGAGCTCGTCACGCTGCGCCAGGACGCGGATGTGGGCGGCCCCGTAGGCGCGTCCGCAGGCGGCGCATCGGAAGGCGGCCAGCTGGGTCCGGAGCCAGTCGACGCCATCCATCGACCGCAAGTCTACCCGGTCGCCGGCCCGAGCGGCCTGTCGACACCGATCGCCGTGCCGCCGGTGCTATACTCCCACCCAGTATCCGAAGGGGACCCCAGACGATGTCGCCCGCCAGCCCCGATCACGATCGGCACGACTTCCGCCATAGCTACTCGAAGGACCGTGCCCAGCTTCTGCGCCGCCTCTCGCGCATCGAAGGCCAGGTGCGGGGCATCGCGCGCATGATCGAGCGCGACGAGTACTGCATCGACATCCTGCAGCAGACCGCGGCGCTGCGGGCGGCTGTGGAGTCCGTCTCGCTCATGGTCATGGAGGATCACGTGGCAGGCTGCCTGCGCACGGCGGTCGAGACAGGCGACGCCGCGGCCTACACCGAGGAGGTCATGGACGTCGTGCGCCGCACGCTGGGTCGCCCGGTGCGCGGGGTACGCGCTCCCGCCGACTGACGGCACGCCCGTCGGCGCCAGCAGGCAGCCGCGGCCGCGCCGGACGGCGCGCCCTGGCGCGGGGGTACTTCCGCCGCCGGATGTGGCCCCCTTCCGGGTCATACCGCCCGGCGAGGGTCGGGCAGAGGATGGTCGGTGCGTGGTGGTCCAGAGGGGTCAGCGCGCCGCCACCCGGGAACGACCCAGCCACGTCACGAGGTCCAGCCAGTTGGCCCATTCGCAGCACATCCCCTGCGTCACGCCGCCGCCGCACGTGGTGGACCGCCGCGCCGCGCCGCGGCGCGCGTCGGACCGGGCCCTCCAGACCGAGACCAACCTGCTGGCCCACTCGCTCGACGCCCTCGCCGCCGACCGGCCGGCAGAGGAGCGCCTGGCCAGCCTGCTTGACGTCATCGCCTCGAGCGTCGGTGCGGCCCGCTGTGCCGTCCTAGCCGAGGGCTCGCGTGGGGGAGATCGACGCATCGTCGTGATCGCGGCCGCCAGCGAGCGTGGGGCCGCCGAGGCCTTCGCCGCCTGGCTTGACGCCGGCTCGCCGCGACCGCGCGCCATGCGCGCCACCCAGCCGCCAGCCGAAGTGGCCCTCATCGGCGCCCACGGGCGCAGCCCCGCTCGCCGTTTCCCGGCACGACCCCACCAGCGCCTGGTATCGGTGCCCGGCGGCCACTCGACGCTCGGGCTCGTCTTCTCCAGCCGGGCCCGTGCCGAGGCCGGCATGGCAGCCATGACACCGGCCATGGCGCGGCACGCTGCCGCCGCCCTGGCCACCGCCACGCGGCACTACTTCGACGAGCGCGACCTCGCTGAACTGCGCGCCCGCGACGCGCAGCGTGACCGGTTCGTGAGCACCGTGGTCCACGAGCTGCGCACGCCGCTCACCTCCCTGGGTGGCTATCTCGACCTCATCGATGAGGGCCGGGTGGCCGATCCGGCCGACCGGCGCGAGTTCCTGGGGCGCAGCCGCGACCTGGTCGGCACGCTCTCGAGCCTCGTCAGCGACCTGCTCGAGATGAGCCGCCTCGATTCGGGCCGGCTCGACATGGAGCCGGGGCCCTTCTCGGCCGCGGAAGCCGGCCAGACCGTGCTCGACCGCCTCATGCCCATCGCCCTGCAGCGCGGCACACGCCTCGCTGCCAGCCTCGGCTCGCGGTTGCGCACCGTCTTCGCCGACCGCCGCCGGGTGGAGCAGATCCTCCTCAACCTTGCCGGGAACGCCGTCAAATTCACGCCCGACGGCGGCCGCGTCGAGGTCCAACTCGCGTTCGACGGGCCGGCCGCCATCTTCACCGTGCGTGACGACGGCCCCGGCTTGGAGCACGAGGATCGAGCGCGCATCTTCGAGCGCTTCTACCGCACCGCCGGGGTGACGCGCATCACCGGCAGCGGCCTCGGCCTGACCATCGCCAGAGAGCTGGCGCGGGCCATGGGCGGCGATCTCGATGTCGCCTCCGAACTGGGCCGCGGCTCGACCTTCGTGCTCGCCCTGCCGGCCCGGCCCGGCGTGGAGCCGGAGCTCGTGCGGCAGGCCCTCCAACGCGCCCTGGCTGCCGAGGGGCTGCGGCTGGCACAGACGCCCGAGGTGGCCGCTGCGCCCGCGACGCCCGAGCTCGTCCTGGCGCCCGCCCGACCGGCGCCGTCGCTCCTGCCCGCCGGCCGCGCGCTGGCCGGGCTCCGCCTGCGTCGGCTTCGGCCGGTCGACGGCGTCCTCGCCCTGGCCGACTGAGCGCGTCCGCCCCCGGGTCGGCGCACTGCCCGGGCACTGCGCCGTGGGCGCACGTCCACAGCGCCCGGCCCGCCGGGTGACGGTTATCCACGACATGCGCGGTGAGCGGCCGATTCGTGGATAAGCCGCTTGACCCGCCGGCTGCAGGACGCCGAGCATACGGGACCTGCACCGCGCGGCGCCGCAGAGGGCGGCGCCGGGCGACCGAGTAGGGTAACGTGGCCCGCGAGGCGGTCGGGGTGACCCGGCCGGAGACCAGACGGGCTGCGGAAGACTGAAAGGTCCGGTGCGAAACGACTCTCGTCGTCGGGAGCGGCGACCGGCCCGAGCATCGACCGCAGCGCACGAGGAGCGCGCGTCGATGGGCCGGCAGCCGCTCCCGTCGGCATCCCGGGCGCCGCTGCCGACCGATCCGTCCATGCTGCCGGCGCTGCCCGCCTCGTTCCAGGCGGCCCTCGACCCGCTGCTGGACGCGCTCGGCATCGTCCTGTCGCCCGGCGTGCGCGCGGCGATCGAGGCGCAGGCTCGACTGCTCCTGGCCTGGAACGAGGCCATCAACCTGACCGCGCTGCGAACGCCCGAGAAGGTGGCCCTGGGACACGTCGCGGACAGCCTCAGCGCCCTGCCGATGCTGCACGACCTGCCGCGGCCCGGACCCGACGGCCTGCTCGACATCGGCAGCGGCGGCGGCTACCCCGGCCTGCCCCTGGCGCTGGCCCTGCCGGTCCGCCGCGTGGCGCTGGTCGAGTCGACGACCAAGAAGGCTCGCTTCCTGGCGGTGGCAGCGGCGGCGGCGGGCCTCGCGCTGCGCGACGCCGGCGAGGAGCCACCCGAGATCGACGTGCTGCCCGAGCGGGCCGAGGGCCTTGCCGCACGGGCAGAGCACGCCGCCCGCTGGCCGCTGGTCACGGCCCGCGCCGTGGCCGGGCTGCCCCAGCTGGCGGAGCTTGCCCTGCCCCTGCTCGCGCCCGGCGGCGCCCTGCTGGCCTGGAAGAGCGGCGGCCCGCAGCTGGATCGGGAGGTGGCCGCTACCCGTCCCGTGCTGGGCCGCCTGGGCGGTGGGGAACCCCGCGTCCACGAGGTGCGACTGCCCGGCCTGGAGGGCCATCGGGTCGTGGTCGTCCCGCGCTCGCTATCCTGACCGGCGCATGCGCATCGCTGTCCTCTCGGACATCCACGGCAATGTGCCCGCCCTCGCGGCAGTCCTCGCAGCCCTCGCGCCCTACGACGCCATCTGGCAGCTCGGCGACATCGTCGGCTACGGTCCCGAGCCGGATGCGGTCGTGGCCAGGCTGCGGGACGAGGGCGCGCTCGGCGTGTGCGGCAACCACGACGCCGCTGCGCTCGGGCGCATCGATGCCGACTGGTTCAACGACGACGCCCGGACCGCCGTCCTCTGGTCAGCCGGCCAGCTCTCTGAGTCGAGCCGCGCCTGGCTGGCGGAGCTGCCGGAGCGCCACGTCGAGGCCGGCTTCACGCTCGTGCACGGCAGCCCGCGCGACCCCGTCTGGGAGTACCTCTACTCGACCCCGGTCGCCCGCGCCAACCTCGACGCATTCGAGACGAGGCACTGCCTCGTGGGCCACACCCATGTACCGCTCGTCTTCCGGGAGGAGGACGGCGTGCTGGAGACGCTGGCCCCGTCCGACGGCTCGACGCTCAGCCTCGATGGGCGGCGCACGATGATCAATCCCGGTAGCGTCGGGCAGCCGCGGGACGGTGATCCGCGCGCTTCGGCGCTGCTCATCGACACGGAGGCCGCCACGGTCACCTGGCGGCGCGTCGAGTACGACGTGGCCGAGACACAGCGCCTGATGCGCCAGGCCGGCCTGCCGCCGCGCCTCATCGAACGCCTGAGCCACGGCCTGTGATCGGCGGTCGGCGGCCCCTCAGCGGACGCAAACCGGGCGACCGGCGTGTGCGCGTGGAGCGTCCCCATGCCGAGTACTTCCGCTACGCCGCGCCGGGCGTGCTGGTGGCCAAGGAGAAGGCGCACGAGGAACGCCGCCCGGTGGCGCGCCTCTGGGCGCAGTTCCGCCACTTCGTGCTGGGCCGGCCGTTGAGCTCCGACCAGGACCTCGAGGAGCGGCTCTCCAAGAAGAAGGCGCTGGCCATCTTCAGCTCGGACGCCATCAGCTCCTCGGCCTACGCCACCGAGGAGATCCTGCGCGTGCTGGTCCTCGGCGGTGTCGTGGCCCTGGTCCTCGGGCTGCAGGTCAGCATCGCCATCGCCGTGCTGCTGGCCGTGGTCGCCATCAGCTACCGCCAGGTCGTCTACGCCTACCCCACGGGCGGCGGCTCGTACTCCGTCTCGAAGCGCAACTTCGGACGGATGGCATCGCTGGTGGCGGCCTCGGCGCTGCTCATCGACTACGTCATGACGGTCGCGGTCTCGACCTCCTCGGCGGTCGAGCAGATCACCTCCGCGGTGCCCTCCCTGGTCGACGAGCGGGTGCTCATCGGCGCCGCCGCCATCGGCCTTATCACCCTCGGCAACCTGCGCGGCATCCGCGAGGCGGGCAACATCTTCGCCCTGCCGACGTACCTCTTCCTCTTCAGCGCGCTGCTCATGATCGGCATCGGCGCCTACCGCATCGTCGTCCTCGGCGAGCGGACGCCCTACACCGAGCAGCAGGTCCAGGCGACGGCGGGAACGCTCGAGGCCGTGGGCTTCCTGCTGCTGCTGCGCGCCTTCGCCGCCGGCTCGGTCGCGCTGACCGGGACGGAGGCCATCGCCACCGGCGTGCGCGCCTTCAAGCCGCCCGAATCGAAGAATGCCGCGACGACGCTGATGATCATGGCCGCGCTGCTGGCCACGCTCTTCATCGGCATCACCTTCCTGGCCGTCAACTTCGGCATCACGCACGTGGAGCATCCCCAGGTCCGGACGGTCATCAGCCAGGTCGCCGGTCGGGTCTACGGCGAGGGCACCATCCCCTTCTTCCTCTTCCAGGCCTTCACGGCGCTGCTCCTCTTCCTGGCCGCCAACACCAGCTTCAACGCCTTCCCGCGCCTGGCGGCCATCCTGGCCGAGGACGGCTACATGCCGCGCCAGTTCTCGTTCCGGGGCGACCGCCTGGCGTTCACGCTGGGCATCGTCATCCTGGGCATCGTGGCCGCGGGGCTGGTGACACTCTTCCGGGGCGAGACGCACCTGCTCATCCCGCTCTACGCGGTGGGCGTCTTCATCGACTTCACCATCAGCCAGTCAGGCATGGTCCGCCACTGGTTGCGCGAGCGCTCGCGCGGCTGGTGGTACCGGCTGGCCATCAACTCGTTCGGCGCCGCGCTGACGGGCACGGTGGCGGTCATCGTCACGCTGGCCAAGGCGCCCGGCTCGCTCATCGTGCTGGTGCTCATCCCGGTGCTCGTGGGGCTGATGCTCTTCGTGCGCCGGCAGTACGACCATCAGGCGCAGGAGCTGGCGCTGCGGCCGGACCAGGTCATCGGTCCGCCTCACCGCCGCGAGCGTGTCATCGTGCCCGTGCCCGGGCTCAACCGGGCGGTGGTGCAGGCCATCAACTTCGGCCGCTCGGTGGCAGAGGACGTGCGCGGCGTGCATGTCACCGAGGATGCCGAGAGCGTGGCCGACCTACGCCGCGACTGGGAACGCCAGATCCCCGGCGTGCCGCTGGTCATCGTCGAGTCACCCTATCGGGCGCTCATCAACCCCTTCGTGGCCTACCTCGACGTGGCCGCGCCGGCCAACGAGCCCGACACCATCACCATCGTCGTCGTGCCCGAGTACGTGGGCCGGCACTGGTGGGAGCGGCTGCTCTACAACCAGGTCGCCAACCAGCTCAAGCAGGCGCTGCTGGGGCGGCCGCACACGGTGGTGGCCACGGTGCCCTACCGGCGCGAGACGCAACAGCACTGAGAGGCGGCGGCCGAGCCGAAGGCTGCGGCCGCGAGGGGCGCCGATGGTACCCTTCCGGCGATGGCTGAGAACACGGGCGAGGGCCCGTTCGAGCGAGCCGTCCTCGGCCTCAACGGCGGGCCGACCGACGAGCTCGTGGTGCGCTTCGCATGCGAACTGGCGAAGCCCTACAAAGCCGCCCTCATCGCGGTGCACGTGGTCGAGGTGGACTGGCGGCACGACCTCGACGAGGACATCGCCGGCCGCGACGAGGCGGCCTCGGCCATCCTCGACCTGGCCGAAGGCGTGGCCGAGCGCCAGCAGGTGAAGCTCGAGACGGACCTGCTCCAGGCACGCGACGTGGGGGCGGCGTTGGTCGACGAGGCGAGCGAGCTGGGCGCCGACATGATCATCATCGGCCTGCCCTACCGAAAGCGCTTCGGGGGCGACTTCGCCATCGGCCGCACCGTGCCCTATGTGCTCCAGAACGCGCCCTGCGCCGTGACCGTGGTGCGCGAGGCGATGCCCAGCGAGACCAACGCGCGCGGCCGGACGATGGTCGGCGCGAGCGCCGACGGCGACCGGCCCACACGCCGCTAGGAGAACGACATGCGCAGCATCATCGTGGGCTGTGGGCGCGTCGGCGCCGGCCTGGCCGAGACGCTCGCCCGCAGCGGCCACGAGGTGACCATCATCGACCACAGCACGGACGCCTTCAGGCGGCTCGAGCCCGACTTCCCGGGTGCCGCCGTCCGGGGTGACGGGACGGACGAGGACGTCCTCCGCCGCGCGGGCGCCGAGGGCGCCGACTGGTTCTTCGCCCTGACCGAGGGCGACAACCGCAATGTGCTGGCGGCGCAGCTGGCAGCGGAGCAGCTGGGCATCAAGCACGTCGTGGCCAAGGTCAACGATCCCGTGCGCGCGCAGGCCTACACGGCGCTCGGGTTGGCCACCATCTGCCGCACGACGATGCTCGTGGACGCCCTGGCCCGTTTCGCCGGTATGCCCGGCGAGGAAGGCGTGCAGGGCGTGGCCATGCCGACGGCCCACCACCATCACGATGCCCCCGAGGCGGTCGCCGCGGGCACCGGCGCTGCCGACGACCGGGTGACGCCGGCGCGTGTGGTCGGCGAGGAGGTCTGAGCGTGTACGTCATCGTCGTCGGCGGGGGCAAGGTCGGCTATTACCTGACCAGGGAGCTGCTGGCTGCGGGCCACGAGCTGGTGCTCATGGAGAAGGACCCCGGTCGCGCTCGCCAGATCGCCGACGAGGTCGGCAGCATCGTCCTGGCACGCGACGGCTGCGAGGGCAAGCACCTCGCCGAGGCCGGCGCCAACCGGGCCACCATCGTGGCCGCGGTCACCGGCGACGACGAGGACAACCTCGTCGTCTGCCAGATGGCCAAGCACCACTTCGACGTGCCTCGCACCATCGCGCGCGTCAACAACCCCAAGAACGAGCCGCTCTTCCGGCACCTCGGCGTGGACGAGATCATCAGCCCGACGCGCATGATCCTGGGCGCCATCGAGCAGGACATCCCGGTGCACGAGCTGCTCCACCTGGCCCAGTTGCAGGGCGGCGAGCTGGAGGTCATCGAGGCCCAGATCGCCGAGGACTCGCCGGCCATCGGGCGCCGCCCGACGGACATCGACCTGCCCGATGGCTGCACCATGTTCGTGCTCATCCGCGACGACGTGGCCCAGCCCATCACGCCGGAGACCAGCTTCCAGGCGGGCGACAAGGTGCTGGCCATCACGCGCACCGAGTGCGAGGTCGACCTGCACCGCGAGCTGATCGGCGAAGCGAGCACGGCGAGCGCGGTCTGAGGGCCCAGCCCGGTCAGCGGCGGGCCCGCCTCTGATGGGCGAGATCCCCGCAGCATTCTTGACAACACCATTGTCAGGGTATAGGCTGCCGCCGTTCGACCCACGGTCCTGCCTGCGGGCAGGGTCCAGATGACCGTCCCGGAGCACCGCCCCGGGGCCTCAAGGCCGGGCCTGCCGCCACGATGCGACGCCCGGCACCGATCAGGAGGTGCAGGAATGAGCATCGTCCGAAGGACGTCGCCGTTCGGCGAACTGCTCACGCTGCGCCAGGCGATGGACAAGCTCTTCGAGGAGTCCTTCGTCCGACCGCGCAGCTGGCAGGAGTCGAGCGGCCCGAACATGGGCCTGGCACTCGACATCCGTTCGACCGCCGACTCGCTCGTGGTCGAGGCGGCGCTGCCCGGCGTCAAGCCGGACGACGTCGAGATCACGGTCACCGGCGACACGCTGACCATCAGTGGCTCCAACGGCTCGGAGCGGCAGGAGGAAGAGGCGGGCTACCTCTACCAGGAGATCCGCCGCGGCACCTTCAGCCGCACCGTGACGCTGCCCGGCGACGTGCAGCCGGACAAGGCCACGGCCAGCTTCGAGAACGGCATGCTGCGGCTGACGATCCCCAAGGCGGAGGCCGCCAAGCCGCGCCAGATCAGGATCAGCGCCAGCGATGCAGCGACTCCCGTCGAGGCTACGTCGGGCTCCGCGCAGTCGGCCCAGAACGGCCGCTGAGCGGAGGGACGGCGAGAACGTGCGCGACCGGGCAGGACGGGACCCGAGCAGGCCGGTCTACGTCATCAGCGTGGCCGCCAGCCTCGTCAGCGCCCATCCACGCACCCTGCGCATCTACGAGGACGAGGGCCTCATCTGCCCGGCGCGCACGCCCACCAACATCCGTCTCTACTCCGAGAACGACATCCGCCGGGTCCTCTGGATCCGGCACCTGACCCAGGACCTCGGCGTCAACCTGGCCGGGATCCGCATCCTCTTCGAGCTCGAAGAGCGCCTCGGGACCCGCATCCTCGAGACCCTCTTCGAGGAGCGACCCGTCTGGGACGAGGAGGCCGCCCCCGAGGCGGCTGCCGAGCGGCCGGCGCCGCGACGCCCCATCCGGCGCATGGCCCGGACCGCGTACCGGTCCTGAAGGAGAACACCGTGAGCGACCGACCCACCGACCAGGACGCACCCGAGGCGACCCCCCGGGCGCGCCGTACGGCGCGCGAGCTGCCGCTCGTCGCGCTGCGCGAGACGGTCATCTTCCCGGAGATGATCGTGCCGCTCCAGGTCGGCCGGGAGAAGTCGGTGCAGGCCCTCAACCGGGCCGTCGCCGACGGCAGCCCCATCGCCCTGGTCACGCAGCGCCAGGCGGAGAAGGAGGAGATCAGCGATCCCGCCGAGCTCTACACCGTGGGCACGCTGGCCAAGATCGCCCAGGTGGTGCAGCTCCAGGACGGCACGGTGCGGGCCATCGTGCAGGGCCAGCAGCGGCTCAAGCTGCTCGGCTTCACGCAGTCCGAGCCCTACATCGTGGCCCGCATCCAGGTCGTCGAGGACGGCCGGCCGGCCGGCGTCGAGGTGCAGGCGCTGATGCGCACGGTGCAGGCCCAGATCGAGCAGTACGTCCAGTCCGGCGCGCCGGTGCCGCCCGAGGCGGCCGTCGCGGCGCGCAACATCACCGAGCCCGGGCTGCTGGCCGACATGGTCGCCTACAGCCCCGACATGACCACCGAGCAGCGCCAGGAGATGCTCGAGACGATCGACGTGGTCGAGCGCCTCAAGCTCGTCTCGACCTTCCTGGCCCACCAGATCGAGATCCTCGAGCTGAAGGGCAAGATCCAGTCCGAGGTCAAGTCCGAGATGGACAAGACCCAGCGCGAGTACATCCTGCGCGAGCAGCTCAAGGCAATCCAGCGCGAGCTGGGCGAGGAGGACCCGCAGCAGGCCGAGATCAACGAGCTGCGCGAGAAGGTCGAGCAGGCCGGCATGCCCGACGAGATCAAGGCCCGTGCGCTCAAGGAGATCGACCGCATGAGCCGGATCCCGTCGGCCTCACCCGAGGTCGGGGTCATCCGCACCTACGTCGACTGGCTGGTCGGCCTGCCCTGGAACGTGGCCACCGACGACAACCTCGACATCAAGGCCGCCGCGACCATCCTCGACGAGGACCACTACGGCCTGGAGAAGATCAAGGAGCGCATCCTCGAGTACCTCGCGGTGCGCACCCTGGCCGACACCATCCGCAGCCCCATCCTGGCCTTCGTGGGACCGCCCGGCGTGGGCAAGACCTCCCTGGGCAAGTCCATCGCGCGCGCCATGGGCCGCAAGTTCGTGCGCATGAGCCTCGGCGGCATCCACGACGAGGCCGAGATCCGCGGTCACCGCCGGACCTACATCGGCGCGCTGCCGGGGCGCATCGTCCAGAACATCAAGACCGCCGGCTCGAATAACCCCGTCTTCATGCTCGACGAGGTCGACAAGATCGGCATGGACTTCCGGGGCGACCCGAGCTCGGCCCTGCTCGAGGTGCTCGACCCCGAGCAGAACTTCAGCTTCCAGGACAACTACCTGGAAGTGCCCTTCGACCTCTCCAAGGTGCTCTTCATCGCCACGGCCAACCTGCTCGACCCCATCCCGGCGCCGCTGCGCGACCGGATGGAAGTGGTGCAGCTGCCGGGCTACACGGAGCAGGAGAAGATCGAGATCGGCAAGCGCTTCCTGGTGCCCAAGCAGCGTGAGAACCACGGCCTCAAGGAGCGCCAGATCCAGCTCACCGACGAGGCCATGATCGAGCTCGTGCGCTCCTACACCAAGGAAGCCGGCGTGCGCAACCTGGAGCGCGAGATCGCCAACGTCATGCGCAAGGTGGCGCGCAGCGTGGCGGAGGGGCGCAAGCGCCGCACCGTGGTCGATCCCAAGAAGCTCATCGAGTACCTGGGGCCGCCGCGCTTCGAGTACGGCGAGCTGGAGGCCGAGGACCAGATCGGCTCGGCCACCGGCCTGGTGGTGACCGAGACGGGCGGCGACGTGGTCGCCGTCGAGGTGACCAAGATGGAGGGCAAGGAGGACTTCATCCTCACCGGCCAGCTGGGCGAGGTGATGCGCGAGTCGGCCCGGGCGGGTCTCTCCTGGATCCGCGCCCACGCCGCCGAGCTGGGCGTCGATCCCAAGCTCTTCGAGAAGCACACGCTGCACATCCACGTGCCGGCCGGCGCCATCCCCAAGGACGGCCCGTCGGCGGGCGTGACCATGGCCACGGCCATGGTCAGCGCGCTGACCGGCATCCCCGTGCGCAAGGACGTGGCCATGACCGGCGAGATCACCCTGCGCGGCCGGGTGCTGCCCATCGGCGGGCTAAAGAGCAAGATCCTCGCCGCACACCTCTCGGGCGCCCGGATGGTCATCCTGCCCCAGAAGAACGAGAAGGACCTGCGCGACATCCCCGACGAGATCCGCAAGTCGATGAAGCTGGTGCTGACCGAGTCGATGGAGCAGGTCCTCGACGCCGCCCTGCGCCGGCGACCGGCGCGACTCGAGGTCAAGCCGGCCGAGGTCGTCGACGGCGACAGCGAGCCGTCCGACCGGCCCGGCGCGCCGGACAAGGTGCGGCGCGGCGGTTTCCCCTCCGACCAGCCGCCGGCGGTGGCGGTGCCGCCGGCGCGCGCATGAGAGGAGGCCTCACCGGCTGACCACCGGGAGGGGGCGGCGATGGAGTACAAGGACTACTACGCCATCCTGGGTGTACCCCGCACCGCGAGCGCGGCCGAGATCAAGAAGGCCTACCGCAAGCTGGCGCGGCAGTACCACCCGGACGTGAACAAGGGCGACGCCGCCGCGGAGAAGCGCTTCAAGGAGGTCAACGAGGCGCACGCCGTGCTGGGCGACGCCGAGAAGCGCAAGGCCTACGACACGCTCGGCGCGAACTGGGAGGCCTACCAGCAGGCCGGTGCCGCGGGCGCGCGCGGGCCGTTCCGACCGGGCACCGGTTTCGGCGGCTTCGGGCCGGGCAACGTCCGCTTCGAGTACCACGGCAACGCCGAGGACCTGGCCGGCTTCAGCGACTTCTTCCGCACCTTCTTCGCGGGTGGCGGGGCCCCCGGGCCAAGCCGCAGCAGCACGCGGCGCGGGCCCGGCCTCGGCTTCGACGACATCCTCTCGGGGCTGGGACTCGACGAACAGGGCGGCCGTGCCGGGCCGGGCGCGACCTCCCGGCGGCGGCAGGCGCCGGCGGCGCGCAACGACGTGCAGGCCGAGGCGGAGATCAGCCTGGAGGAGGCCTACCACGGCACCAGCCGCATCGTGCAGCTCGACGGGCGGCGCCTCGAGGTGACCATCCCGCGCGGCGTCGAGACCGGCCAGCGCATCCGCCTCAGCGGCACCGCCTCCCGGGGCAGCACGCCGGGCGACATCTACGTGCGCGTCACCGTGCGCGAGCACCCGGTCTTCCGGCGCCGCGGAGTGGACCTGCAGCGCGAGCTGCCGCTGACCCTCGAGGAGGCGCTGCTCGGCGCTGAGGTGCCGGTGGAGACGCTCAAGGGGCGCGTCCTGCTGCGCGTGCCGCCCGAGACGCAGGACGGCCGCACCTTCCGACTCGTTGGGCAGGGCATGCCGCGCTTCCGTGCCGAGGGCCACGGCGACCTCTACGTCAAGGCCCGGGTCGTGCTGCCGAGCGGCCTGGACGCGGAGGCGGTACGCCGCTTCCGGCACTTCGCGGCGCACGTGCGCCAGCCCGATCCACGCTCCGGGCGCGCCTCGGGGGCGCGCGCCGGGGTCGCCTGACCAGGAGCATCCCAGCGACCATGAAACTCGACCGCTACACCACCCGCGCCCAGGAAGCCATCGCCGCCGCGCAGCGCCTCGCGGCCGCCGGCCACAGCCCCGTGCTCGACGCCGAGCACCTGCTGGCGGCACTGCTGGAGGACGACGAGGGCGTGCCGGTGACGACGCTGCGCCGGCTCGGCGCCGATCCGGCCGCCGTGCGCACCGACGTGGCCGCCGCGCTCTCGCGGCGGGCGCGCGTGCAGGGCAGCCAGCTCTCGCTCGACCGGCGGGCGCAGGCCCTCCTGGAGCGCGCCGAGGACGAGGCACGCCGGCTGCAGGACGAATACGTCTCGACCGAGCACCTGCTCCTCGCCGCGGCCGAGGCCGGCGGCGACGCGCAGCGCATCCTGGAGCAGCACGGCGCGGGGCGCGAGGCCATCCTGGGCGCCCTCGCCTCCGTGCGCGGCGGGCAGCGCGTCACCAGCCCGGAACCCGAGTCCACCTACCAGGCCCTCGAGCGCTACGGCCGCGACCTGACCGCCGACGCCCGTGCCGGCAAGCTCGACCCGGTCATCGGTCGCGACGAGGAGATCCGGCGCGTGATCCAGGTGCTCAGCCGGCGCACCAAGAACAACCCGGTGCTCATCGGCGAGCCGGGCGTGGGCAAGACAGCCATCGCCGAGGGCCTGGCCCAGCGCATCGTGCGTGGGGACGTGCCCGACTCGCTGCGCGACAAGCGGGTCGTGGCGCTCGACCTCGGCGCGCTCATCGCGGGCGCCAAGTACCGCGGCGAGTTCGAGGAGCGCCTGAAGGCCGTGCTGCGCGAGATCAAGGAGTCCGAAGGGCAGATCATCCTCTTCGTCGACGAGCTGCACACGGTCGTCGGCGCCGGTGCCGCCGAGGGCGCCATGGACGCCTCGAACCTGCTCAAGCCGATGCTCGCGCGGGGAGAGCTGCACGCCATCGGCGCCACCACGCTCGACGAGTACCGCAAGCACATCGAGAAGGACGCCGCGCTGGAGCGGCGCTTCCAGCCGGTCTACGTCGACCAGCCCACGGTCGAGGAGACGATCAGCATCCTGCGCGGCCTGCGCGAGCGCTACGAGGTGCACCACGGCGTGCGCATCACCGACTCGGCCCTGGTCGCCGCGGCGACGCTCTCGAACCGCTACATCAGCGAGCGCTTCCTGCCCGACAAGGCGATCGACCTGGTGGACGAGGCCGCCAGCCGCCTACGTATCGAGGCTGACTCGATGCCGACCGAGCTGGACGAGCTCGAGCGCCGCCGCATCCAGCTCGAGATCGAGCGCGAGGCGCTGCGCAAGGAGAAGGACGACGCCTCGCGTGCCCGGCTCGCGGCGCTGGAGGCCGAGCTGGCCGAGATCGCCGAGCGGGGCGGCGCGCTGAAGCAGCAGTGGGAGGCCGAGAAGGCCGCCATCGGCGCCCTGCGCCAGACGCGCGAGGAGCTCGAGCGGCTGCACGGCGAGATCGAGCAGGCCGAGCGCGAGGCCGACCTGGGGCGCGCCGCGGAGCTGCGCTACGGGCGCCTGCCCGAGCTCCAGGCGCGGCTGGCCGAGCAGGAGTCAGCGCTCGCCGCCGGCGGCGGCGCCCGACTGCTGCGCGAGGAGGTCGACGCCGACGAGATCGCCCGCATCGTGGCCCAGTGGACGGGCATCCCGGTCACCCGCCTGATGGAGGGCGAGCAGGGCAAGCTGATCCAGATGGAGGAGCGCCTGCACCGCCGCGTGATCGGCCAGGACGAGGCCATCGCGGCCGTCTCGGACGCCGTGCGCCGGGCCCGGGCGGGGCTGAAGGATCCGCGCCGGCCCATCGGTTCGTTCATCTTCCTGGGCCCCACCGGCGTGGGCAAGACGGAGCTGGCGCGCGCCCTCGCGGAGTTCCTCTTCGACGACGAGCAGGCCATGACCCGGCTCGACATGAGCGAGTACATGGAGAAGTACTCGGTCAGCCGGCTCATCGGCGCGCCGCCCGGCTACGTGGGCTACGAGGAGGGCGGCCAGCTGACCGAGGCGGTGCGCCGCCGGCCGTACCAGGTGGTGCTGCTGGACGAGATCGAGAAAGCCCACCCGGACGTCTTCAACGTGCTCCTGCAGGTGCTCGACGACGGGCGCCTGACCGACGGCCAGGGGCGCACGGTCAACTTCAAGGACACCGTGCTGATCATGACCAGCAACGTCGGCTCGCAGTTCGTGGCCGGCTTCGCCGGGCGCCCCGACGACGAGGCCTACGAGGAGATGAAGCGCCAGGTGACGGAGGCGCTGCGCCTCCAGTTCCGGCCCGAGTTCCTCAACCGCATCGACGAGGTCATCGTCTTCCACGGCCTCTCGGAGGCGGACCTGGCGGCCATCGTCGAGCTCATCGTGGCCGACCTCGCGCGCCGCCTCGAGGAGCACGACCTGGTGCTGGAGCTGACGCCCGCCGCCCTCCGGCTGGTGGCCAGCGAGGGCCACGACCCGGCCTTCGGGGCACGGCCGCTCAAGCGCGCCGTGCAGCGGCTCATCGAGAACCCGCTGGCCCGGGCGTTGCTCGAGGGGCGCTTCCCGCCCGGCACGCGCATCGTGGCCGACGCCGATCCCGGCTCGGGCGTGATCGTCTTCCGCGGCGATGGCGAGGCGCTCGTCTCCTCGACCGGCCCGCGCCGTGACGCGCGGGCGCGCACCGCCGCCGGCAGCGCCGGGAGGCGCGGTGGCGAGGACGCACGCGACGAGCAGCCCGAGTCCGAGCGCGGCGAGATCATCCACTGAGCCGCCGCCGCGTGCGCGGCGCCGGCGCCGCACGAGGGGCATCATGGGCGCCGTGAGGACGACCGGACCACTCGGCACGCAGCCCGCGCCCGCGGCCGCCGCTGCGCGCTGGGCCGAGAGCCACGCCCCGCTCGTGGAGCGCATCCGTGACGCGATCGAGCGGGCGCCGGAGGGACGCATCCCCTTCGCCCGCTTCATGCAGCTCGCCCTCTACGAGCCCGGCCTGGGCTACTACCGGCGGCGCAGCGACCGCGCCACGCGCACGGGCGACTTCCTGACCGCCCCCGAAACGGACCCCATCTTCGGCCACGCCCTGGCGCGCCAGCTCGAGGAGATGTGGCAGCGCCTCGGGCGGCCGGAGCCGTTCGTGCTGCGTGACCACGGGGCGGGCACCGGTGCGCTCGGCACGAGCGTCCTGGCCGGGCTGCGGCTGGACGCCTCTCCCCTGGCCGAGGCGCTGCGCTACGAACCGGTCGAGTCGGGTCCGGAGCGCCGGCGCGCCATCGAGGCGGCCTTCGCGGCGGCCGGCCTGGGCGAGCAGCTGCGCTGGGCCGACCCGACCACGCCTTTCGTCGGCTGCCTGGTGGCCAACGAGCTGCTCGACGCGCTGCCGGTGCACCGCCTGGCGCGCATCGCCGGCCGCCTGGTCGAGCTGCACGTCACCTGGCGCGAGAGCTGGTTCGCCGACGAGCCAGGGCCGCTCTCCGACGAGCGCCTCGAACCGGCCCTGGCGGCGAGCGGGCTGCAGCTCGCCGAGGGCGAGTGCGCCGAGGTCTCGCTGGCCGCGATCGATTGGCTGCAGCGGGTCGCGCCCACGCTGGAGCGCGGCTTCCTGCTGATCATCGACTACGGCGGTCCGGCCGCCGCGCTGCACGCGCGCATGCCGGCGGGCACGCTGCGCACCTACCGCGGCCACCACGCCGGCGACGACCCGTACCGCGCGGTGGGCGAGCAGGACCTGACGGCGCACGTGGAGACGGGCGCCCTGGAGCGGGCCGCCGCCGAGGCCGGCCTGACGCTCCTCGGGCGCACGACGCAGGCGGAGTTCCTGGCCGGGCTGGAGCTGGGCGAGTTGCTCGTCTCGCGCCGTGCCCGCCCCGACGTGGGCGAGGCCGGCCACCGCGACGCGCGCAACGCGGTGCTGCGCTTCCTCGACCCGCAGGCCATGGGCCGCTTCGCCGTCCTTGTCTTCGCGCGCGGCGTGGCCGCCGAGCCGCCGCTGCTCGGCCTCCGCTTCCGGCTCCCCGCATCCGACCCCACGCCAGCACCTGGAGGCTCGCCATGATCCCCGTCGCCCGACTCAACCACGCAGTCCTCTTCGTGCGCGACCTCGACGTCGCGAGCGACTTCTACCGGCGCGCCTTCGACTTCGAGGAGATCGCCCGCGAGGGCGGCCGGATGGCCTTCCTGCGGGCGCGCGGCTCGAGCAACCACCACGACCTGGGCCTGCTGGCGCTCGGCCCGGAGGCACCGCGGCCGCCGCGCGGCGCGACCGGCCTCTACCACCTGGCCTGGGAGGTGCCGCGCATCGAGGACCTCGCCGCGGCGGCGCAGCAGCTCTCTGCGCTGGGCGCGCTGACCGGCGCCTCCGACCACGGCGCCACCAAGTCGCTCTACGGCCGCGACCCAGACGGCAACGAGTTCGAGCTGATGTGGATGCTGCCGCGCGAGGCGTGGGGCGAGTACGACAAGCGCGGCATCGTGGCACCGCTCGACATCGAGGCCGAGCTGGCGCGCTGGGGCGGCCGCCCGCCGGCCGGCTGAGGCGGGCCGGGAGGGTGCGCTTCGAGGTCGTTCGAGCACGCCTCGCGTCGCTGCCCGATCCACTGCCCCAGCCGCCCGCCGCGCTGGCGCCGCTGCTGGTGGCCGGACCCACCGGGCAGCTGGGTCTGCCGCCGGCGCCGCCCGGCGGGGCGATGCGCACCGGCGCGGTGCTGGTCCTGCTCTACCCGGACGCCGAGGGCATGGCCCGCGTGGTGCTCACGGAACGCCCCGCCGGCGACCTGCGCCACGCGGGCGAGGTGAGCTTCCCCGGTGGCGTGCTGGAGGACGACGACGCCTCGCCGGCCGAGGCCGCCCTGCGGGAGGCACGCGAGGAGGTCGGCCTTGACGCGGCGCAGGCCGGCGTGCGCCTGGTCGGGGAGCTGGGACCGGTCGAGGTGCGCGTGACCGGCTTCCGCATCCTGCCCGTGCTGGCCATGGCCGAACGTGCACCACGGCTGGTGCCCGATCCCCGGGAGGTGGCGGCCATCCTCGAGCCGCCCGTGGCCAGCTTCGTACCGCCCGCGCCCATCGAGCTGGTCGAGGACGACCGGGGCGGCTGGCGGCTGCGCTACGGCGCCTACCCGGTGGCGGGCTACCGCATCTGGGGCGCCACGGCGCGCATCCTCGGGCAGCTCGGCGCGGTCATCGCCGCGGCCGGCCGGGGCGGCTCGTCCGACCCCGCGCTGGAGAGCAGCGCGCCCGACGTTTCCCGCTAGAGCGGCTCGCCGCTCGAGCGGTCGTAATCCTCGGGCTCACGCTCGATCTCGGCCAGGCTGCCCGTGGCCTGGCTCACGCTCGGGCTGCCCGGTTCATCCGCGACACCGGGCGACTCGCCGGCGACCAGGGCGTGGGCGGCGCTACCCTCGATGATGCCCCGCGCCCGGGCATCGTCGGCACCCGACAGCTCGACCACGATGGCCCGCATCTCGGTGCCCTCGGTGTAGGCGCCATGCGGCACGCCGGCCGGCCAGACGACCGCCTCGCCATGGCTAATGCGCGCCCGCTCCTCGCCCACCTGGACGTAGCCGCCGCCGCTGATGACCACGAAGAGGGCCGTGTTGGGGTTGCTGTGCGGGGCGATCATGGCGTGGCGGGCGAAGGCCAGCTCGGCCACCAGGCCGCGGCCATCCTCGTAGATGGGCTTGCCGGTGATGCCGGTCGTGCCCGGCGGCCCCTCCGGGCGCCGCTGGCCCGGCCCGAAGCGACGGATGTCCACGCCGCGCGCTCAGCGCCGCCGGCGCCGGCGCTTCGTGCGGCCGGGGCGGATGGTCGCCTCGGGGTGCTTGTACTTCTCCTGGCTGAAGAAGCGTGCCCGGCGGAGCCGTTCGTTGTAGACCTCGATGAGCGGCGGGAAACGCACGAAGCGGACCCAGACGTAGGCCGCCAGCCCCAGGCCGAGGGTGATCACGACGAAGATGAAGTACCAGTTGAAGACGGCCTCGACGATGACCATGAAGAAGGTGATGAGGCCGGTCCAGAGGAGCCACTCCTGCATCGTCACCAGGGGCTCGAAGCGGCGCAGCTGCCGGGTGCGCACGTTGTAGATGACGACCTGCACCACGAGCAGCGCCAGCGAGGCCACCCAGAGCGGCGTGAAGAGGTCCGGGAAGCCGGGCTGCGAGACGCCGCGGATCTCGCCGGGGCTGAAGGCGACGAAGAGGTATTCCCAGGGCGGGCGCGTCACGGGTCTCCTCTATGCTCACGAGCGGGGCAGGCTCGCAGGATAGCGAAGTCCCGAGCGGCGGGCCGCGCCGGCCGGACAACCCGGGGCGGGAGCCGACGCCGGTCGGCGGCAGGGCGGCCGGCCAAGGGTCGTTGCTATACTCGCCGCCAGCCTCGGTGCGCCCCGGCCCACGGGGGATCTTCCCGCTGCCGAGGGACGGAGGGAGTCCCTGTTGCGAGCCCTGCTCTCGGTCGCCAAGCGCGACGGGATCGGCGACCTGGCGCGCGAGCTGCTGGGCCTCGGCATCGAGATCTTCGCCACCGACGGGACCCGCGAGGCGCTCGCGGCAGAGGGCATCGAGGTCGCGCCGGTGACCGCCCTGACCAACGTGCCGCACCTCGTCGGCGGCCAGGTCAAGACCTTCCACCCCGCCGTCTACGCCGGCATCCTGGCCCGCCGCGACCGGCCCGACCAGCTGGCCGAGCTGGCCGATCAGGACATCGGCCTGCTGGACATCGTGGTCGTCAACGTGCGCCCCTTCGCCCCCCAGGTGGGAGCGCGCGTGGTGCCCATCGACGAGGCCATCGAGATGATCGACGTGGGCGGCGTGGCCCTCCTCTCGGCGGCCGCGCGCAACTTCGCCGGCGTGGCCGCCGTGTGCGACCCCTCGCACTACCCGCGCCTGGTGGCCGAGCTGCGCGAGCACGGCCTGGTCACGCCCGAGTTCCGCCAGCAGCTCGCCTCGGACGCCTTCGCCATGGTCGCCGCCTACAACGCCGAGGTGGCCGGCTACCTCAACCACATCAGCAACGCCCGCTTCCCGGACCGGCTGACCATGTCGCTCGAGAAGCTGACCGACCTGCGCTACGGCGAGAACCCGCAGCAGCAGGCCGCCTTCTACCGCGAGACGACCCATCGCTCGGGCTCGCTGGCCGACTCGACCCAGCTGCAGGGCGAGCCGCCCACCTTCAACGACCTCCTCGACATGGACGCCGCCTTCCGCATCGCGACCGACTTCACCAAGCCGACGGTGACCATCGTCAAGCGCACCAACCCGGTCGGGCTCGCCTCGGGCGACTCCATCTACGAGGCCTTCCAGCGCGCCTACGAGTGCGATCCGGCCACCGCCTTCGGCGCCACCATCGGGCTCAACGCCGAGCTCGACGAAGCGACCGCCGAGGCCATCGTGGTGGGCGCCTACGAGGCCGTCGTGGCGCCCGGCGTGAGCGACGCGGCGCGCGCCCTGCTGACGACCAGGCCCGACCTGCTGGTGCTCACGGTGCCGCCCTCGCCGACCGACGGCCTGGTCGACTACGGCATCGCCCGGCTCGACTTCAAGCGCATCAGCGGCGGCCTGCTGGTCGAGACGCTCGACACCAGCGAGGTCGACCGGGCGCAGCTGCAGGTCGTCACCCAGCGGCGCCCGAACCTGGAGGAGCTGACCGACATGCTCTTTGCCTGGCGGGCGGTCCGACACGTCAGCAGCAATGCCGTCGTGCTGGTGCGCAACATGGCCATCGTGGGCGTCGGCGCCGGCCAGGCCAGCCGCCTCGTGGCGACCGAGATCGCCCTCCACCGGGCAGCCGACCGGGCCAAGCTCAGCTGCCTCGCCTCGGACGCCTACTTCCCTTTCGCCGACGCCATCCAGCTCGCCGCCGAGCGCGGCGTGACGGCCATCATCCAGCCCGGCGGCTCACGCCGCGACAGCATGGCCATCGAGGTCGCCGATCGCCACCACATGGCCATGGTCTTCACCGGCCGCCGGCACTTCCGGCACTGAGCCGCGCTGTGAGCGGCGTCGCCCGATGACCGATCGGCCAACCGGCGTGGCCCAGCGCCGCAGCGACATCCCAGGAGGCCCGATGGAGCAGCTCCTCGCGCTCGAGATGGTGCGCATCACCGAAGCCGCCGCCCTGGCCTGCTCGCGGCGCATGGGCCGCGGCGACAACATGGCCGCAGACCGCGACGCCGTCGAGGCGATGCGCGCGGCCATGGACGAGGTCGAGATGAACGGCACCATCGTCATCGGCGAGGGCGAGCGGGACGAGGCGCCGATGCTCTTCATCGGCGAGCAGGTCGGGCAGCGGCGCGACGGCCAGGTCGAGGTGGACATCGCCGTGGACCCCCTGGAGGGGACCAACCTGGTGGCCAAGGGCCAGGCCAACGCCATCACCGTGCTGGCGGCCTCGGAGCGAGGCGGCCTGATGAACGCGCCCGATACCTACCTCGAGAAGCTCTGCGTCGGACCGGTCGTGGCCGGCCAGGTGGACATCCGCCTGTCGCCGGCAGAGAACGTGCAGCGCATCGCTGCCGCGCTCGGACGCAAGCCCAACGACATCACCGTCATCATCCTCGACCGGCCGCGCCACGAGCAGCTCATCGGCGAGGTGCGCGATGCCGGTGCGCGCATCAAGCTGATCAGCGACGGCGACCTCTCGGCGGCCATCAGCTGCGCCGTCTCGGGCACCGGCGTGCACGCCGTGATGGGCACGGGAGGCGCCCCGGAGGGCGTCCTGGCGGCGGCCGCGCTGCGCTGCCTGGGCGGCGAGATCCAGGCCCGCTTCCGCTTCCGCAACGACGAGGAGCGCGAGCGCGCGGCGCGCATGGGCCACACCGACCCCGAGCGCATCTTCCGCACCGAGGACCTGGCGCCCGGCGAGTCGCTCGTCTTCTCCGCCACCGGCGTGACCGACGGCGACCTGCTGCACGGCGTGCGCTTCTTCGGCGGCGGCGCCCGCACGCACTCGCTGGTGATGGCCTACCAGACCAAGCAGGTGCGCTTCATCGACACGGTCCACATGTTCGACCGCGAGAGCCCGCCGCGGGTGCGCCTGTAAGCACATCCCCCGGCCATCTCGATCGGTTGACGTGGTGACGATCTGTCACCAGAATGAAGACATGGCCTCACCGAAGCCAACAGCCCGTCCGCGGCACCGCATCACCGCGGATGTGCCGGAGTCGACCGACCTGCACGTTCGGCAGGTCGCCGCGCTCTACTACCGCGGCGTCCTCAGCGATGCGGTCTCAGCCAGCCTCGAGACGTTTCGCTGGGTGCTCGACGCCCTTCAGCGTGGCAAACGCGTCATCGCGGTCGACGCGGACCGTCTTCCCGACGGCTATGAAGAGCCCCTGATCGCCGGCCTGCCACGCCCGGAAGGCGACTGGGTCTGGCTCGTCCGGCGCGACCACCCCTGGCGGCGCCAGCTCTGGATCAAGGGCCGGAATCTGACCGCCGGCGATCTGGCGCGCACGATCGAGATCGAACGGTGGACGCCCGAAGAGGCCGCCGTCGAGTACGAGCTGCCGCTGGAGGCGGTCATCGAGGCACAGCGCTACGCCGAGGCGGCCAGGGACCTGATCGCGGCCGAGGAAGCCGAGAACCGGATCGTCGCCCAGCGATACGAGCGGAGCGTTGCGGCTCTGCCTTGACGAGAACCTCCGCAGCAAGGAGCTACGGAGCCGCCTCCTGGCAGGCGGGCACGAAGTCGTCGACCCTGAGCCCGGGACCGGCGACGCAGAGGTGTGGGCGTTCGCGCAGCGGCAGGCGGGGGTCGTGCTGACCGGCAATGCCGTGGACTTCGAGCCACTGGCTCGAGCCTCGGCGCAGCATGTGGGACTGCTCCTGGTGTACCGGGACAACGACCCGCGGCGCGACATGACCTATGCCGACATCGCGACCGCCGTCGGCAACGTGGCTGCGGCTCACGGCGCGGCCGTGGATGGTCGGATCCTCGTCCTGAACCGGTATCGCTGATACGGCGGGCCGGATCGTCTCGGGCGTCGGGGTCAGCCAGGGCGTGTCCTCGCCGGTGCAGTAGGCGGCGATCGGGAACTCGGCCCGCTGCTTGAGGCGCAGGTCGCGCTCTTGCAGGCCGAGGCCAGCCGGGCCGGCGGCGTTGGCCTGTTTCAGGCGGACATCCGCCAGCCCAACGGTCGCCACTCCCCGACGCGAGCCGCCGCGCTGGCGCCCGCCACGGACTCCTGGCGGGCCCGCGCCGAGGCGACGTTCTCGCCCCAGCCGGGAGGACGCAGGCCGGGCGCCAGGTCGGCCAGTGGGGCGAGCACGAAGAGCCGGTCCCGCGCGGCGGGATGTGGCACCTCGAGCCACTGCACGGATGGCCGCATCGGGTCGGCGCTGCGCGCCGCGGGCGGCCGCTCGACGCGCAGCCGGTGGCGTCCGAAGACGAGCAGGTCGAGGTCGAGCTCGCGCGGGCCCCAGCGCCCTCGCTCGCGCCGCCCGAAGGCGGCCTCGAGGCCCTTCAGCGCGAGCAGCAGCGCCAGCGCGCCGGTGGCCGGGTCGGGCCCGGCGGGGACGTCCAGGGCGACCACCGCGTTGTGGAAGTCGGGCTGGTCGGTCACTCCGACCGGCCGCGTGCGGTAGAGCGGCGAGACTCCCCGCAGGCGCACGCCCGGCAGCGCCGCCAGGGCGTGCACCGCCGCGGCCAGCGTGGCCGGCGCGTCGCCCACGTTGGCGCCCAGCCCGATGTAGGCGCGCACCCGTCCGCCCACCGCTCCTCCGACCTAGACTCGCCGGGAGATGCCCGACGTCGACGTCATCATCCTGCACCGCCCGGCGGCGCCAGGGGACGGTCCGCTGACGCAGCTGCTCGCGCACGCGCGCTCGCTGCTGGCCGAGCACCACGACCAGCTCTTCCGGGCCGCGGGAGCGACGCGCGTGGCGGTTCTCGAGCCTGAGCTGCGCGCCACCTTCGGCGAGTGGCTGGCCGACGCCGCCGGGCGCCTGCGCGGTGGCCTGGTCCTGCTCGGTGCCGGCGCGGTGGCGCGCCTCTCCCCTGGCGACGCGCAGCGCCTGCTGGCGGCCGCCGGCGGCACGGGGCGCCGCGCCCTGACCAACAACCGCCACTCCTCGGACGTCTGCGCCGTGGCGGCCGCGGCCGTCCTGCGCGACGTGCCGCCGCTGCCCAGCGATAACGCCCTGCCGCGCTGGCTCGAGGAGCGGGCCGGCTTCACGGTCGCCGAGCTGCCCGGGCGGAGGCGCCTGGCCCTCGACCTCGACTCGCCGCTCGACATCGCCCTGCTGGCGCTGGCCCCGACGGCGCCGGCGCCCCTGCGCCGCCTCGCTCGCACCGAGGGGCTGGCCGTGCCGCGCGCCGACGAGCTGCGGGCGCTGGCGGCCGATCCGCGCCGCGAGCTGCTCCTCTTCGGCCGCTCGTCCGCGGCCACGCTGCGCTGGCTGGAGCGGAACGTGCGCTGCCGCGTGCGCTTCCTGGCCGAGGAGCGCGGCCTGCGTGCTTCGAGCCCGCTGGCCATCGGCGGCCGGCCCGCGGAGACCACCCTCCCCAGAGCCAGGCCGCCGCGCGCGAGCCTGGGCCGGCTGCTCGACGCCCGCGGCGGGCCGGCAGCGCTGGGGGCCGCGGTGGCCGAACTGGCCGACGGCGCCATCATCGACTCGCGCGTCCTCCTGGCCGACCGGCTCGGCGCCGACGAGTCGGCCTGGCCGCCCCCCGAGGACCGCTTCGGCAGCGACCTGCTGCGGCCCGACGGCGTGCGGGATGCCTGGCTGGCCGCGCTCACGCGCAGCGCCGCCGAGCGCGCCGACCTGCCCATCCTGCTCGGCGGCCACACGCTCGTCGGGCCGGGTGTGCCGCTCCTCCTGGCGCCGCGGCCGAGGCGGCGCTGACGCTAGAATGAGCGTGCGTGCAGTGACGACCCGGAGCAAGACTCGGACGGGTGACGACCCTGCACGTCTGCTGTCTGTGAGGCCTTCGTGACCGGTCCTGGCATCTGGTACGTGCTCGGCTTCGCGTTCGCCGGGTTCACCTTCGTGCTCATCACGATCGTCATGGCGTGGCTGCTCAGCCACCGCAACAAGGGCGACCGCCACAAGGGGCTGCCCTACGAGTCGGGCATCGACACGTACGGCGACACCTGGGGCCGCTTCGGCCTCTCCTTCTACATCTATGCCCTGCTCTTCGTGGCCTTCGACATCGAGGTCGTCTTCATCTACCTCTGGGCGCTCGTCTTCCAGGACGTGCTGCTGGGCGGCCTGGTGAGCATGTTCGTCTTCGTGGCCATCCTGCTCTTCGGGCTGGGCTACGCCTGGCGCAAGGGGGTCCTGACGTGGAAGTGACCAAGCGCGGCCGCCGCGCCCGCAGCGAGCCGGCCCCCGCCGAGCCGGCCCCCGCCGAGCCGACCGCCATTTCCGCCGCGTCCGACGCCGCCGAGCAGACCCCCATGTCCTCCGACCAGCCGAGCAATGAACCGGCCGTGATGAGCCTCGAGGCGAGCGGCGAGCGGGCGGTGGCCGAGCCGATCGTGGTGCCCAACACCTTCTGGGAGGCGGCCGACCCCACGGCCTACGCCGGGCCGCCGGCCGTGACCCACCTGCGCGAGCTGGCCATGCACGGCGACCACAGCGACAACGCGCGCTGGTCGGGCGCCCTGGAGGTCATCCCCACGACGGCCGACTACGTGCTCGACCTGATCCGTCTCAACAGCCTCTGGCCGCTCCTCTCGGGCCTCGCCTGCTGCGCCATGGAGATGATGTCGGCAGCCACCAGTCGCAACGACATGGACCGCTTCGGCATGTTCCCCTTCCGGGCCAGCCCGCGCCAGGCGGACGTGCTCATCGTGGCCGGCACGCTGACGACCAAGATGGCCGGTCCGCTGCTGCGCCTCTGGGAGCAGATGCCCGAGCCCAAGTGGTGCGTGGCCATGGGCGACTGCACCTGCTCGGGCGGCCGCTACAAGCGCTCCTACGCCACGGTCGAGGGCATCGACCGGATCATGCCCGTGGACGTCTACGTGCCCGGCTGCCCGCCGCGCCCGGAGGGCCTCATCTACGGCATGCTCAAGCTGCAGCAGCTCATCCGCGAGCGGCGCGGCCACTGGCGCGAGCGCCAGATCGGGCCGTCGGTGCCGGCCGGCGTCTGACCACCGAAAGGAGCCCGCGACGGACAGCGCCCTCAAGCGCCGCCTCGAAGCCCGCCTCGGCGACCGCCTCCTCGGACCCGTCTGGCAGAAGCAGGACACGACCGAGCTGCGCATCGCCGCGGGCGACGTGATCGACGTGATGCGCACGCTGCACGACGACCCCGACCTGCGCTTCACGCTGCTGGCCGACATCTGCGGTGTCGACACGGGCCGCAAGATGCAGGTCGTCTACCATCTCTGGTCGGCGACCTCGCCCGACTGGCTGCGCGTCATCGCCGACGACCTGCCGCGCGACGACCCGCGCGTCCCCTCGGTGACCTTCCTCTGGAAGGGCGCGGAGTGGGGCGAGCGCGAGGCCTACGACATGTTCGGCATCATCTTCGAGGGCAACCGGGACCTGCGCCGCATCTACATGCCGCCCGACTACAAGTCCTTCCCGCTGCGCAAGGACTTCCTGCTGCCCGACGACGCCGCCCGCTCGCCGGGCATGGGCGTGCGCCACATGGAGCAGACCGCGCCGCCCGCCGACGCGCCCGACGAGGTCCTCCTGCGCCGGAGCCAGCTGGACTGATGGCCGCCGACCCGACCCGCGTCCGCTCGCTCGACGACCCGACGGTCATCGTCGACACGCCCGCCACCATCTACGACGCGGTGCCGCCCTACCCGCCGCAGACCGAGCGCGAGGCCGAGTTCTACACGCTGCGCGACGGCGAGATGCTCATCAACCTCGGGCCGCAGCACCCCTCGACCCACGGCGTGCTGCGCGTCGTGCTCAAGATCGACGGCGAGCGGGTGGTCGACCTGGACCCCGTGCTGGGCTACCTCCACCGCGGCGTCGAGAAGATCTGCGAGAACTGCGACTGGCACATGGCCATCAGCAACTGCGACCCGCTGGAGTACATCGCCTCGATGTTCAGCGAGGCGCTGCCGGTGCTGGCGGCCGAGAAGCTGCTCGAGCTCAAGGTGCCCCGCCGCGCCGAGTACATCCGCGTCCTGGCCTGGGAGCTCAACCGCATCTCCAGCCACGCCCTCTTCATGGGCTGGCTGGCGCTCGACCTGGGCGGCCTGACGCCCATCCTCTACGGCTTCATCGAGCGTGACGAGATCGTCGAGATGCTGGCCTCGCTGACCGGTCAGCGGCTGCTCTTCAACTACCTGCGCATCGGCGGCGTCAACGGCGACCTCAACCACGACTTCCTGAGCCGGCTGGGCGACTGGATGAGCCGCGCCGCGCATCGCATCGAGGACAGCCAGACGCTCATCAACGAGAACGAGATCTTCGTCAAGCGCGTGCGCGGCCTGGGCACCATCGACCGCGCCACGGCCCTGCGCATGTGCCTCACGGGTCCGCCCCTGCGCGCCACGGGCATCCCCTACGACGTGCGCCGGGCGCATCCCTACAGCGTCTACCCCGAGCTCGAGTTCGGCATCCCGACGCGCACCGAAGGCGACAGCTACGCGCGCTACCTGCTCCACCTGGACGAGATCCGCCAGAGCATCCACATCATCGACCAGGTGCTGCACCAGATGCCCGACGGGCCGGTCATGGCCAAGCTGCCGCGCCTGCTGCGCATCCCGCCCGGGCGCGCCTTCGCCGCGCTCGAGAGCCCGCGCGGCCAGTACGCCGTCTACGCCATGAGCGACGGCTCCGACCAGCCCTTCCGCTTCCGCATCCACGACCCGTCCTACTTCAACCTCCAGACGGTCGGGCTGCTCATGCCGGGCAACCTCATCGCCGACACGATGGCCATCATGGCCAGCCTCGACCCGATCATGGGCGGCGTGGACAAGTGAGCGTCCTGGCGCGGCCCTGGAGCCGCCTCACGCTGGCGGGCAAGATCGTCCTGCCGCTGCTGCTGCTCCTGCTGCTCCTGACGATCGTCCTGGTGGCCGGCGTGGCCACGGGCATCATCCCCTTCCTGCTGGGCTGGCTGATCCAGCTGGCGGTCGACAACATCGGCATCGTCCGCTTCATCGTGGCCGCCACGGCCGTGCTCCTCTTCACCGTGCCCACGGCCTTCGTGATCATCTACATGGAGATGAAGTTCATCGCCCTGATGAACCTCCGCCTGGGGCCCAACCGGGTCGGGCCCTGGGGCCTCCTCCAGTCGGCCATCCACGGCTTCAAGGTGCTGGCCAAGGAGGACTACACGCCCACGGGCGCGGACGTGGCGGTCTTCACCCTGGCGCCCATCGTGACCTACCTCTCGTCCGTGCTGGCCTTCCTGGTGCTGCCCTTCGCGCCCGGCCTCATCGGCATGGACATGAACATCGGCCTGCTCTACTTCTTCGCCATGGGCGGCCTGACCGTGCTGGGCCTGCTCATGGCCGGCTGGTCGAGCTTCAACAAGTACTCGCTGCTGGGCGGCCTGCGCGCGGCGGCCCAGATCATCAGCTACGAGATCCCGCTCACGCTGGCCGTGGTCGGCGTGATCATCCTGGCCGGCACGATGAGCCTCAACCAGATCGTGCTCAACCAGTCGGGTCTGACCAGCGGGCCGCCCATCCTGCGCAGCCTGACCTTCCTCGACTGGTACGTCTGGCAGCAGCCGCTGGCCTTCCTGATCTTCTTCATCGCCGCCACGGCGGAGGGCAACCGGGCGCCCTTCGACCTGACCGAGGCCGACAGCGAGATCGTGGCCGGCTTCGCCACCGAGTACAGCGGCATGCGCTTCGGTTTCTTCTTCTTCGCCGAGTACGTCAACGTCTTCATCCTCTCGGCGCTCACGGTGGTGCTCTTCCTGGGCGGCTGGACGGCACCCATCGACCTCGGCCTGCTGCTCTCGCAGTTCGGCATCGGCGTCGACCCCACCATCGACCCCTCGCGCCTGGGCCACCTGCTCCTATTCGGCGTGCTCATCGTGCCGCCGCTGGCCATCCTGCTGCTGACCCTGCCCATCTGGATGCTCAGGAGCGACTGGTCCTTCCTGAAGTCGCTGGTGGTCGGCTTCATCCTCTTCAACGTCCTCGCCGGCGCCCTCGTCGGCCTCTGGCTGACGCTCAGCTTCGAGGTCGTGCTGGGGCTCATCTGGTTCCTGGCCAAGACCTACTTCTTCGTCTTCGTCTTCGTCTGGATGCGCGGCACGTTGCCGCGGGTGCGCGTCGACCAGCTGATGGGCTTCGCCTGGAAGTGGCTGCTGCCGGCGGCGCTGCTGAACCTCTTCGTGACGGCCGCCGCGGTCGTCGTCGTCGAGCAGCTGCGGTGACCAGATGAGCCTGATGCCCGGCATCGGCGTCGTGAAGGGCATGGCCCGCACGCTGCTGCGCATGCTCCAGCGCAAGGCCACGGTGCAGTACCCCGAGGAGGTCCAGGAGATCGCCCCGCGCCACCGCGGCCGCCTCATCCTGCTCTACGACGAGTACGGCAACCTCAAGTGCGAGACCTGCTTCCAGTGCGCGCAGGCCTGCCCCATCGAGATCATCGACATGGGCGGCGTGGACACCAAGAACCGCTTCCACGTCCACTGGGGCCCGGCCGAGCAGTACGCCGAGCGGCGCGAGGAGTCGGCCCTGCGGCGCTCCGGGCGGCCCGTGCCGGACGAGGCCTTCAGCGACTTCGTGCCGGTCGACCTCGGGCCGCTGGAGCGCATCCTGGAAGAGGAGGAGTACGACCCCAAGCGGATGCTGCGCATCCTGGAGCGGACCCAGGAGGCCTACGGCCACCTGCCCGTGGCGGCGCTCAAGCACATCAGCCACCAGACCGGCGCCTGGTACAGCGAGCTCTACGGCACGGCCACCAGCTACGAGCACCTGCGCCTGGAGCCGCCCACGACGCACGAGATCGGCGTCTGCCGCTGCGCCGCCTGCGCCATGCGCGGCGCCGGCCGCATCGTGGCCGCGCTGGAGGAGGCGCTGGGCACCAGCGTGGGCGGCGTCAGCCCCGACGGCGTCGCCCGGCTGGCACCGGCCGACTGCCAGGGCGAGTCGCCGGGCGGACCCTTCGTGACCCTCGACGGCGCGCCCCAGGAGGGCCTCGACGCCGACGGCGCGCGCGCCCTCGCCGAGCGCCTCCGGGCCGCCGCGGCACCGGCGGGGCGCGCCTGATGGAGCTGCTCAAGGGACCGCGCCGCTGGCCGCGCGTGCTGCTCGGGCGTGCCGGTCGCTACGACCCCGAGGCGGGCCTCGCCGCGGCCGAGAAGGCCGGCGCCTGGTCGTCCTGGAAGGCGGCCGTGGCCGACATCGGACCGGAGGGCCTCATCCGCCGCGTGACGGCCTCCGGGCTGCGCGGCCGGGGCGGCGCCGGCTTCCCGACCGGCGAGAAGTGGCGCGCCTGCCGCGCCGCACCGGGCGAGCGCCACTACGCCGTGGCCAACGGCTACGAGGCGGACCCGGGGGCCAGCCTCGACCGGACGCTCATGGAGCTCGACCCGCACGCGGTCGTGGAGGGCCTCGCGCTGGCCGCCTTCGCCGTGGGCGCGACACAGGCCTACCTCGTCGTCAAGGCCGGCTACGGCCTCGCCGCACGCCGCCTGGCCGCGGCCATCCGCACGGCCGAGGAGGCCGGCTACATCGGCTCGGACGCGCTGGGCGCCGGCTTCGACCTGCACATCGAGCTGCGCCCGCTGGCCGGCGCCTTCGTGCTGGGCGAGGAGACCGTGCTGCTGCGCGCCCTCGAGGGCAAGCGCGCCATGCCCGACCAGCGGCCGCCCTACCCGGCGACCGCCGGCCTGTGGGGCGAGCCGACGCTGGTCAACAACGTGGAGACGCTGGCCGCCGTGCCCTGGATCGTGGCCAACGGCGCCGAGGCCTACCGCGCCATGGGCACCGACGAGGTGAGCGGCACCACGCTCGTGCAGCTGACCGGCGCCGTGGCCAAGCCGGGCATCGTCGAGGTCCCGCTGGGCACCAGCGTGGGCAGCCTGGTGGAGGAGATCGGCGGCGGCGTGGCCGATGGCGCGACGCTCAAGGCGGTCCTCGTGGGCGGCCCGTCGGGCGGCTTCCTGCCCGCGGCCGGGCTGGACGTGGCGCTCGGGTACGGCAGCCTCGCCGAGGCTGGCGCGATCATGGGCTCGGGTTCCCTGGTGGTGGCCGACGAGCGCGCCTGCATCGTCGACCTGGCCACGCTGATGAGCCGCTTCATGAGCGACGAGTCGTGCGGCAAGTGCATCCCCTGCCGCATCGGCGTGCGCCGCCTGACCGAGATCGGCGAGCGCTTCAGCGGCGGCCGGCCGCGCCCGACGGACCTGCAGCTGGCGAGCGACCTCTCGGCGGACATCCGCGACGGCTCGCTCTGCGGCCACGGCATCACGGCGCCCAACCCGCTCATGAGCGGGATGCGATACTTCGCCCAGGAGTTCGAAGACCACATCGTCCGGAGCACCTGTCCGGCAGGTGTCTGCCGTCCGCTCCGGACCGCCGCCGCCCCGGTGCGATGACCATGGCCACCGAGCGCGAGGTCCCCCGACCCAGAGTGCGCGACCGATGACCGAGCTGCTGCCCCACGCCTCCGCCGCCGACGCCTCCATCGAGCGCCTGCTCGAGACGCAGGCGCCGCAGCGCCCGCTGAGCGCGCCCGCCTTCACCATCGAGGTCGACGGGCGCCAGGTCACGGGCCGCGCCGGCCAGACCATCCTCGAGGTCTGCCGCGACAACGGCATCGAGATCCCGACCCTCTGCTACGAGCCCAAGCTGCCCGGCTTCGGTGCCTGCCGCATGTGCGTCGTGGACGTCGACGGCGAGGGCCAGCCGCCCATCAGCTGCTCGCGGCAGGCCGAGCCGGGCATGGTCGTGCGCACGCAGACGCCGCGCATCCGCCAGCTGCGCAAGACGAACCTGGAGCTGATCTTCAGCGACCACAACGCCTACTGCCTGCCGCCCTGCCAGAACAAGTGCCCCAGCCACATCGACATCCCGGGCTTCCTGAAGGCCAACACCGAGGGCAACTTCGTCGAGTCGGCGCGCATCTTCAAGCGCACCATCCCCTTCCCCAGCGTGCTCGGCCGCGTCTGCCCGGCACCCTGCGAGGAGCATTGCCGGCGCGACGAGGTGGAGGAGGCCATCGCCATCCGCGACAGCCACCGCTACGCGGGCGACCAGGTGCTCAAGCTCCAGAAGGCCGGTGCCCGGGCGCCCGTGCCCTTCGAGGTCAAGCCCAAGAGCGGCAAGCGCGTGGCCGTCATCGGCTCGGGCCCGGCGGGCATGTCGGCTGCCTACTACCTGCTCATCGCCGGCCACGAGGTGACCGTCTTCGAGCGCGACCCGGAGCAGGGCGGCATGCTCCGCTACGGCATCCCGCAGTACCGGTTGCCCAAGGAGGAGATCCTCGACCCGGAGTACGACGCGGTCTGGCAGCTGGGCGGGAAGCTGGTCACCAATGCCGCGCTGGGCCGTGACTTCACCCTGGACGATCTGCAGAACCAGGGCTTCGACGCGATCTGCATCGCCATCGGCTGCTACGACACGAACAAGCTGGGCATCCCCGGCGAGGACGCGGACGGGGTGCTCGACGGCCTCGAGTACCTGCGCATCGCCACGCTCGGCCTGCCCTATCCCGGGCACAAGGGCAAGCGCGTGGTGGTCATCGGCGGCGGCTTCACCTCGATGGACTGCACGCGCACCTCGGTCCGCCAGGGCGCGGCCGAGGTGACCCTCGTCTACCGCCGCGACATGAAGGACATGCCCGCCGCGAACGAGGTCCACGAGGCCATCGAGGAGGGCGCCACGGCCATCTTCCAGGCCGCGCCGACGCGCGTCCTGGCCGACGACGGCGGCAAGGTCACGGGCGTCGAGTTCCAGCGCATGCGCCTCGGCGAGCCCGACGCCTCGGGCCGGCGGCGCCCCGAGCCGATGCCCGGCACGGAGTTCGTCATCGAGTGCGACCGGGTGCTGCTGGCCATCGGCCAGGGCCCGGACCTCTCCTGGCTGGAGCGCGGCGCGGACGGCGTGGCAGCGACGAAGAACAACCGCCTCAAGGCCGACGCGGTGACCTTCGCCACGGGCCGCCCGGGCGTCTTCGGCACGGGCGACGTGCGCGTCGGCTCGGCCACCGTGGTGCAGGCCAACGCCGAGGGGCGGCGTGCCGCCTACGCCATCGACGCCTACCTGCAGGGCGAGGACCTGGAGGCCATCCGGACGCGCCAGACGCTGGCCGAGCCGCAGCCCGAGTTCCTCTCCATCGTGCCCTTCACGGGCGAGCTCAAGGAGCCGCGCATCCGGCTCAAGGCGATGTCGCCCGAGATCCGCCGCGAGAGCTACGTCGAGTACGAGATCCCCTACTCGCAGCAGGAGGCGATGGCCGAGTCCAAGCGCTGCCTGCAGTGCACCTGCGAGGCCATCGGCTATTGCGACCTGCGCCGCCAGGGCATCGAGTACGGCACCACGCTCAAGACGCTCGAACCGCAGAACGGCGGCGCCTTCAGCTTCCGCAGCGTGGGCGAGAACCGCTTCACCGGCACCAACCACGACTACATCCGCGACGACAGCCACGCCTTCATCCTGCGCGAGCCGTCGCGCTGCATCGACTGCGGCCGCTGCGCCAACGTCTGCAAGGAGGTCGTGGGCGCCGCCTGCTACGACTTCATGCGCACCGGCTTCGACACGCTGGTCACCACGCCGCTCGACATGAGTCTCAACACGACGCCCTGTGTCTCCTGCGGCCGCTGCGCCGAGACCTGCCCGACCGGCGCGCTGATGCCCAAGCCGCGCGTGCTCGAGCAGTACGACGTGGACGAGAGCCGCTGCATCCTGTGCGGCATCTGCGTCGATGCCTGCCCCTATGACGCGCTGCGCTGCGGCCCCGACTTCGAGCTGAGCCACGAGAGCCGAGCCGAGCCGATGATCGACCTGCTGGCCATCAGCGCGATCGATCGCGACACGGAGATCAGCTACGTGCGCCGCGAGCGCGACTGGCTGCAGCGCGCGCAGGCCTCCGGCCGCCAGGTCCGCCCGGACCGGCTGCTGCCGATGCTGCCGACGAGCGTCACGGGCAACGGCCACGCGCGCGATGGGCACGGCGACGGCCATGCCCACGACGGCCACGACCACGGCGCGGCCGGGGGCGGCCACGCCCATGCCCGCTAGGGGCGGTCCGGAGCCGGCGTGACGCTGCCGCCCACCATCCCCATCCTGGAGTGGCGCTGGGAGGACCTCCTCTTCCTCGCCTTCGCGGCCATCATGCTGGGGTCGGCGCTGCTGGTCGTGCTGGGCCGCGACATCATCCGCTCCGGGCTCTGGATGATCTTCTCCTTCGCCGCCCTGGCCGGCATCTACGTGCTGCTCGGCGCGGCGCTCGTGGGTGCGGCACAGGTGCTCGTCTACATCGGCGCCATCAGCGTGCTCGTCCTCTTCGCCATCATGCTCACCCAGACCAAGGTCGGGCCCGCCAGGCTCGTCTTCCACCCGCAGGCGGCTCTGGCCGGCGTCGCCGTGATCGTGCTGGCCGTGCTGCTGGTCGTCGCCGTCAGCGGCACGGACTGGCCGCAGGCGACCACGCCGGGCGGGGCCACGCGCACCGACGAGCTGGCGCGCCTCCTCTTCGACCGCTACGTGCTGCCCTTCGAGGTGGTCAGCGTGCTGCTCCTGGCCGCGGTCGTGGGCGGCGTCTTCCTGGCCAAGCGCGAGGACGAGCCGCAGTCCATCGTGCAGCAGCGACCGGTGAGCGAGCCGGAGGCCGGTCCGTGAGCCAGTCGCTCGAGGCCTACCTGATGCTCTCGGTGCTGCTCTTCTCGATCGGCGCCTTCGGCTTCCTCTCCCGGCGCAACGCCATCGCCATGCTCATGTCCATCGAGCTGATGCTCAACGCGGTCAACCTGGCCATCGTCGCCTTCGGCGCCTTCATCCCGCCGCTGCGCGGCGACGCCTCGGTCATCGCCCTGATGGTCATGGCCGTGGCGGCGGCCGAGGCGACGGTCGGCCTGGCCATCGTCATCGCCATCTACCGCAACCGGCGCACGCCGCTGGTGGACGAGTACGACCGGATGCGCCAGTAGCCGTGTCCCACGAGCTGCTCGTCTCGCTCCTGCTGGCCCTGCCGCTGGGTGGCTTCGCGCTCACCGCGGCCGTCGGCCGGCGGCTCACCACGCGCGCCTGGATCATCGCCGTGCCAGCCATCGTGCTGACCTGGCTGATCGGCATGGTGGTCGTCTTCAGCGCCCTCAGCGGCGCCTACGGCGAGCACGGCCTGCGGTTCACGCTCTACGAGTGGATCCCGGCCGGGGAGTTCAGCGTGGCGGCCAACTTCCTGGTCGACAACCTGACCGCGGCGCTGCTCATCGTGGTCACCACGGTGGGCATGCTGGTGCACGTCTACTCGATCGGCTACATGGCCCACGAGCCGGGTCGCTGGCGCTTCTTCGCCTACCTCAACCTCTTCATGTTCAGCATGCTGCTGCTCGTCCTGGCCGACAACTTCCTGCTCCTCTTCGCCGCCTGGGAGCTGGTCGGCCTGTGCAGCTATCTGCTCATCGGCTACTGGTACACGCGGCGCAGCGCGGCCCTGGCGGCCAAGAAGGCCTTCATCGTCAACCGCGTGGGCGACCTCGGCTTCGGGCTGGGCATCATGATGATCTGGACCGTCGTGGGCACGCTCGACTTCGGCGAGGTCTTCGAGCGCATCCCCGAGCTGGTGCACGACGGGGCGCTCTCGCCCATGGCCGTGACGGTCATGGCGCTGCTCCTCTTCGCCGGCGCCGTGGGCAAGAGCGCGCAGTTCCCGCTGCACGTCTGGCTGCCCGACGCGATGGAAGGCCCGACCCCGGTCTCGGCCCTCATCCATGCCGCGACCATGGTCAACGCCGGTGTCTACATGGTCGCCCGCACCAGCCCCATCTTCGCCCAGGCACCGACGGCCATGGTGGTGGTCGCCGCGGTGGGCATCTTCACGGCCATCCTGGCCGCGTCGATCGCGCTCACCCAGAACGACATCAAGCGCGTCCTGGCCTACTCCACGCTGAGCCAGCTGGGCTACATGTTCGCGGCCCTCGGCGTGGGCGCCTTCACGGCGGCCATCTTCCACCTCATGACCCACGGCTTCTTCAAGGGCCTCCTCTTCCTCGGCTCCGGCTCGGTCATCCATGCCGTGCACGAGGAGCAGGACATGAACCGCATGGGCGGGCTCTGGCGGAAGATCCCGCAGACGCACCTGACCATGCTCATCGCCGCGCTGGCCATCTCGGGCTTCCCCCTGCTCTCGGGCTTCTTCAGCAAGGACGAGATCCTGGGCGAGGCCTTCAAGACCGGCTTCTACTGGGTCTGGGGCATCGGCGTGGTGGTCGCCGCGCTGACCGCCTTCTACATGTTCCGGCTGATGGGCAAGACGTTCTACGGGCCGTCGCACGTCGATCCACACGTCGAGCCCAAGGTGCACGAGTCGCCGCCGGTGATGACCCTGCCGCTCTGGCTGCTGGCCGTGCCGACGCTGATCCTCGGCGCGCTCATCGGCTTCCCGCCCGAGGACGGCTTCCTGCACGGCTGGCTGGAACCGGTCTTCCACGAAGCCCGGGAAGCGCTCGGGCACCATGCTGCCTCGTTCCAGTTCTTCGGCATCGACGGCGTGCTGATGGCGGTCAGCATCGCCGCCGGGCTGCTGGGCATCCTCGTCGCCGTGCGCTTCTTCGGCCTGCTGCCGCTCTTCGGCCGGGAGGCCGCGCCGCGGCCGGCGCTGGTGGAGCGCCTCACCTTCAAGCTGCGGCCGCTCTACACGGCGTCCTACCACAAGTGGTGGTTCGACGAGCTCAACGACCTGCTCTTCGTGCGCATCGGCGGCGTCGTCGCTCACGCCATGTGGTGGTTCGACGTGCACGTCATCGACGGGGCCGTCAACGGCATCGGCTGGCTCACCCAGCAGAGCGGCCGCCAGGTGCGCCAGGTCCAGACGGGCCGCGTCCAGAACTATGCCTTCTTCATCGCCCTCGGCCTGCTCGTGATGGCCGGCGGCTTCCTCTTCGTGGCGGGCCGCTGATGGAGTGGCTGCTGCCGGCCATCACCTTCGTGCCCCTGGCGGGTGCCGTGGCGCTGGCCTTCGTGCCGCGCGAGCGGAGCGACCTCATCCGCTGGGGCGCGCTGGCCGCCTCGCTGGTCAGCTTCGGCCTCTCGCTGCTGCTGCTGGCCGGCCTCGACCCCAAGGCGAGCGGCTTCCAGTACGTCGTTGCCGCCGACTGGATCCCCGCCTTCGGCGTGCAGTTCAAGATGGGCGTGGACGGCCTGGCCGTGGCCATGGTGGTGCTCACCACGCTGCTCACCTGGATCAGCATCCTGGCCAGCTTCGGGCCCATCCAGGAGCGCGTGAAGGAGTACATGATCTCCTTCCTCGTGCTCGAGGTCGGCATGCTCGGCGTCTTCGTCGCCCTCGACCTCTTCCTCTTCTACGTCTTCTGGGAAGTCGTGCTCGTGCCGATGTACCTGATCATCGGCATCTGGGGCGGCGCCAACCGCATCTACGCCACCATCAAGTTCGTCCTCTACACGCTCGTCGGCTCGCTGCTGATGCTGGTGGCCATCCTGGCCACCGCCTTTGCCTACCAGGCCGCGACGGGGTCCTGGGCCGGCGCCTTCGACTACGAGCGCCTGGTGAGCCATATGGCCACGGCCGGCTTCGCCCAGGAGCTGCAGCTGTTCGCCTTCGTGGCCTTCTTCCTGGCCTTCGCCATCAAGGTGCCGATGTTCCCGTTCCACACCTGGCTGCCCGACGCGCACGTCGAGGCACCCACGGCTGGCTCGGTGATCCTGGCGGGGGTGCTGCTGAAGCTGGGCGGCTACGGCTTCATCCGCTTCGCACTGCCGCTCTATCCCGACGCGGCACACACCTTCGCGCCGGCCATCATCGTGCTCTCGCTCATCGCCGTCATCTACGGCGCCATCGTGGCCCTCGTGCAGCCCGACCTCAAGAAGCTGGTGGCCTACTCCTCGGTCAGCCACATGGGCTTCGTGACCCTGGGCATCTTCGTCTTCCAGCCCCAGGCGCTCGAGGGGGCCATCCTGCAGATGGTCAACCACGGCCTCATCACGGGCGCCCTCTTCCTGCTCGTGGGCGTCATCTACGAGCGCACCCACGACCGGACCATCGCGCGCATGGGCGGCTTGGCCGCGCCGACGCCGGTCTACGCCGCCGTCTTCGGCTTCTTCATGCTGGCCAGCCTGGGCCTGCCCGGCCTGGCCGGCTTCGTGGGCGAGTTCCTGGTGCTGGTCGGCACCTTCGCCGTCAACCCGGCCGCGGCGGCCGTGGCCACGGTCGTGGTCATCCTCTCGGCGGCGTACCTGATGTGGATGTTCCAGCGCGTCGTCTTCGGCGAGCTCTCCGATTTCCTGCGCGGCCTGGGCCACCACCTGACCGACATGCGGCCGGTCGAGCTGGCCACGCTGGCGCCGCTGGCGGCGCTGACGCTGGTCTTCGGCGTCTTCCCGGGTCTCGTGCTGGAGCTGCTGCACGCGCCGGTGACCGACGTGCTCGAGGCCATCGACCGCGTCACGCTGGCGGGGCTGCGCTGATGGGAGCAGGGGCATGACCGGCGCTGAGCTGTCGGCCATCGCGCCGCTGATCTATGTCGTCGGCCTCGCCCTGGCGGTCATCTTGGCCGACATCCTGGCCCCCCGCCGCGACGACATCACCGGCGGGCTGGCCGGCCTGGGCACCGTGGTGGGCATGGCCGTGGTCGGCCTGGCCGCGGGCGGCGGCACGCGCGAGGCCTTCGGCGGCGCCTACGTGCGCGATGCGCTGACCAGCTTCCTCGACCTGCTCTTCCTGGCCGTGGCCCTGCTGACCATCCTCTTTGCCCCGGAGTACCTGCGCGTGCGGCGGCTGCCCATGGCCGAGCTCTGCGCGACGCTCCTCTTCGCCATCAGCGGCGCCATGCTCATCGCCGGCTCGCGCGACCTGCTGGTGCTCTTCCTGGGCCTCGAGCTGATGGTCCTGCCGGGCTACATGCTGGCCGGCTACGCCAAGGGCGACGGCTACTCGACCGAGGGCGCCATCAAGTACTTCCTGCTGGGCTCATTCTCGAGCGCCATCTTCCTCTTCGGGCTGGCCTTCACCTGGGGCTTCAGCGGCAGCACGCGCATCGCCGAGGTCGCCCAGGCGCTCGCCGGCGTGGGCACGGGCGCGGCGCCCTTCCCGCCCGGCCTCGCCATGGGCCTGGCGCTGCTGACGACCGGCGCCGCCTTCAAGATCGCCGCGGTGCCCTTCCACTACTGGACGCCCGACGCCTACCAGGGCTCGCCCACGCCCATCACGGGCTACCTCTCGGTCGGCCCCAAGGTGGCCGCCTTCGCGCTCATCCTGCGCCTCTTCGTGGACGCGCTCGGGCCGGTCAAGGCCGACTGGACGCCCTTCGTGGTGGCCCTGGCGGCGACGACCATGACCTTGGGCAACCTGGTCGCCCTGACCCAGGACAACATCAAGCGCATGCTCGCCTACAGCTCCATCGCCCATACCGGCTACATGCTCGTCGGCCTGGCCGCCTATGCCGGCTCGCCGGCCGGCTCGGAGGCGGAGCGGGCGGGCCTCTTCGGGGTCATCTTCTACGCCGCCGCCTACGCCTTCATGAACCTCGGTGCCTTCGCCGTGGTGGCCATGCTCCAGGGCCGCCGCGGCGTGACCAGCCAGATCGAGACCTTCGCCGGGCTGGGGCGCCGGGCGCCGGTGGCGGGCGCGGTGATGACGCTCTTCCTGCTCTCGCTGGTGGGCATCCCGCCGCTGGCCGGCTTCTTCGCCAAGGCCTACGTCATCCTGGCCGCGGTCGAGGCCGGCGGCTGGGTGAGCGTGCTGGCGGTGGTGGCCGTG
>DASSPM010000007.1:0-14417 GCA_035699625.1 Candidatus Limnocylindrales bacterium | reverse complement strand
CCGAAGTGGGAGCGCACGAAGCTCTCCATCTGCGCCAGGGTGTTGCTCTTGATGATGTGCAGCGGCACGCCCTTCTCCATCGCGTCTTTCAGGCGGCGCGGCTGGCGGCGCTCCTGCGCCTTGAGCGTGATGACCATCTCGGCCTCGTCGAGGTCGTCCATGATCAGGAGCGGCAGCCGGAACTTGCGGATCGCCCGCTCGAGCTTGCTCTTGGACACCGCGTAGGGAAAGACCCGCACCGCCTTGCCCTTGGGCGGACGGGCGTGCTGAACCGGGAACGGCTCGCGCACCTCGCGGGCGGCCTCCCTGGCGGTCCGCGCCTCCCTCGCCTCCCAGGGGTTGGGGACGTCCCGGGCATCCTTCGCCCTGCGCTTGCGCGGCGCCGCCGCCCGGGCGGGGACAGCGGGAGGCATCGAGCTCTGGCCGGGCTCGTGGATCTCCACGCCGCCGCCGTCGGTGCGCACCCGGATCTCGGGCCGCGGCGGGATGTCGCGCAGCAGCCGGTCGACCACCTCGGCCACCTCGTGATGGACGGCGAGGCGGTCCTTGTCCTGGATCTCGATGAGCACGTCGAAGGTGGGCGGGGCCTTGCGCTCCAGCACGGTCTTCTGGGTGCCGCGGCGCCGCGCCTCCTCGTCCGAGAGAGTGACGGCCTGGATGCCGCCGACGAGATCGGAGAGCGTCGGGTTCTGGAGCAGGTTCTCGAGCGTGTTGCCGTGCGCCGTGGCGATGAGCTGGACGCCGCGCTCGGCGATCGTGCGCGCCGCCTGGGTCTCGGCCGTGGTGCCGATCTCGTCGATCACGATCACCTCGGGCATATGGTTTTCGACCGCTTCGATCATCACGCCGTGCTGCTCGGATGGCCGCGGCACTTGCATGCGCCGCGCCCGGCCGATGCCCGGGTGCGGGATATCGCCGTCGCCGGCGATCTCGTTGGAGGTGTCGACCACGACGACCCGCTTGTCCATGTCGTCGGCCAGCACGCGCGCCGCCTCGCGCAGCATGGTCGTCTTGCCGATGCCCGGCCGGCCCATGATCAGGATCGAACGTCCCGACTCGACCAGGTCCTCGATGATCTCGATGGTGCCGAAGACCGCCCGCCCGATGCGGCAGGTCAAACCGACCACCTTGCCGCTGCGGTTGCGGATGGCGCTGATGCGGTGCAGGGTGCGCTCGATGCCGGCGCGGTTGTCGTCGCCGAAAGAGCCGATGTGGTCGATGACGTAGGCGATGTCGGCCTCCGACGCCTCCCGGTCGAGCAGCACCTCCTCGCCCCCGCCGCCGAAGCGGGCCTCCGGCGGGCGGCCCAGGTCGATGATGACCTCGATCAGGTCACGCTCCGGTGGCAGCCTGCGCAAGCGGTCGGCGATGACCGGCGGCAGCGCCTCGAGCAGGGCCTCCAGGTCGTCGGTGATGGCGTGCTGTTCGTGGCTCGGCAAGGCTTCCTCCTGCCGCGGTCGCGGCTCCGCGCTCATCGGGTCGCCGGCACCATGGCCGGCTCGGCGACGCGCACGAGGGTCTCCTTCATGAGCAGGGTCACGGTCTCCAGGTAGGTGAAGCCGGTCTCCTCCAGCCGGCGGTCGACGGGCGACTCGTAGGTGCGCACGGGGCAGACCACCGAGGCTTCAGGGCCGCCGTCGGAACGACCGCGCGCGTTGGCCTGGGCGACCACGCCGAGGCCATAGGCGATGAGCGAAGAAGGGTCGTGGTCTGGCCGCGCGATGAGCTTGAGGTAGTGGGGCTGGCGCTCCTTGGCCAGGCCGACCTGCAGAAAGGCCACCAGCTCGCCCGGTTGTGCGGCCGGGGCCGCTTTCGAGCGACGCCCGGCGGAAGACGGCCGCGCCTCCTGCACGTACGCCTCGACGTCGGCGAAGCGCAGGATGGGCGAGAGCGACGAGCGTGGCACGCGCCACTCGCGGCCCTGGCGCTCCCAGTCAGGCAGGCGATAGGCCTCCAGGCGTGCCACCGGTGGAGGGGTGGCCAGCGCGTAGAGACGGCTCAGGGCGAGCGCGTCGAGCGGCACGGCGGGGCGGATGCCGGCGGCCTGGGCGGCCTCCGGCGCGAGGGGCTCGGGCAGCGGCGCGTCCGGCGGCCGGTAGAGGATGCGCTCCTCGCCGTAGCGCGCGAATCCGTTCTGCATGAAGAGCTCGACGTTGCCACCGGCGTCCTTGCAGGCGACATGGAAGCGCGCCGCGCCGCCCTTCACTCCGTCTCGCAGGAAGTGCTGCACGAGGCGGTAGCGGATGTCGCCCGCGTCGGCCGCGCCGACCGCGTCGAGCTCGACGATGGTCCACTCGTCGCGCTGGGTGTCCCGCTCGACGCGCAGGAAGCCGTGCAGCTTGCGGTCCTCGTCGTAGACGTAGAGGCGGTCGTGGGGGCGGAAGGCACCGAGCGGCAGCCGGAAGAGGCTGAAGACGCCGATGGTGCTGGCGCTCACGGGCAGGCCCAGCGAGCGCACCGCTCCGTCGCCGCGTGCTTCCGGCGAGTGGCAGAGGCGGGAGAGGTCGCCCAGCGCGACCAGGTCGGTCAGGCGGGCGGCGCGCACGCGTCCGCTGCGGCTGCTCGGACGGGGGGCACGCAGCAGCACGGCGCTCACCGGCCTCCGCCGCCTGCGAGGGAGCGGCGCGTCGGATGGCGCCGGCGACCGGTCCCTTCGCCGGGGTCGGCGTGCTCGGCGGCCATCGTCGCCAGCAGCCGGTGGAAACGCGTCTCCCCGGCCAGCTCGGGATGGAAGGCGGTGGCGATCACGTTGCGCTGCCGGACGGCCACGACGCGGCCGTCGTCGAGCCGTGCCAGCACGTCCGCCGCCGGCCCCACGTCCTCCACCACGGGCGCGCGGATGAAGACGCCATGCACCGGCTGGTCGCCCAGCACCGGCACCGCCACGTCCGCTTCGAAGCTGTCCAGCTGGCGCCCGAAGGCGTTGCGCTTGACGCTCACGTCGAGCAGCGGGAAGACCGGCGCGTCCCCGTCCACGATGCGACGCGAGAGGAGGATCATGCCGGCGCAGGTGCCGAAGATGGGCGCGCCCGAAGCGGCCAGCTCGGCGATGGGCTGGCGCAGCCCCCAGCGGTCGATGAGCTTGCGCAGGGTGGTGCTCTCGCCGCCCGGCATGATCAACCCGGAGACACCGTCGAGGTCGGACGGCAGGCGCACCGGCACGCCATCAACGCCGATCTGGCGCAGGACGTCCAGGTGCTCGGCGAAGGCGCCCTGCAGCGCCAGCACCCCGATGCGCATGGCCGGCCTCCCGGGTGCCGCTACCAGCCGCGGACCGCCAGCCGCTCGCCCTCCGGGATGGCTCCGAGCTCGAGGCCGCGCATCGGTGCGCCAAGGCCCTTGGAGACCTCGGCCACGATCTTGGGGTCGTTGAAGTGCGTCGTCGCCTGGACGATGGCGTTGGCGGTGCGTGCCGGGTCCTCGGACTTGAAGATGCCCGAGCCGACGAAGACGCCCTCGGCGCCGAGCTGCATGGCGAGCGCGGCGTCGGCCGGCGTGGCGATGCCGCCGGCGACGAAGTTGACCACGGGCAGGCGGCCGCTCTCGGCCACCTCGCGCACCAGCTCGTAGGGCGCCTGGAGTCCCTTGGCCGCGCTGTAGAGTTCGTCGGGCCGTTTCGCCTGCAGGTCGCGGATGCCGCTGTGGACGGCGCGGATGTGGCGCACCGCCTCGACGATGTTGCCGGTGCCCGCCTCGCCCTTGGTGCGGATCATGGCCGCGCCCTCGGAGATGCGGCGGAGGGCCTCACCGAGGTCGCGCGCACCGCAGACGAAGGGCACCTTGAAGGCGTGCTTGTCGATGTGGTGGGCCTCGTCGGCGGGGGTGAGCACCTCCGACTCGTCGATGTAGTCGACGCCCAGCGCCTCGAGCACCTGCGCCTCGACGAAGTGGCCGATGCGCGCCTTGGCCATGACCGGGATGGTCACGGCATCCATGATGGCCACGATGAGCGAGGGGTCGCTCATGCGGGCCACGCCGCCGGCGGCCCGGATGTCGGCCGGGACGCGCTCGAGGGCCATGACGGCGACGGCGCCGGCATCCTCGGCGATCCTGGCCTGGTCGGCCGTGACGACGTCCATGATGACGCCGCCCTTGAGCATCTGGGCGAGCCCCTTCTTCGTCACCCAGGTGGAGGTCTCGGTTGCCATGGGTTCGTCCGCACCTCAGCGGCTCGTGCCGCGTGCCACCCCGGTCGGTCCCGGCGCTGCGTCCAGCCGCGCCTCGCCGCACCGGCCGATCCGCCCGACAGCGGGGTCCTCGCCCGCACGGGGCCGATCGGTCACCACGCGTCGCGTGGATTATCGCACGCGCCGAGGGCCACTCCCCGCGCCGACGACCACGTAGCCCCGTGCCGATGGCCGCTCCGGGCGCCGATGGCCGCTCCCGGCGCGCACGACATGCCCAGCGCCACCTGCCCGCCCAGGCGCCCGTTCACCGGCCCTCCCCGGTGGCCGCGTTGCATCCAATGACCCAACGGCGACATCGACCGGCCGAACCTCGGCCATCCGCGCATCCGATGCAACGACCTGACGCCCGCTCGCCGGTTTCGTGCGCCAGACGCAACGAAATGAACGAGCCACCGCTCCGGACGCCGGCTCCAGCCGATGTGGGCCCCTCGGCGCAGCTCGTTCTGCATCCGTTGGGTCGTCTGATGCAACACCAGGCTGCCAGATCGTCGACTTGTTGCATCCGATGCGATCTTGGCCCGATCTCGACCGCCGGCCGGCCGCCACGCACCGTCACGCCACTTGACCCGGGCTGGTTCAACGGCTAACGTGCGCACTGATAGTAGCCAGTATCGGGACGCACCCCCGTGCTCCGCTTCGCCATCGCCCTTGATCTCGTTCTCGCCCTGACGCTGGCGGCCGTCCGGGCCGCATCGGGCGCTGCCTTCGGGTGGCTGGCGTTGCCGGGCGCTGTCGGGCTGGCGGTCGTGCTGGCCTCGCCGGCGGTCGTGGCCGTCGCTGCTCCGCACGATCGGACGGCCTTGCTGGCAGCAGGCGTCATCTCGCTCCTCGCGGCGATGAGCGCCTTCAGCCTGGTCACGCTACCCCTGCTGGTCCCGGCCAGCCTGTTCCTCGCTCTCGCGGCGAGATCGCGTGAGTCGGAGGCCCGGGGCGCGTGGAGCATCCGCGGCCTCCTCCGAACCGGCCTCCTGGTCGGCCTCGCCGCTACCGCCTTCCTCGCCCTCTTCCTCGGCGCTGACCCCGTCTGCGCCGGGCTCACCGGCGGCGGGTCGAGCTGCACCAGCGACTCGGTGACCCTCGGCGAGGCCGCCCTGGCGATCGGTCTGGTCGGGCTGGCAGGGCTGGTCGCGCGCATGGGCCGCTCCGCGGCCACGGCTCCTCGGAGCCGCGCCGCCGTCGGCTGAGACGGCACGGCCACCGTCCCGGAGTCGGCGTAGCAACGCTTCGCCGAGTCGCGCGTTCCATAGGCAGTCCGCATCACCGGACCCGCGTCGAGTCACCTCGGCGCCCGCGACTTGGAGGCTCATGTCATGCGTCGGATCACGTCCGCTCTGCTCATCAGCGCGCTGCTCGTGGGCACGCTCGCCGCGCCCGCGGCGGCCGGACAGACCACCTACAACAGCAACGGCTCGGCGGTCATCGCCCAGGGCTCCTGGGATGCCTACGACGAGTCGACCGGTACCTTCAGCTACGGCGGCGCCACGGCCTGGCAGGAGCAGGGCAAGCCGGCCTTCATCGAGGTCTTCACATCCAGCGCGATCGAGGTCATCTGCGACAACGGCACGCCGGGCGATCCCGCCGACGACTACCCCGGCGCGCAGGGCTCGGGCGTCTACGGCTACGGGTCCGCCAGCCTCAGCGTCGGCCGTAGTTACGGCTCCGCGCTGGCCAGCGCGGTCATCGACGTCGACTCCTTCACCTTCGACGACTGCACCTGGAGCTGGACCAGCGACCTGCTCGAGGACGTGCCGGTCTCGCTCTCGCTGACCGGTGATGGCGACCTGATCATGGAGCGCAGCAGCGGCAGCTTCAAGATCCCGTCACAGATCAACGCCCATGGTTCCTTCCGGGCCACCTACAGGAGCGCCAGCGGCTCGGCCACGATCGACGGCACCAGCTACGGCATCGACTACGGGGCCATCGGCAAGGTCGCCTGGAGCGAGCACTTCAACGAGAACTGAGATCGGGCGCCGGTCGTGGCGGCCGCAGTGCCCATCCCGTCAGATGAGAGCCCCGGCCGTGCGCCGGGGCTCTCGCTCGTGTCGCCCACGCACCCGCCGCCTGATCGCGCCTCGGGTGCTGCATCATCGTCCGCTACCGAATCCGGACCGCCCGGGGCAATTCTTTGAGTATCCGCGCCGCCACCATCCGTCATGACAGGTAGCGCGCGCCGTCCAGCGCGTGCCGCAGATGGAGAGGGCATGAGGCGCGATCTCGTCGAGGCGGCCGGCCGCGGGGACCACGAGGCATTCCGGCGGATGTCGCTGAAGTGGTCGAGTGGATACGCCACTCGCTGGTCCTGGAACTACCAGTAGCTCGAACCCCTCCACGGCGCCGGTTCCGAAGGGGCCCAGCGCACGTGTCTCGTAGCATCTCGCCGATTTTCGAGCAACTCCGCGCCCCCCAGACTCATACCGATCAGGGACGACCACAGGGGACCGCAGGTGGATCCGAGCATCATCGATCGGGCGAGGCACGGCGACAAGGATGCGTTCACGTCGATCGTGCTCCGCTTCGGCGATCGGCTGTACTCGGTCGCGTATCGCATCCTGCGCGACACGGGTCGAGCCGAAGATGCCGTCCAGAACGCGTTCCTCGCGGCCTGGCGGGAGCTGCCGCGGCTGCGTGATGAGAGTCGCCTCGAGGCGTGGCTGTACCGGCTCCTCGTCAACGCCTGCTATGCCGAGGTCCGGCACACCACGCGCTGGCAGCCCGGCCTGCGGCTCGTCATCGAGAGTCCCACCGATCCCGTCGCCGACGACGATCAGCTGAGCGTGGAGCGGCGCGACCAGCTCGAACGCGGCTTTCGCCGGCTGTCAGGCGAGCTGCGGGCGGTGCTGGTGATGCACCACTACCTCGGATATTCGGGCGCCGAGATCGCCGAAGCGCTCGACATCTCCCCCGGGACGGTCCGGTCCCGGCTCCACTACGCACGCCAACAGATGAGGGCGGCCATCGAGGCCGACGCTCGTTCGTTCGCAGCCGGAGGCATGGCATGACTCGGCGCCTCGACCCTGACCGCACCATCGAGGAGTGGCTGATCGAAGGCCCGAACCAGCTGCCAGACCACGTGCTCGGGGCGATCGTCGACAGACTCGATCAGACCATGCAGCGGAGGCCGGGCTGGCTTCCGCGGAGACATGACACGAACCGCATGCTCCTCTCCATGGGCGGCCTGGCCGCCGCTGTGGCCGTCGCCGTCATCGGCGGGGCGTTCTTCCTGGGGCTCGGCACCGGGCGGCCGGGGGTCGGCGGCCCGCCTAGCCCGTCGGCGAGCCCATCGCCGACGGCGATGCCAAGCCCCTCGCCCACGCCGGGCCCGACCTCGATCGTCCTCTGGGACGGACGAGATCGGACGCCGGTGATCACCGTCACCACCCCGCCCGGCTGGGTGAACCACGGTGAAGGGGTCCTCACCAGGAACATCGACACGAACACGAAGGGCCAAGCGGCCAAGAACTGGGACGGCGCGGCCCTGATCGCACCGTTCTACAAGCAGTTGCTCATCCCCGGGGATCCCTGCCGCTGGCGCGCGACGATGCCCAAGGCCCCTGCCACCACGGTCGACGCGGTGGTGGAGGCCCTCGTCGGCCAGGCCTCGCGCGCTGCCTCCGCGCCGGTGGGCGTCACCGTCGACGGGCACTCCGGGAAGTCCATCACGCTCCACGTACCGAAGGACATCCAGTACACGGACTTGGGCGAGAGCGTCTTCTTCCCAACCTGCGAAACGGGGGCCGACAAACCGACTGAGGGCCTGTTCTGCACCCTCTCCGAGGCTGACCCGAACCAGTGCTCTCGCTGGCACCAAGGCCCAGGCCAGATCGATGAGGTCTGGGTCCTCGACGTGGACGGCAAGGTCATGGTCATCGATGGCATGTACAGCCCGGACACGCCTGCCGAGCACGTCGCCGAGCTCCGTGCGGTGATGCAGTCGATGAAGTTCGGAGGGCCATGACCAAGAGGCGACGCGACTACCGATCCGCGGGCGGCTCGCCGAGTCGCCCGCGCCCCGTCAGCACAGGAGGGCCATGGGATGTACTCCCTTCGTTCAGCACGCATCGGCGCGGCGATCCTGGGGGGCAGCCTGCTGCTCACCATCGCCGTCGCGCCGGCCACCGCCAAGCACTACTCCGCCTGGAGCAGCCCGGCGTCGATCGAGACGCTGCCCGGCAGCAGCTCCGATGTGAACACCGCCGCACTCGACGGCTGTCCCATCCAGTCGCCCGACGGCCTCAGCCTCTACATCGCCTCCACGCGGACGGGCGGGCTGGGTGGCATCGACCTGTGGGTCGCCCATCGCTCGAGCACCTCGGTCGGCTTCGGCACCCCGGTCAACCTCACGGCGCTCAACAGCGGCGCGGACGACTTCTGCCCGACGCCGGTGCGCGGCAAGGGCCTCTTCTTCGTCAGCAGCCGTGGTGGCAACCCCGACATCTACTTCGCCCGCAAGAGCCCGGCCCACGGATGGAGCGCGCCGATCAGCCTGGGTGCTCCCATCAACAGCGGCCTGCCCGAGTTCAGCCCGTCCTACTTCGAGGCCGACGGGCGCACCTTCCTCTACTTTTCCCGCGGACCGGACATCTACAGCGCCGAGCTCCAGGGTAACGGCAGCTGGGGCTCGGTCGGGCCGGTCGCCGAGTTGAACAGCGCGCTCAGCGACTTCCGGCCCAACGTCCGCAAGGACGGGTTGGAGATCGTCTTCGACTCCAACCGCCACGGCCGGGCAGATCAGGACCTCTACTTCGCCACGCGCTCGAGCGTGAACGCGGCCTGGTCGGACCCTGTCAGTGCCGGCTCCGCCATCAACACCGGCGCCAACGAGACGCGCGGCTCGTTCAGCTGGGATGCCGAGATGCTGGTCTTCGGGCGCGCGCCCGGCCCTGAAGGGGGGAGCGACATCTTCTTCGTCACCCGCACGAAGGTTCCCGGCGGCTGACGGAGTCATCGGCATCGGGAGGGGCAGCACGCGTGCCGCCCCTCCCGCCCTGGCCGCGGGCCAGTAGCGTCGTCTTCCACTGGTCGGCGCCGGAGGTCTGCGGCGGGCGCCTGAGCTGCGCGATTCGCGTCCGCCACCGAGCGGCCCATATCATCGTCGCGATGGCGGTGCTGACGACTCGGATCGACCCGGCCAGCGACGAGGCACGCGCCAACCGGGCGGCCATGGAGGCCCTGGTGGCCGAGCTGCGTGTTCGCACGGCGGCCCTCCAGGAACGCGGCGCGGCCGGCGACGAGCGCTCCATCGCCCGCCACCGCGAACGGGGCAAGCTGCCGGTCCGCGAGCGCATCGAGCGACTGCTCGACCCGGGCGCGCCCTTCCTCGAGCTGAGCCCGCTGGCCGCGACCGGCCTCTACGACGACGAGGCGCCCGGCGCCGGCATCGTCACCGGCATCGGCCGGGTGAGCGGCACCGACTGCGTGATCGTCGCCAACGACGCCACGGTCAAGGGCGGCACCTACTACCCGATGACGGTCAAGAAGCACCTGCGGGCGCAGGAGATCGCCCTCGCCGATCGGCTGCCGTGCATCTACCTGGTCGACTCGGGCGGCGCCTTCCTGCCGCTCCAGGACGAGGTCTTCCCCGACCGCGACCACTTCGGGCGCATCTTCTACAACCAGGCGCGCATGTCGGCCGCCGGCATCCCGCAGGTGGCGCTGGTGATGGGCTCCTCCACCGCCGGTGGCGCCTACGTGCCGGCGATGAGCGACGAGACGGTCATCGTGCGCGGCACGGGCACCATCTTCCTGGGCGGTCCGCCGCTGGTGAAGGCCGCCACCGGCGAGGAGGTGACGGCCGAGGAGCTCGGCGGAGCCTCGGTCCATGCACGGGTGAGCGGCGTGGCCGACCACGAGGCGGTCGACGACGAGCACGCGCTGGCCATAGGCCGCCAGATCGTGGCCAGCCTCGGCTGGCGCACGCCGGACCCGCCCTGGGAGCGCCTGGCACCGCGGCCGCCGGCGGTCGACCCGGCGTCGATCCACGACGTCGTCTCCGCCGACCTGCGCAGGGGCTACGACGTGCACGAGGTCATCGCGCGGCTGGTCGATGGCTCCGAGTTCCACGAGTTCAAGGCCGGCTACGGCGAGACGCTCGTCTGCGGCTTCGCCCGCCTCGACGGCTACCCGGTCGGCATCCTGGCCAACAACGGCGTGCTCTTCAGCCAGTCGGCGCTGAAAGGCGCCCACTTCATCGAGCTCGCCTGCCAGCGCCGCGTGCCGCTGGTCTTCCTGCAGAACATCACCGGCTTCATGGTCGGCCGCGAGTACGAGGCGGGCGGCATCGCCAAGGACGGCGCCAAGCTGGTCACCGCCGTGGCCTGCGCCGAGGTGCCCAAGTTCACGGTCATCATCGGCGGCTCGTTCGGCGCCGGGAACTACGCCATGGCCGGCCGTGCCTACGGCTCGCGCGGGCTGTGGACCTGGCCGAACGCGCGGATCAGCGTCATGGGCGGCGAGCAGGCGGCGATGGTGCTGTCGCTCGTCGGCACCTTCGACTCCGAGGAGGCGCGCGAGGCCTACCGCGCCGAGATCCGGGCCAAGTACGAGCGCGAGGGCAATCCCTACCACGCCACGGCCCGCCTCTGGGACGACGGCGTCATCGACCCGGCCCAGACGCGCGACGTGTTGGCGCTGGCCATCGGCGCCTCGCTCAACGCGGGGATCCCGGAGACGACCTTCGGCGTCTTCCGCATGTGATCCGCCCGTTCGCTCTCGCGGCCGCCCTCCTCGTCCTGGCCGCGTGCAGCGCGGACACCCCCTCCCCGAGTCCGGCCGATCCCGGGCACGTGGCAGCTGTCGCCCGCCAGGGCCTGGTCGAGATTCGCATCGCCTCGCCGCGCGTGACGTGGCGAATGGAGGAGGCGATCGTCGTGGAGGCGAGCCTGGTCTACCTCGGGCAGGCGCCCGTGGTCGCGTCGGGCTCGGGTTCGGGGCTCGTCGGCTTCAGCGTGGTGCAGCAGGGTGGCCCGCTTCGCATGGAAGCGGGCGGCACGTCGGACTGCGTCCGCTACCAGCTGCGGCCCGGCCCGCAGGCCGTCGCCTTCTCGAAGTCGGGCGGCTTCAGCGGCGACGACCCGAACGCCGCCTTCTACCGCGCCTTCTTCGCCGACCCGGACCTGCACCTGCCGCCGGGGCGCTGGCGTATCACGGCCCACGTCGATCTGGTGCTCGGGCAGGAGTGTGGCGGCGAGCCGACCGATCCCAGCGCATCGATCGAGATCGTCGTCAGGCCCTGAGGGCCGCTACGATCGGCGGGTGGCGGATGGGCGCGTGCTGCAGGTCAACGTCTCGCGGGGCGGGCTGCCCAAGCGCGCGATCGAGCGCGCGCGGGTGGGTCGGCTCGGCGTCGAGGGCGACCGGCATCGCGAGGTGACCGTGCACGGCGGTCCGAACCGCGCGGTCTGCCTCTTCGGCATCGAGGCCATCGAGCGGCTCCAGGCCGAGGGCCACCCGGTCGAGCCGGGCAGCGTGGGCGAGAACCTGACCACGAGCGGCGTCGACTGGTCGACGCTGCCCGCGGGCACGCGGATCCGCGTTGGCACCGACGTGCTGCTCGAGCTGTGGCTGCCGGCCCTCCCCTGCGACACGCAGCGACCGAACTTCCTGCGCGGCGAGATCGAGCGCATCCACCACCGGCGGCACCCGACCGACAGCCGCATGTACGCGCGCGTGCTGGCGGAGGGCGAGGTGCGCGCCGGCGACCCGATCGAGCTGCTGCCGCCGGTCCCGGGCTCAGCCGGTGCCGATGCTTGGCGACGCTACCGGATCGAGTCGCTCGAGCGGGTCGCGAACCTGCGCCTCTGGCACGCCGCCGAGGCGGCCGGCCTCGAGGTTCACCTCCTCCACGACGGGGAGATCGCGGCCGCGGCCGCGCCGGGGCTGCCGGGACCCGCCTTCAACCGAGCCAGCGGGCTGCACGGCATGCCCCAGCTGCTGCCGGTCGTGGCCGATCTCTTCCGCCACCACGGCGTCAGCGCCTGGCTGCCTATGGACGAACCACTCTGGCCGGGCGCCGAGCCCGACCACGAGCTGTCGGTGCTGGCTGCGGAGCCCGCCTCCATCGCGCCGGTCGTGCCGCCGGAGGGCGTGACCATCCGGGCGCTCCGGATCGAGGAGGCGCCCGTCTGGGGTGACGTGGCGCTCGACGGCCTGGAGGCGAACGCCAGCGACCGCGCCTTCGCCACGCTCGCGCCGCACCTCTTCGCCACGACCGGGGTGCACACGCTGGTGGCCGAGTCGGACGGTCGGGCGCTGGGGGTGGGCACGCTGCACGTCTCGAAGCACGCCGGCCTGCTGCGCGGCGGCATCGTGCGGCCCTCGGCACGCGGCCGCGGCCTGCAGCGCGCGCTCATCGCCGCCCGCGCCGCGCTCGCGTTCGAGAAGGGCTGCGACCTGCTGGCGTCGTTCGCGGCGCCGGGCTCGGTCTCGGAGCGCAACCTGCTGACGGCCGGCTTCGAGCGGCTGGCAACCGTGCCCGTCTACCGCTTCGACCCGGAGACGGCACCGCCGGTCGACGCGCCGGAGGCCACGTGAGCGACCGACTGCGCCTCGAGCGCGGCGGACCGGGCGGGGTCGTCGCCCGCGTGACGCTGACGCGCCCGGAGGTCCACAACGCCTTCGATGCCCTGCTCATCGACGAGCTGCGGCGGGCCTTCACGCGCCTGGGCGACGAGCCGGCCGAGTCGCTGCGGGCGGTGGTCCTGGCCGGCGAGGGCGCGTCGTTCTGCGCCGGCGGTGACGTGACCTGGATGCGCGCCTCGCTCGGGCTGACACGCGAGCAGAACGAGCAGGATGCGATGGCCATGGCCGAGATGTTCGACGCCCTCGACCGCTGCCCGGCACCGGTCATCGCGCGCGTCCAGGGCGCGGCGCTCGGCGGCGGCATGGGCCTCTGCGCCGTGAGCGACCTGGTGATCGCCGAGGCCGGCGCCCGCTTCGGTTTCACCGAGACGCGCCTGGGCATCCTGCCCGCGGTCATCAGCCCCTTCGTCATCGCCAAGATCGGCGAGACGCACGCGCGTGCCCTCTTCCCCGGCGGGCGCCGCTTCGATGCCACGCGGGCCCTGCGCATCGGCCTGGTGCACGAGGTCGTTGAGGGCGAGGAGGCGCTCGACGCGGCCGTCGAACAGGCGATCGCCGACCTGCTGGCGGCCGGGCCCACCGCGTCACGGGCGGCCAAGGCCATCGTGCGCGAGGTGCGCGGACTGCCCCACGAGTCGACGCGCTGGCACACGGCGCGCAAGATCGCGACACAACGGACGAGTCCGGAGGGCCAAGAAGGCCTGCGCGCCTTCCTCGAGAAGCGCAAGGCGAGCTGGATCCCGGGCGACGACGCCTGAGTTGACAGAAAACGCGACAAACGCGACATTCCCGCCATGTCTGAGCTGATCGGCCCGGGCGAGGCTGCCCGACGTCTCGGCGTCAGCGCGCGCACCGTGCAGCGCTGGCTGCGCACCGGCCGCCTCGCAGGCGTGCGCGTCGGCGGCCGCCTGAAAGTCGACACCGGCGCGCTCTCCGTCCCTGGCGGCCAGTCGGCGCCCGGGCGGTCGCTCGGTCGACCCATCCGCCGGCTGCTGGTCGCCAACCGGGGCGAGCTGGTGGTGCGCATCGCGCGTACCTGCCGCAGGCTCGGCATCGCCTGCCTGGCGCTCGTGACGGACGATCAGCGCGGGGCCTGGTGGGCGGCGCAGGCCGACGAGCAGGTCGCGCTCGACGGGGGCTACCTCGATGCCGCCGCCATCCTCGCCGCGGCGCGCGCCTCGGGCGCCGACGCCGTCCACCCGGGCTACGGCTTCCTGGCCGAGAGCGCCGACTTCGCCGAGGCGGTGCTGGCCGCCGGCCTGGCCTGGGTCGGCCCGCCGCCGGGGGCGACGCGCTCGCTGGGCGACAAGGCGGCCGCCCGCCGGCTGGCCGCGCGCCTGGGCGTGCCGACCCTGCCCGGCTACGAGGGCCGTGGCCAGGCCGCCCCGCTGCTGCGGCGCGAGGCGGCGCGCGTCGGCTACCCCGTGCTGCTCAAGCCGAGCGCCGGCGGCGGTGGCAAGGGGATGCACGTGGTGCGGACCCCGGGCGATCTCCCGGAGGCGCTGGCGCAGGCGCGGCGCGAGGCGAGCGCGGCCTTCGGCGACGACCGGCTGGTCATCGAGCGCTACCTCGACCGGCCGCGGCACGTGGAGGTGCAGCTGCTGCTCGACGCCCACGGCCACGGCATCCACCTCGGTGAGCGTGACTGCTCCC
>DASSPM010000006.1:0-19554 GCA_035699625.1 Candidatus Limnocylindrales bacterium | reverse complement strand
GGGCTGGCCCGCCAGGCATCGACGTCGGTGCCGGGCTGGAGGATGAAGACGACGGCGCCCGCGATGCCCAGGCCGGTGTCGCTGTCCACGATGCGGCCGGTGAGCCGGTCGCCGGGGCCTGGTCCCGGGCCGGGGCCGTGCTGCTCCTGACCGATCGCCACGTCGCCCGCGCCGAGGAGACGCATCGACGGCCCGCCGAAGATGCGCAGCGAGTAGTTGCCCTCCTCGAGCGGACGCCGGGAGGTCAGCGTCAGCGCGTAGCAGGCGCCCGAGGGGCCGAACTGCCAGGTGTCGCTGCTCCTGGAGAGGATGACCGGCTTCTGGGTGTCGAGGCCGCGCACCCAGACCGTGGCGATGTCGAGTCCTTCCGTCATGCCGGCGAAGGAGAAGGTGGCGCGAAGGGCGGTCGTGTCAGGGCCGTAGCCGGTGACGCGGCCCTCCTGCCCGCAGGCTGCGCCGGAGGCGTCCGTCCAGCCCGTGAACCGCATCTGCTCCTGGCCGGTCTCGGGCTTGACGAAGCGGGACGGTCCGTACTCCTGCCCGCTGCGCGCGGCATCGATGACCGGCTTGGCCAGGTTGATGGGCCGCACCAGTTGGAAGCCACCCACGTCCTCGGCGTCGCCGAAGTCCGGGATGCGGGTGGGCACGCCCACGATCTGCCCCGACGCGTTCGCGGCCAGGCCGCCACTGTTGCCGTGGTAGACCACGGCACTGGTCTTGATCCAGCCGCGCGTGCCGATCTTGGGGTCGTCCACGAAGCCGCTGATCGTGCCCACGTCGGCGCTGACCGTGTCGCCGCCGATGCCGGGGAAGCCGATCACGGTCAGCGGCTCGTTGATGTGGATGGCGTCGGAGTCGCCGATCGGCACGGTGGGCAGGTCCAGCGACGCGGGCGTCACCTGCTGACCCTCGATGGTGGCCGTGATGCGGATGACGGCCAGGTCGAGATAGCCGTCCACGGCCACGACGCTGGCGACGTAGCGGTCCACGGGCGGGCGATCCTCGGCCTCGGTCATCGCCACGACCATGCCGTCGATGCCCTGGCTGGGACCGAGGCCGCCGTACTGGACGGCCAGCCCGGGCGCGTCGGGCGCGGCCACGTGCGCGTTGGTCAGGATCAGCCCGTCCCGCGTCAGGATGGTGCCCGAACCGCTGCCGATGTGCAGCAGCCGGCCCTGGTCGTCCTTGCGCAGCATCTTGACCTTGACCGTGGCCGTGATGAGCGCAGGCAGACCGGTCGGCCGGGTGGGCTCGCCCGGTCCCGTGGTGGGGTCGGGGCGGCCGGGACTGGCACCGGGCGAGGCTGTGGGCAGGCGCACCGGTCCGGACGGCTGGCAGGCCGCCGCCAGCAGTGCCAGGAGGATCAGCAGCGTGAGCGGGCGGTGCCTCCTCACGAGCCGGTCCCAGCGCGCTGGGTGATGGACTCGGCGAAGCGGTAGAAGGCCGGCAGGACCGACTCGAGCTCGCCGCTGTGCGCCTCGATGGAGATGCGCAGTACGGCATCACCGGCGGCGATGTACTCGTCGAGCCCCTCGATCACGCGGGGGACGGGATCTCCCCGGCTGCTGTCCACGAGCGCGAAGCGCACCTCGTGGCCCTCCTTGCCGGCGAAACGGACGGGGCCTTGCGAGATGACCCGGTACGACTCGAACAGCCCGGCCGAGGCCTGGTCCTGTTCGGCGGCCACGTCGGCCAGGGAGCGGCCCTCGGCGGGGATGCGCGCCACGCTGACGCGGCTGTCGGGGGCGGTCGGGTCGGTGGCCAGCAGCAGCAGGTCGCCCGAGGCCGGCTCGATGAGCCAGCCGGCGGGCACGTCCATGGTGATCCCCCCGCGCTCGATGGTGCTCGTGGCCGACTCGGCGGCCGTGCGCAGCAACCAGCCCGCGACTAGGCCCACGGCCAAGAGCAACAGCACGAGCAGCGTGGGCAGTACCGCGCCGCCCGGGCGGCGCAGGTCGCGTGTCATCGTGGCGACGGTCATGCCGGCTCCACCGCGGTCGGCTCGACGGCGCTGCGCGCCGCCTCGAGCTCGCGCCGGATGAGCCGCGTCAGGAGCACCGTCAGGCCGCCGGCCACGAGCGCCGCCGCGACCAGTCCGAGCCAGGGCCCGAGGAGCACACCACCCAGGGCGAGGTCGCCGCCGACGACGGAGCCGCGCACGACCGAGAAAAGGGCATTGGCGGCGGCCGCCAGGGCGACGCCGGCGGCGCTCCACCAGGCCGGGCGAGACCGCAGTTTCTGGCCGCTCAGGAAATAGCCCATCAGGCCGCCGAAGCTGGCGTGGGCCAGTGCGGTCAGCACGATGCGGATGGCGGCCATGCCGAGGTCGGCGCCGCCCGAGGTGAGCACGAAGTCGATGTTGAGCACCGTGGCGTAGCCCAGGCCGGCCGCGGTGCCGTAGATGACCCCGTCGGTGGGCTCGTCGAACTCGCGCGTCTCATATGCCGTGAAGCGCACGGCCAGGTACTTGAGCGACTCCTGGGTCAGACCGACGATGAGGAAGCCGGCCAGCAGCTGCAGCGCCAAGCTCGACTCGCTCCAGCGGGCGACGGCGAAGACGTCGCGCACGAGCGGCAGGCCGACCGCCTGGGCCAGCAGCGCGCCGGCCACGAAGACCAGGCCGACCATGCTGCGCGGCTCGGGTTCATAGCGGTCGCGGCGGTAGAAGAGGAGCAGCCAGACGGCCGCCGGTACGACCGCCAGCACCAACGCGACGATGGCCAGCGCCGGACCGGAGAGGAAGGGCCGTGCCACGAGCTGGAGGGCCACGGCCACGACGACCACCGCCAGCAGCGCCACGCCTGAGAATAGGTCCGCCCGCCACAGCCCGCCGCGCTCGTGGAGCGCGCGCGTGTGGTGCTCCTCGCAGAAGGCATAGCCATGCAGGGCACGGGTTGCCGGGCGATCGCAGATGCGGCAGGGTCCGGACGGCCCGCCGCCCCCCAGGGCAGTCATGCGCCGGGAATGGTGGCACATGGCGGCGTCGGGCGTGGGCCGCCCGCGCAGCCGCCGGTGCGCGGACGCACAGCGTGTCAGCTCCGGCGCGTGGCGCGCCAGCAGCCGACCGTGGTCAGGGTCGGGGGATGGGCCGGATGGGGTAGACGCCGACGACGATGGGCACCGGCGGGTCGTAGCTCATCTCAAGCCCCACCTCGCCCTGGCGGATCAACTCGCCGACCATGCCCGCCTCGCGCGCCGGCAGGCCGAGGAAGACCCGGCCCTCGCCGGTCTCCACGGGGTGCACCTCGTCCGCCTCGCCGTTGAGCTCGAACCTGCGGCGCAGCTCATGCAGCGGCACGTACGGGCGCGACTTGATGAAGCGGCGCAGCTGGGCGGTCGTGCAGACGCGCGGTGCCTCGGTGGCCTCCGCCTCGCGCGCGACCGCCTGGCCGTTGCCGTTCGGCGCGTGGTCGTTGCCGTTCGGCGCGTCGGGGCTCGACGTCACCGCTAGCGGGCCGCCGCCATCATTGGCGGGCTCGGGTGCGCGGGCAGGCTCGCTCACCACGGGCGGCCCGCGCGGGCACCGGGCTGGGCGTTCGGTCGTTCGGCGCTGGGGCGCCGTCTCGGTCGGTCGATCATCGCTCTGGTCAAGGGCGCGGGCCCCCGGTGGCTGCCGGTGGCCATCGCGGCCGATGATACCCCGGCAGAGCCGGACGACCCCTCGGGTCAGCCCAGGCGCCCGGGTGGCCTCCGGCCGACCTCAGCCGCCGACCACGAGCAACTCGCGCGGGGCCTCGTTGAGCACGTCCGGGCCGTCGGGTCCGCAGACCACGATGTCCTCGATGCGCGCGCCGTGCCGGCCTTCCAGGTAGATGCCGGGTTCCACGCTGAAGGCGGACCCCTCGGGAAGCGGCTCGTCGTTGCCAGCCACGAGGTAGGGATCCTCGTGGCCCTCGAGGCCGATGCCGTGGCCCGTGCGGTGGATGAAGTGCGCACCCATGCCCGCGGCCTCGATGACGCCGCGCGCGGCTGCGTCGATGGCGGAGCAGGCGACGCCGGGCCGCACCGCTTCGCTGCCGCGCTGCTGGGCCTCGTGGACGACCGCGTAGAGGTGGCGGAAGTCGTCGCCGGGGCCCGCGCCGTCCGCGCCCGCGACCCACACGGTGCGCGTGATGTCGGAGTAGTAGCCGCCCACCGTGCCGCCGATGTCGAGCACCACCGGCTCACCGGCCTGGATGACCCGCTCGCCAGGCTCGTGGTGCGGCGAGGCCGAGTAGGGCCCCGAGCCGACGATGGCGAAGGCGGCCTGCTCATGGCCCTCGTCCACGAGGCGCTGGCGCACCTCGCGCGCCACGTCGGCCTCGCTCCGCCCGACGAGACGGCCGTGGGCGATCGCCAGCAGGGCGCGGTCGGCGGCCTGCGCCGCCCGACGCAGCAGAGCCACCTCGTCGGCGTCCTTGACCATGCGCAGGGTACGCAGGACCTCCGAGGCGAGGCCGGTCGTGGCCGCGGGACAGGCTGCCTGGAGGCGGAGCAGGAACATCGCCCAGAGCCGATCCGAGACCAGCAGTCGGGCGCGGCGGTCGGGCAGCAGGCTCGCCACGCGCTCGGCAGGGTCCTCGGTCTCGGTCCAGGTCACCAGCTCCACGGCGCCGTTCGCCACGGCCGGCGCCGCGCCCGCAGGTGCCGCCTCCAGTCGCGGCGCCACGAGGTGGACCTCGCCCTCCATGGGCAGCACGAGCATCGTCAGCCGCTCGGTGGGCATGCCCTGGTAGCCGGTCAGCCACTGCAGCTCCGCGCCGACGCCGACGAGCAACGCAGCTGCGCCCTCCCTGCGCAGTGCCTCGCGCGCGGCCCCCAGCCGGTTCGCGTAGCGAGTCGCCGGGATGCCCGTGGCAGCGCCCACCGCCATCAGTCGCCGGGCCTCTGGGTCGGCCTCGCCGCCAGCAGCGCGGCCACCAGCCGCGGCCCCTGCCGGTGGAAGTGGTCGTAGCTGGTGACGCGACCGGCGCCGGCCTCGCGGGCGCGACGCAGGCTGGCGGCATCCTCGTGCTGCCCGACCGCCAGGACGCTGACACCTACTGCGCTCGCGTCGGTGATAGCCGCGTAGGGGTCGCTCGAGCGCAGGGCGAGATCGACCAGCAGCAGGTCCACCGGTGGCTGGCGGTCGGGGCGCACCAGGCCGGCCGCGGAGCGGATGCGCAGCACCTGTGCGCCGGCACTCTCGGCGGCCGCCGCCAGCCGCGAGGCCCAGATGAGATCGTCGCCCAGCACGGCCGCCGTGTGACCCCCGGCGGCCCCCTGCTCGGCAAGCTCGGGCGCCCGGGCGGGCACGTCGGCGGGCAGCGCTTCGTGGTGACTCATCGGCCCGCCGATGATAGCCCCGCCGGTCCGCCGCCGGCGGCGGACCGGCGCGAACGGGCCGCAACCGTCGCGGCGGGTAGAATCGCACCGTGACCACCACCGCCGAGCCCACCGCGCACGCGCCCACCGCCCGCGAGCTCCTCCAGGAGCGCATCCGGTCGGTGAGCACGCGCGCCCCGGCCACCATCCAGGCCGGCCGCCCGCTGGCGGAGGCGCTGGAGTCGATGCGCGCCGCGCGCGGCGACTGCCTCGTGGTCTGCCGCGGCGACCGAGTGGCGGGCATCATCACCGAGCGCGATGTGCTGCTCAAGGTGCTTGGCCGCGATGTCGACCGGTCGCGGCCCGTGGACGAGTTCATGACCGCGGAGCCGGACACGCTCACGCCGGACGCCAGCTTCGGCCAGGCGCTGGCGATGATGGACCAGGGCGGCTACCGCAACATCCCGCTGGTCGAGGATGGCCGGCTCGTCGGCCTGGTGCGTCAGCAGGACGTCATCGCATACGTTGCCGAGGCTTTCCCGGAGGAGATCCTCAACCTGCCACCCCGACCACACCAGCGCCTGGAGGAGCCAGAGGGGGCGTGACGACCATCGAGAAGCCGCGGCAGGAACCGCCGCGCATCGAGGAGCTGGAGCGGGTCACCATCCGCTTCGCCGGCGATTCCGGCGACGGCATGCAGCTCACCGGCAACCAGTTCACCCGCACCGCCGCGGTCTACGGCAACGACATCAGCACCTTGCCCGACTTCCCGGCCGAGATCCGCGCCCCGGCGGGTTCCCTGCCCGGCGTCTCCGGCTTCCAGATCAGCTTCTCCTCCAACGACATCTACACGCCGGGCGACCAGCCGGACGTGCTGGTGGCGATGAACCCGGCTGCGCTGCGCACGAACATCGGCGACCTGCCGCCAGGCGGCGCGCTGATCGTCAACCAGGATGCCTTCACGCCGGGCAACCTGACCAAGGCCGGCTACGCGGCCAATCCGCTGACCGATGGTTCGCTCGCGCCGTACACCGTCTTCGAGGTGCCCATCAGCGCGCTCAACGCGCGCTCCGCCGAGGGCCTCGAGCTGAGCCAGAAACAGATCGACCTGACCAAGAACTTCTTCGCCCTCGGGCTGATGTTCTGGCTCTACGAGCGCTCCATGGAGCCCACCCTGCGCTGGATCGACCAGAAATTCCAGGCCAAGCCGGTCATCGCCGAGGCCAACAAGCGCGCCCTCAAGGCAGGCTACGCCTTCGGTGAGACGACCGAGATCTTCCACACTCACTACCGGGTGCCGCCGGCCAAGCTGGCGCCCGGCAAGTACCGCTACATCACCGGCAATGAGGCCACCGCGCTCGGCTTCGTGACCGCGGCGCGCCTGGCCAAGCGCGCCCTCTTCTACGGCAGCTACCCCATCACGCCTGCCAGCGACATCCTGCACCAGCTCTCGACCTACAAGCATTTCGGCGTCAAGACCTTCCAGGCCGAAGACGAGATCGCCGCCATCGGCGCGGCCATCGGCGCCGCCTACGGCGGGGCGCTGGGCATGACCGCCAGCTCCGGGCCGGGCATCGCCCTCAAGAGCGAGGCGCTCGGGCTGGCCGTGATGGTCGAGCTGCCGCTCATCGTCATCGACGTCCAGCGTGCCGGGCCTTCCACGGGCATGCCCACCAAGACCGAACAGGCCGACCTGCTGCAGGTGCTCTTCGGGCGCAACAGCGACTCGCCCATGCCGGTCGTGGCGCCGGCAACGCCGTCGGAGTGCTTCGACTACGCCATCGAGGCGGTGCGCATCGCGTTGCGCTACATGACCCCGGTGGTCTACCTCTCGGACGCCTTCCTGGCCACGGGCGCCGAGCCCTGGCGGGTACCCTCGGTCGACGAGATGCCCGACATCTCCGTGGCCAACGCCACCGAGCGCGCCACGTTCCAGCCCTACGCCCGCCACCCCGAGACGCTGGCGCGGCCGTGGGCGGTGCCCGGCACACCCGGCCTGGAGCATCGCATCGGCGGCCTCGAGAAGCAGGACGTCACGGGCAACGTCAGCTACGACCCCGAGAATCACCACCGCATGCAGGTGCTGCGCGCCGAGAAGGTGGCGCGCATCGCCAACGACATCCCCGACCTGCAGATCTATGGGCCCGACGAGGGCGACCTGCTCATCCTCGGCTGGGGCTCGACCTACGGGGCCATCCGCACCGCCGTTGACCGCCTCGGCGGCCGCGGGCGCAGCGTGGCCCACGCGCACCTGCGCCACCTCAACCCCTTCCCGCGCAACCTGGGCGCCGTCCTGCAGCGCTACCGCCGTGTGCTCGTCCCGGAGGTCAACCTGGGCCAGCTCTCGATGCTCGTCCGCGCCCGCTTCCTGGTCGACGCCGTGGGCTACAACCGCGTGCGCGGCAAGCCCTTCCGCATCAGCGAGATCGAGGAGGCGGCGGAAGCGATGCTGAAGGGGGAGCTGCCGCGATGACCGACGAGCTGACACCCCGCACCGGCGGCAACGGCCATGGCCCAGCGGAGGCGGGCACAGGGACGAGCGCGGCCGCCGTGCTGACGCGCAAGGACTTCGTCTCGGACCAGGAGGTCCGCTGGTGCCCGGGCTGCGGCGACTACTCCATCCTGGCCCAGACGCAGAAGGTGATGCCCGACTTCGGCTACCCGAAGGAGAACATCGTCTTCATCAGCGGCATCGGCTGCTCCGGCCGCCTGCCCTACTACATGAACACTTACGGCTTCCACACCATCCACGGCCGCGCGCCGACGCTGGCCACGGGCCTCAAGGCGGCGCGCCCCGACCTGATGGTCTGGGTCATCACCGGCGACGGCGATGCGCTCTCCATCGGCGGCAACCACGTGCTGCACTCGATGCGGCGCAACGTCGACCTCAAGCTGGTCATGTTCAACAACCGCATCTACGGCCTGACCAAGGGCCAGGCGTCGCCCACCTCGGAGCTGGGCAAGCGCACCAAGTCGACGCCGGACGGCACGGTCGACCAGCCGGTGATGCCGCTTTCGATCGCCCTGGCCGCCGAGGCGACCTTCGTGGCGCGCTCGGTGGATACGCACACGGAGCACCTGCAGCGGACCCTCGAGCGGGCCGGCCGCCACACCGGCTCCGCCTTCGTCGAGGTCCTCCAGAACTGCAACATCTTCAACGACGGCGCCTTCCGCGACTTCACCGACCGCGAGATCCGGGACGACCGGATGCTGGTGCTCGAGCACGGCCAGCCGATGATCTTCGGCAAGCAGCGCGACAAGGGCATCCGGCTGAACGGCCTGCGTCCGGAGATCGTCAGCCTGGGCGATGGCGTGACGGAGGCGGACCTGCTGGTCCACGACGAGGAGGCGGAGGACCCGTACCTCGCCTACATGCTCTCGCGCATGTGGTACCCGCAGTTCCCGGTGCCGGTGGGCGTCTTCCGCCGTGCCACGCGGCCGACGCATGACCAGCTGCTCGAGCAGCAGCTGCGCGCGGCGATCGAGCAGCGCGGCGAAGGCGACCTGAGCAAGCTGCTCAACAGCGGCGAGACATGGGTCGTGGAGGCCGAGGCGTGATCTGCCCCGTCTGCGGCCACGACAACCTCCAGGGTGAGGACAGCTGCGCCAACTGCGGCGCCGACCTGGCCGGCATCGACCTGCCGCGCCCGTCGACGACCTTCGAGCGCCACCTGGTGGCCGACGCGCTGGCCACACTCCGGCCGCGCCGCCCGCTGACGGTGCGCCGCGACACGCCCGCCGCGGAGGCCATCGCCACGATGCAGACCGAGCGCATCGGCTGCCTGCTCGTGACCGACGGCCCCGAAGACCACCTCGTGGGCGTCTTCACCGAGCGCGACGCGCTGCTGCGCCTCGGCGACCGGCCCCTGCAGAGCGTCACCATCGGCGAGGTCATGACGGCCGACCCGGTCGTGCTGCGCGGCGAGGACACCGTCGGGGTGGCCATCCACAAGATGGCCGTGGGCGGCTTCCGCCACATCCCGCTCGTCGTCGACGGCCAGGCGACGGGCGTCGTCTCGGCGCGTGATCTCTTCCACCACGTGGTGGGCATCCTCGACCAGCGCAGCCGCGGCGCGGCGGCGCAGGCCGGCGCGGAGTGGCCGTTCAGCCCGGTCGAGCCGGCAGCGGAGGGTCGATCCCTCGACGAGTCGCCGACGATGGGCGGCGCCCCGGCCTGACGCCCTGCGGCGCGCCACTGGCGCGGCTGCGCTGCTAGCATCGCCCGCCGTGGGAAGCAGCGCCGAGGCAGGCACCGGCTCGCGCGCTGCCGGCGTCGTGCTCCCGGGCGATCGGGCCCTCGGGATCCTCCTTGTCGTCATCAGCGCCTGCGCCTTCGGCTCGGGCGCCCTCTTCGCCCGCCCGGTCTACGCCGCGGGCATGGACTGGATAGGCCTCCTCGCCTGGCGCTTCCTCTTCGGCGCGGCGGTGGCCTGGCTGTGGCTATTGGCCCGGCCCGCGAATCGCGCCGCCCTGTGGCGGCTCGCGCGGCGGCGCCTGGTCGTGCTGGTGGCCATGGGCATCCTCTACACCGGCAACTCGGGAACCTACTACGCCGCGCTCGAGAGCGTGCCGGCCTCGCTGGCGGCCCTCATCGTCTACATCTACCCGGTGCTCGTGGCGGTCCTCTCCATCCGCTGGGGGCGCGGGCTGAGCGGCCGCCGGCCATGGCTCGCGCTGGCGACGGCCTCCCTGGGCGTGGCCCTCGCCCTCGGCGGCATCGACCCGGGCGCCGCGCCGCCCCTGGCGGGCCTCCTCCTGGCGGCCGTCTCACCGCTCATCTACAGCGTCTGGATCGTCCTGTCGGCACGCTTGGGCGGCGAGCGCAGCAGGGGCGAGGCCGCCGCCCAGGAGGAGAGCGACCCGGCCCCCGCGACGGCCGTGATGATGACCGCGACCTGGGCCGCCTGGTGGCTGATCGCGACAGTCACCGGCCGTCCGGTCACGCCCGCTGCAGTGCCGCCCGAGGCGTGGCTGGGCCTGCTCGGCGTGGGGGTCATCAGCACCGCCGTGGCCATCCAGGCCTTCTACGCCGGCACGCGCCGCATCGGTGCGGCGGACGCGGCCATGATCAGCACGGTCGAGCCGGCCTGGACGATCAGCCTGGCGACGCTCCTCTTCGGCGAGCACCTCACGCCCGTGCAGCTCCTGGGTGGCGTGCTGGTCATCGCCGCCGTGCTCGTCGCGCAGCGCTCGGCGAGCCGGACCGAGCCGGCCGTGCACGCCGAGGTCTGAAACGCGCCAGCGGCGATACTTCGGCCATGCGAATCATCACCTACCGCGACGGCGCCGCCGACCGGCTCGGCGTCGTGGCCGACGACCACGCCCTGCCGGCCGATGCCCTCCTACCGAGCGGCCCGACCACCATGGCGGCCCTCCTGGCCGGCGGGCCGGGGTCCCTCCAGGCACTGGCCGGTGCCGCCGCCGATGCCGGTCCCCGCATCGCCGCGGAGGGCACGCTGCTGAGCGAGCTCGAGTTGCTCTCGCCCGTGCCGCGGCCGGGCAAGGTCGTGGCCATCGGCCTCAACTACTTCGCTCACGCCGCCGAGCAGGGCACCAGCCCGCCCGAGGAGCCCCTCGTCTTCGCCAAGTTCACGACCGCCGTCGTCGGTCATGGCGCCGAGATCCGCTGGGATCCGGCGCTCACGGGCCAGGTCGACTACGAGGCCGAACTGGCCGTCGTCATCGGGCGCACGGCGCGCCGGGTCGGCCAAGCCGAAGCGCTCGCCTACGTGCTCGGCTACACCTGCGCCAACGACGTCTCGGCGCGCGACCTCCAGTTCGGCGACCGCCAGTGGGTGCGCGGCAAGAGCCTCGACACGTTCTGCCCGCTCGGCCCGGTGCTGGTCACGAGCGACGAGATCCCCGACCCGCAGGTGCTCTCGCTCTCGTGCACCGTCTCCGGCGAGCGGCTCCAGGAGGGCTCCACGGCCGACATGATCTTCCCGGTGGCGCGCCTGGTGAGCCACTGCTCCCAGGCCTTCACGCTGGAGCCGGGGGACGTCATCGTCACCGGCACGCCGCCGGGCGTCGGCGTCCACCGCACGCCGCAGCGCTTCCTGCGCGACGGCGACGTGGTCGAGGTCGAGATCGAAGGCATCGGCCGCCTGGTCAACGTCTGCCACACGGAGCCGGCGTCGGCCGGCTGAGGGCAGCGCCATGACCTCGGGTTCCACGGCCGGCGGACGCTCGCTCAAGATCCTCGTCGTCGACGACGAGCCGGCCATGGTCGGCGCGCTGGGCGCCATCCTCGGCCAGGCCGGCCACCGCATCGTGGCCGCCTACGACGGGCGCGAGGCGCTCGCCCGCTTCCGCGCCGAGCGGCCGGACCTGGTGCTGCTCGACCTGGCCATGCCCGACATGGACGGCGCCGCCGTCTGCCGGACGATCCGCGCCGAAAGCGAGACGCCGCTCATCGTCGTCTCCGGCGAGCGTGACCCGGGCGTCACCGTCGAACTGCTCGACCTGGGTGCCGACGACTACATCCAGAAGCCCTTCCGGGCCGAAGAGCTGCTGGCGCGCACGCGCGCGGTGATGCGCCGCCTCGACGCCGGCCCGGCCGGCACCGGCTGGGTGGTCGACCCGGGCCGCCACGAGATCCGTTGGCAGGGCATCACGCTGGAACTGACGCCGACCGAATTCCGCATCCTGGAGCGCCTGCTGCAACGCCCTGGCGAAGTGGTCGGCCACGTCGTGTTGCTGGCGCAGGCGTGGCCGAGCGAGCGCGACCCGGACAGGCTGTGGCTCAAGCCCCACCTGGCTCGCCTGCGCTCGAAGCTGCGCGCGGTGGGAGCACCGGCGCCGCTGCCGGTGCGTGGCGTCGGTTACCGGCTGGAGGATCCGGTCGGCCCCGGCTAGCCAGGTCGCACTCGGGCTGGCCGGTCAGGGGCGGTAGAAGTCGGTCACCAGGCGCACACGCTTGGCGTAGTACCAGACGCCGATGCCCACGTACGTGAAGCGCGGGTTCTTCATGTTGCGCCAGTGGCCGCCGTTGGTCGAGCGCTCCGACTGGAAGACGAGGTGGCTGGCGAGGACGGCCTTGTACAGGTTGGTGTAGCCGTTGCGACATCCGATGTTCTCGCCCCAGGTGTAGCCCGTGTAGCCGGCCTTGCGCAAGCGCGAGGCGGGGTCACCATTGGCGTAGTGGCTGCACAGGCCCCGCACGGCGAGGAGCTTCGCGTACGGCCGCGCGACGTAGGCGGCGATGCCCGAGTGGGACTTGATGGGCGGTACATAGGCGCTGTAGCGGCCCGAACCGTAGCCGGCACAGCTGCCGTCGCTGCGCACCCAGCCGCCGGTGCGGGTGCAGTTGAGGAGCCGCAGGTAGTAGGCCTCCACGGTCGGGTATTGCGCGCTGAGCGCCTGTGCGCCCGAGGGGGCGACGGTGACGAGCAGGCCCAGGGCGACGGTCAGGGCCAGTCCCAGCGTGTGACGACGAGACGCCCGCTGGGCGCCGCTGGGTGTGAACGGCAAGACGATGCCTCCTTGCTGCCGGGACGCCGCGCTGGGGGACGTGGCGAGCGGTGGAAGACCGGCGCGCCTGGGCGGGCCGGCATGTGACGTGGCCACCCCCACGCGGCAGGCTGGGGTCGTCGGGGCGTGTCGGCACCCTCGTCGGGACGTGACGGTCGCGACGTGCCGGGGGCCTGCCGGACGGGCTGACCGCTGGGGCGGTCTGGCCGCACGATGCGGCCGGGAGGCGGGCGAGTGCCCGCAGGAGACACGGGTGGATCGACGGATCCTGCCGATGGGGGCGGCGGTCTTCTGTTGTCGAGCCTCTCTGCGTGGTGCCCCGAGTGACCTGGCCAGTATCCCAGGGGGCGTCAACCCGGACCAGCGGCGCGATGGTCCCGCGGGCCCCTGGCCCGATGGGGCCAGCCCCGCAACCGAACCGTCACCCAAGCGACACCGGCGCGCTGCCGACATCGGCCGCCGCCGGCCGTAGCCTCGGCCTGCCGAGCATGGACGAGCCCTGCCTACAGCTCGGAGGTGACGATGCGGCGGCTTCGATCGATGGCCCTGGCGATGTTCCTGGTGGCCCTGTCGGCGAGCCCGGTGGCGGCCGCAGAGGATGCCGCTCCCGATGGCGGCGACACGGCCTGGCTGCTCGTGGCCACGGCCATGGTGATGGTCATGCTGCCCGGCCTGGCGCTCTTTTACGGCGGCCTCGTGCGGCGCAAGAACGTGCTCTCGACGATCATGCACAGCTTCTTCGGTCTGGCCATCGTCAGCGTCGTCTGGGTCCTCTGGGGCTACAGCCTCGCCTTCGGTCCGGACGTCAACGGCGCGGGGCTCATCGGCGGCCTGGATTTCGCCGGCTTCGCCAACGTCGGCCTGCAGCCCGACGGGCGCTACTCGGAGACCATCCCGCACGTCCTCTTCGCCGCCTTCCAGCTGATGTTCGCCGCCATCACGCCGGCGCTCATCTCGGGTGCCTTCGCCGAGCGCAAGCGCTTCGGCGCCTTCGTGCTCTTCACCATCCTCTGGTCGACCCTCGTCTACTCGCCTGTGGCCCACTGGGTCTGGGCGCCGGGCGGCTGGCTGCGCGACCTCGGGGCGCTCGACTACGCGGGCGGCACGGTGGTCCACATCAGCTCGGGCATCTCCGCCCTGGTCGCCGCGCTGCTGATCGGGCGACGCGTCACCAACGGCGACCGGATGGAGCCGCACGACGTGCCCATGACCGTGCTTGGGGCGGGCCTGCTGTGGTTCGGCTGGTTCGGCTTCAACGCCGGCTCGGCACTGGCCGCCACGGGCCAGGCCGCCAACGCGCTGCTGGTGACCAACACGGCCGCCGGGGCGGCGACGCTCACCTGGGTGCTGGCCAGCTACTTGCACAAGCGCAAGGTCAGCGTCGTCGGCGCGGCCTGTGGCGCCGTAGCCGGGCTCGTCGCCATCACACCCGCATCGGGCTTCGTGACCGCCGGGGGGGCGGTGCTCATCGGGCTCGCCGTGGGGGCCGTCTGCTACAGCGCCACGCTGCTGCGCGAGCGGCTGCGCATCGACGATGCGCTGGACGTCTTCGCCGTGCACGGCGTGGGCGGCATCTTCGGTGCGCTGGCGACGGGGGTCTTCGCTGTGGCTGCCATCGGTGGCGTGAGTGGCGCCATCGAGGGCAACCTCGGCCAGGTGGCCATCCAGCTCGTGGCCGTGGCGGCCACGGCCGGCTTCGCCGCCCTGGCCACGCTGGCGATCATCAAGGCCGTCGACCTGCTGCTGGGCCTGCGGGTCAAGCCATCGGATGAGGAGATGGGCCTGGACCTGGCCCTGCATGGAGAGGTTGCGTACACGACATGAGAGAGCGAGCCTTCGACTTCTCGGGCATGCGCGAGCCGGGCGGCCCGGTCACCTGCGCCGTCTGCGGCTGCCGGCTGACCGAGGCGGCCGGCGTTGACGGCGCGGCCTGGCGTCACTTCCAGGTCGGGCCGGAGACGGACGCGCGCGGCTGCCGGCCGCGCTGCCTCGAAGACCTGCACGATCGACACGGCGACGTGCTGCGCGTGACGGAGCTGTCGCTGCCCTTCGCCGGCGAGGGTTCGGCCGCCGCCTGACCCTCGCCGGCGGCCATCGCGGGCACTCGCTCGGCCGGTGGCTGGTCCGCCGGTGGCTGGTCGGTCGACGCGCCTTCAGCCGGCCGCTAGCTCGAGCACGAACTGGCTTCCGGCGGGAGCGCGGGGCTCGACCCGCAGGTCGCCGCCCATGGTGCGCGCCAGGCGGCGCGCCGCGAAAAGGCCGATGCCGGCGCCCCGGGGGGAGTCGTCGAGCCGCACGAACGGCTCGAAGATGCGCTCGTGCCACTCGGCCGGGATGCCCGGGCCGTCGTCGGTCACGGCCAGGCAGGCCAGCTCGCCCAGGCGCCAGCCGTAGACGTCGATACGGCCGCCTGGCGGCGCGTACTTGGCAGCGTTCTCGAGGAGGTACTCGAGCAGGCGCCGGAGCTGCTCCCCGGAGGCCTCGGCACGCAGCGGCCGCTCCGTGAAGCTCGCCTCGAAGCGATGGCGGCGCAGCAGCGGCGCCAGCTCGCCGAGTGTCTCATCCACGACCGCCGCCAGGTCGAGCCGCTGCAGCACGGGCGGCTGGCTGGGGAAGGCGCGCAGGCTGGCCAGCACGGAGTCGAGCGTCCGGTCGAGGCGCTCGACCTGCTCGAGCGCGGCGCGCTCCCACTCCCTGGCGTCGGCATGGCCGGCCTGACTGGCCGCCCCGCCGAGCAACTCCAGGTAGGCCCGGACCACGGCCAGCGGCGTGCGCAGCTGATGCGTCACCACGGTCACCAGGCCGGCGCGCGCCTCGTCGATGGTGCGCATCGCTTCGATCTGGTCCTCGGCTTCGCGCTGCAGGCGGCCCTTCTCGACGATGCCGGCCAGCAGGGCCGCCAGCGTCTCGAGGAACCGCACGTCGCGGCGCAGGAAGCGCCGTCGCTCCACGGTCTGCACGTTGAGCACGCCGATGACGGCGTCGTTGAAGAGGAGCGGCACCGAGCACATCGAGGTGAACTGGGGCTGGTCGACGCCGCGGATCCAGTGGAAGCGCGGGTCGCGGTGGACGTCGAGGCTGACGATGGGCCGGCGCCCCTGCGCCACGCGCCCGGTGATGCCGACCCCCAGCGGCAGGCGAGCACGGCCGATCTGCTCGCGGTCGAGGCCGTTGGTGGCAGCGAGGGTCACGCCGGACCCGTCGCGGTCGACGAGGTAGAGCGAGCAGACCTCGGCGCCGGCCGCGGCCGTGGCCCGCTCGACGACCGTGACCATCAGCTCGTCCCAGGTCCGCGCCGACGTTGCCAGGCGGGCCACTTCCTCGAGGAAGGCCAGCTCCTGGACGCGCCGGTCCGCGCCGCTCCGGGCGACCGGGACGGCCGCAGTGGAGCGTCTCGAGGCGGCGGTCGAGCGTTGCGACGGGGCGGCGGTGGGCATGGGAGCGAATCGTAGCCGCGCTCGTTCGTGACTGGACTGCCCGGACCCGTCCGGGTCGGCCGGCGCACTGACTACTTGGCCGGATCCCAACGGCAGTAACGCGACGAAGACTCGGGCACGCATCCGGCGGGGGTCGGTGGATCGGTACGGACGGGATCGTGCGGGACGCCGGCCTGACCCAAGCCCCGCTGGGCATCGGGCGTGGCCGCGACCGCCCACAAGGCCACTGGGGTTGTGATCCGGCCAACAAATGCCGCGCCCCCGGCCGTCGAAGCGGGGCCCAGACCCCGGATGGGCCCCGACCCCGACCGCCCGCTAGAGTGCGGCCGTGATCGAGGGGCTAGCACGCCGCATCGGCTTGATCCTCGCCTCGGGCCTGCTCGTGGCGGGCCTCGTCTGGACCCTCCGCGCGCAGATCCTGCGTCCGACCGGCATCAGCCTGGACATCGGCGACCCGGCCGAGACGGCGCTGCGCCTGCCGGCCAGCTACCGCTCTGGGGTATTCGCCTCGGGCCTGGCCGGCCCACGCTTCATGGCCCTCGCCCCGGACGGCACGCTGGTCGTGGCCGAGCGCGGCGCCGATCGGGTGGTGGCGCTCCCCGACCGGGACGGCGACGGCCGCGCCGACGAGACCCTGGTCGTCGGCTCCGGCTACGACGCCGCGCACTCGGTCGCCTTCGAGGCCTCCGGCACGATGCTCGTGGCGGGCACCACACGTGTCGCACGGGTCACCCTCGGACCGGGGCTGCGCGAACGGGCGCGCGAGGTGATCGTCGACGGCCTGCCGCGCGGCGGCCACGAGACGCGCACGGTGCTGGCGCGCGGCGATGGCTTCCTGCTCTCGGTCGGCTCCAGCTGCGACGTCTGCTTCGAGGAGGACCGTCGCCGCGCGGCCGTGCTGCACTACGCGCCCGACGGCACCGGCGGCCGGGTGGTCATGGCAGGGCTGCGCAACGCCGTGGGGCTGGCGGCCGATCCGGCCACGGGCCGGGTCTGGGCCACGGTCATGGGCCGCGACCGGCTCGGTGACGATCTCCCGCCCGAGACGCTCTACGAGATCGTCCAGGGCGCCGATGCCGGCTGGCCACGCTGCCATGCGGGGACCATCGTCGACCCCGAGTTCGGCAGCCGCCCGGATCCGGCCAGCGGGGCCGTCGGCTGCGCCGGCGTGGCTGCCCCCGCAGCAACCTTCCAGGCGCACAGCGCGCCGCTCGGCCTGGCCGTCTGGCGCGGCTACCTGGTGATCGCCTTCCATGGCTCCTGGAACTCGAGCCGCAAGGTCGGCTACGAGCTGCGCCGGCTGCCCTGGGCCGAAGGCCCGACAGGCGCCAGCGAGAGCTTTGCCGACGGCTTCCTCGACCGGCAGACGGAGCGCTCGACAGGCCGACCGGCGGGCCTCATCGTCGGCGCCGACGACGCGCTCTACCTCTCGGACGACAAGGCCGGCTACATCTACCGCATCACGGGACCGTGAGGCGCGGCGGCGGACCCGCGGGCGGCGACCGGCGTACCATTGCCGCGCTCGAGACGACCGCCCAGCGCGAGGAGAGCAGCATGACCGAGACCATCGAGCGCCCCGCGAGTGGGGCGCGGGTCAACCCCGACGCCTACGCTGAGGCGCAGGACTTCCTCCCGCTCAACGGCATCGACCACGTCGAGTTCTGGGTGGGCAACGCCCGCATCGCGGCCAACTACTACCGCGCCGTGTGGGGCTTCACGCCCGTGGCCTACGCCGGCCTCGAGACGGGCGTGCGCGACCGCGCCAGCTACGTGCTGCAGCAGAACGACATCCGCTTCGTCTTCACGGCGCCGCTCGGACCGGAGGGCGAGATCGCCGAGCACGTGCATCTCCACGGCGACGGCGTCAAGGACATCGCCTTCGCCGTGGACGACGCGCGTTCATCCTGGGAAGAGACGACGAAGCGCGGCGCGGTCAGCGCCCTCGAGCCGACCGAGCTGGACGGGGGCGAGGATGGCGTCCTGCGCCGCAGCGCCATCCGCACCTACGGCGAGGTGACCCACAGCTTCATCGACCGCCGCGACTACCACGGCGCCTTCCTGCCGGGCTATCGCAAGACCAAGAAGCCGGCCGCGGCGGCGACGGGCATGACCCTGCTGGAGATCGACCACTGCGTGGGCAACGTCGAGCTCGGCGACATGGACCGCTACGTCGAGTTCTACAAGCAGGTGCTCGGCTTCAGCCAGCTCATCCACTACGACGACAAGGTCATCCACACCGAGTACAGCGCGCTCATGTCGAAGGTCATGACCAACGGCAACGGGCGCATCAAGTTCCCCATCAACGAGCCGGCCTCGGGGCGGCGCAAGAGCCAGATCCAGGAGTACCTCGACTACTACCGCTCGCCGGGCGTGCAGCACATCGCCCTCCGGACCACGGACATCGTGGGCACGGTGCGGACGCTGCGCCAGAACGGAGTGCAGTTCCTGGGCCTGCCGCACGAGTACTACGCCGAGCTGCCGGCACGCGTGGGCGACGTGGGCGTGCCCTTCGACGTGCTCGAGGAGCTGGGCATCGAGGCCGACCGGGACGAAGAGGGCTACCTGCTCCAGATCTTCACCCGGCCGATGCAGGATCGGCCGACCTTCTTCTTCGAGATCATCGAGCGCCACGGCTCGCGCGGCTTCGGCGTGGGCAACTTCAAGGCCCTCTTCGAGGCCATCGAGCGCGAGCAGGCGAAGCGCGGCAACCTCTGACCGCCCGAGCGGCGCCACGCCCGGGCGCCGCCAGTCCACCCAGCCTCCGGTTGTTGTCCGGATCACAACCCCAGTGGCCTTATGCGCGGTCGCGGCCGGCCAGGCAGGGTCCGCCGACGCCCGGAGGCCCGAGCCACGGAACTCTCACGCTCGATCCCGCCCGCCGCGGGCCCGTGTGGCCCGCTGGACGCCCGCGACACGCGCCCCAGCGTTACTGCCACTGGAGTTCGGCCAGAGAGAGAGGGCGGCGATGGGCCCCGTCGGCCGCCGAAGCCAGCCGCGCATCACGCGACCATCCGCCGGCAGCGCGGCCCGCAGGGTCGCCCGATGCGCGGCCACCCGATGCCGGTTGGTGGATCTGTCCACGAGTACGAGCCATGGGCTCACCGTCTCTGCTTCCCAACCGCGCTCGGCCGCGATCCTCGGCGCCAAGCGTCGCTTCCGGTCGAGCGTGGCGACGACTTCCTGAACGTCCACCAACACGGTCTTGAGCTCGATCACCAGCAGCGCCCGGCGCGCCGGGTGCCAGGCGAGGATGTCGATCGCGCCCCGCTCGCCGTACATCGAGAACGAGACTTCGGGCGCCAGGACCCAGCCGCCGCGCCGGCCGAGATCGCGCGCCACCGACTCGTGCAGCGCCGAGTGAGCA
>DASSPM010000005.1:0-14056 GCA_035699625.1 Candidatus Limnocylindrales bacterium | reverse complement strand
GGTCGGTGCGGCCGCCGGGCCCCAGGCGCGGAAGGTGATCGTGCCGCCAGCGTCCTCGGTGGCGCCCGAGAGCGTCGCCGAGTCGCTGATGGAGGCCCCGATCAGGACCGTCCCCGTGGCCGATGTGCTGATGGTGGTGCTATTGGCATCGACCACCACGGTCTCGGTGCCGCAGGTGCTCGATGAGCCATCGTTGTTGGCGTCACCGCTGTAGACCGCCTGCCAGCCATAGGTGCCGGCCGCGGTGAAGGTGAAGGTGCCAGAGTCGGGCACGGCACCGGCGGTCACGGTGTGCGGTCCGCTGGTGAAGATCGGGTCGCCGGTGCAGCTGTCGTTGGCCCACAGCTTGTAGGTCACGGTGCCACCGGCGGTGGCCGTCTCGCCACTGATGATGGCCGTGTCGTAGACGGTCGTGCCGATGGCCACGGAGGCGCCGTCGGCGACGTTGCTGTCGTCAGCGTCGTTCTTGACCTGGGTCGTGATGGTGGTGGTGCGCGGGTTGACCACCGAGGTTTCGCCCGTGTCGCCGCATGTGCCCGCGACGGCGTTGTTGTTGGCATCGCCGCTGTAGTAGGCGATCCAGAAGTAGGTGCCTACCGTGGTCGGCGTGAAGCTTGCCGGGCCGTAGGTACCAGGCCCGGTCACCGTGAACGCAGAGCTCGTGAAGACCGGCGTTCCATCGCAGGTCGGCGTGCTGGGCGTCGAATCGGGACCCCATGCCTTGAAGATGATCGTGCCGCCGGCGTCCGCGGTGACGCCGGCAAGGTCGGCGGAGTCGCTGATGGCCGCACCGATCGAGACCGAGGCCGTCGCCGAGGTCGAGATCGAGGGGGACGTCTTGATGATGGCGCTGGGCTGGATGCTTCGGTCCTGGTTCGAGGCGCCGCCTCCGTCGAGGTTGAGCGTACGCATATGCCAGGGGGCACCGCTGACCTGCGCCGCGCCATCGGGATCACCGCCGGTCGTGGCCTGGTCCCAGTAAACGGACTTGGCCAGGTGGCCGCCCCACAGGAAGAGGGCCGCGGAACCTGTGGTGCTGAAGGTGACCATGAAGTCAGCGGTGCTGTTCCCGTCCGGGCTGCCCTCATGCACCGGGCCCGCGATCGCGATGATCGTGCCTCCGTACAGGGTCAGCAGCCTGGTGATGCCCTCGGAGGCGAGCGCGTCCGCTTCCGCGCCGGCTACGGGAATGCCGTTTGCGCTTGTCCCGTCCGACGGGAAGGGCTCAGTGTCCGCCGCACCCAGCGACGGGCACATCGAGGACACGGCGCCGCCGCCGGTGCCGCACTCGTCGGGGCTCTCGGTCGCGTCCCAGGTGGCCAGGAAGTCGTACGCCTTGTGGCCGCCGGCGGTGAAGTCGTAGTTGATGTGGATCGTGTGGGTGCCCGCTTCCAGGCCTTCGATGGCCAAGCGGAAGGGCACGACGTCGCCCTCGGCATACGCCGAGTTGTTGCCGTTCAGGTTGCCGTTCTGCCACGACTCGCCCACGGGCGGCGGATCGCCGTTCGCCCACTGGTCGAGGTCGACATTGAGGGATTCCGCACTCACCGCTCGCGGAGCCGTGAGTGCCAGGGCCCCCTGCAGGAACAACGAAAAGACGAAGAGCAGGACCCAGAGTGCGACCCAGGTCCGTCCCTTCGTCCGCAAAGTGCCGGCGTGCGACCCGTTCATATTCGTGTCCTCCGAGATCCCCGAGACCGAAGTTCGGTCGATGAGTCCAGGCCTCCTGGCCGATCAATGGCGCCGACGCTGAAGCAGGGTCGGCGAACTACGCCCGTGGTCGAAGCGGCCCCCAAGGGCCATCTTTGGATCCGTCCCCGGCCGAGGTGACAGTGGCCACGAGACGTGATGTCGGTGGAGGTCCGATCCGACGAGGCGGATCCGGTCCTCCGGGGTTCCGGCGACCCCTCTGGAGCCGGACGGTGTACCCCCCTAGGGTTCACCCGTGGAGCGGCCTGGCTCGGTGAGGCTGCTTCCACACGGATGTGGCCGCCGGCACGGTGCCGGACGGACCGTTCGGGCACCTGCCCGGACGCCGAGTCAGCGCATCGTATGCGACGCGCCTGGTACCACGGTACTAGTGAATCTGACGGATTTCTAGTCCTGAATCCGACAGAGCGCTCCGAACCTCACCCGACCGCCCTCGCTTTCGTGGTGCGCTCGGGCAACGAGGTCCCATGACCTTCGGCGGGCGGCCGGTCCGGCGGCCCCGAGGGGCGACCGGCTACGCTATCCGGCCGAGCCCGTGACACCCCGCGGAGGCCGCGACCCGATGTCCCGCCCGACCCCGGCGACCCTGGCTGCTCCCGTGCGCAGTGACGTGCGCGCCGCGCTCGAGGCGGCGCTGGCGGACGCCATCGCCGCGCGGCGACTGCCCGAGCTCCCCGCCGAGGCGGCCTCGCCGCCCGACGTGGCTCGGCCGGCCAACCCCGAGCACGGCGACTACGCCAGCAACCTGGCCCTCAAGCTGGCCCGCCCGCTGCGCCGCCCACCCCTCGCCATCGCCGAGGCGGTCGTCGAGTCGCTCCGCTCAGCATCGCCTGACGGCCTGCCCGCAGGGGGCGGACTCTTCGTTTCGGTCGAGGTCGCGCCGCCCGGCTTCATCAACCTGACGCTCTCTCCGCGCTGGCTGGAGCGACGGCTCGACGCCGCCCGGATCGCCGGCCCCGACTTCGGCCGGCTCCGCGCCGCCGACCCGCGCCATGTCAACGTCGAGTTCGTCTCGGCCAACCCGACCGGTCCGCTGCACATCGGCAATGCGCGCGGCGCGTTCGTTGGCGATCTCCTCTGCCGCGTGCTGGAAGGCGGCGGACACCAGGTCACGCGCGAGTACTACTTCAACGACTCCGGCACGCAGGTCGACCACCTGGGGGCCTCGGTGCTCGCGCTGCGCGAAGGTCGTGAAGTGCCCGAGGACGGCTACAAGGGCGACTACGTGGCCGACCTGGCGCGCGAGCTGCCCGGCGATGTCCTGGCGGCGGCGACCGCGCCGGGCGCGCAGGCGGCACGGGTGGTCGGCAGGTGGGCCTCCGAGCGCGTGCGCGAAGGCATCGAGGCCAGCCTGGCCCGCCTCGGCGTCCGCTTCGACGTCTGGCGCACGGAGGGCACGCTCCACAGCGAGGGCTGGGTCGAGCGGGCCGTCGAGCGGCTGCGTGCCGGCGGGCACATCTACGAGCAGGACGGCGCGACCTGGTTCCGCTCGACCGCCCTGGGGGACGACAAGGACCGCGTCGTCTACCGCTCCGACGGCCGGCCGACCTACTTCGCGGCCGACATCGGCTACCTCGTCGACAAGTTCGAGCGCGGCTTCGACGAGCTGGTCTACATCTGGGGTGCCGACCACCACGGGACGGTCGCCCGCGTGCGCAACGCGGCCGAGGCGATGGGCTACGACAAGGCGCGCGTGCGCATGCTCCTGGTGGCCTGGGTGCGCTTCGTGCGCGACGGGCGCGAGATCTCGATGTCCAAGCGCTCGGGCGAGTTCATCACCCTCGACGAGCTGCTCGCGGAGGTCGGCGTCGACGCCGCGCGCTGGTTCTTCGCCTCGCGCGCCGCGTCCACCGGCATCGACTTCGACATCGAGCTGGCCAAGCGCCAGTCGAACGAGAACCCCGTCTACTACGTGCAGTACGCCCACGCGCGCATCGCCTCGATCCTGCGCAAGGCGAAGGCGACCGGCATCAGCGCAGCGGAGTCGCTGGGCGGCCTGCTCGACGACGAGGTGGCGCTGGGTATGGCCAAGGCCGTGCTGCGCCTGCCCGAGGTGGTCGAGGACGCCGCCGCCAGCGAGGAGACGCAGGGCCTGACCGCCTATGCCACCGAGCTGGCCACGACCTTCCACGCTTTCTACCGCGACCGCCGGGTGGTCGATGCCGACGATCCGGCGACGTCGGCCAGGCGCCTGGCGCTGGTGGACGCGGTCCGCCTCTCGCTGGCCAATACGCTGGCCCTGCTGGGCATCTCCGCACCGGAGTCGATGTAGCCGGGCGCGGCGACGGGTGCGCCGCGGGGTCAGTCCTCCAGGCCGGCCAGCACGCCCAGCACGGCCGCATCCGAGGCGAGCAGCACGGTCACCTCGCGTCCGCCGGCGATAAGCCGCGTCTGGCTCCGCAGCTGGGTCAGCACCGTCGCGGCCGACGTTCGGAACTCGGCCGCGTCCGCCGGGCTGTCCCAGGCCGTCCGCCAGCTGATGCCCCAGCTCCCGTTCGGTCCCTCGTAGGACGCGACGCGGTCGCCCGCCCAGCCCTCAGAGGCGCCGGGCGCCGCGCCCGCCGCCTGGCCCTGCGCGAGCCAGACACCGATGTTCACCTCGCCCAGGGTGTCCTGGAGCGCTTCCTTCCAGCCGCCGCCGAGCGCAGCCACGGCCGCCGGCACCTCGACGTCGACGGGCTTCTCACCGGCCCGGTACTTCTCGGGGTGCAGCACCTGCTCGGTCGAAAGGGGCGGCGCGGCCCACAGCCGGTCCACGGCACGCCAGCCGCCGGTCGCCTGGACGTCGGCGATGAACGCCTGGCCCTCGAGGTAGGGAAAGGCGAGCTGGCGCTGCAGGATGGGCGGCATCCGCTCCAGGAGTGCTTGCTGCTCGGGGTCCAGGGCGCCCACGCCGATAGAGAGGAGTTCGAGCGGCGTGAGGTGCTCCTGCGCCCACTCGAACATCAGCTGCGTGGCGTCCCCCTCGACCATGGCCAGCTGGGCCAGGCCGCGGTCGCCCTCGGCCGGGTCGTCGACGGGCAGCTCGTCCAGGCCGAAGTGCTGATCCTGGAGAGCATGCGTGTACTCGTGCGCGATGGTCAGCCGGTCCAGCGGGCGCAGGCGCGCCGCGGCATCGATGACGGCCATCTCGTCGCGGTCCGGGAAGTAGACGCCGATGGCCGAGGCACCGAGCAGCTCGAGCGACAGCTTCTGGAGGTCGGAGCCGGGTGGCAGGAGCCCGAGTCGCTCCCACAGCCTGGTGGTGGCCGCGAGCACCTCGGGTGGGTTCTCCTTGGCCAGCTCGACGGCGAGCTGCTGCTGGAAGGTTGCCCGGTCGATGAGCCGGAGCGGCACCTCCTTCTTCGGCTGCAGGCCGCGGATGGGCGGCACCTGGGCCAGCACCTCGGCGATGCGCGCGGCCACCGCGTCGGAACCGGAGGGCGAGGCGCTCGGCGTGGAGCGGGGCGTAGCGTCCGGGGTGGCTGTCGCGACCGCCGCGCTGGGCGATCCGGGCGGAGGGGTCGGAGGCCCGCCGAACAGCCGCAGCAGGTCCGGCAGGAAGGCGATCGCCAGGACCGCGGCGGCGAGTCCGGCGACCGGCAGGAGCCAGCGTTCGCGCGGCCACCGCAGGCGCGTGGTGGGCGGACGATCAGAGGGCGATGCCGGCGGCTCGGCGCCGGACGGCGGCACCCAGGGGATGGTCGGCGGCGGCAGCGGCTGCCAGTCCGGCGGCCGGTCGGGGGACGGGTCGGGCATGGAGCCGCATTCTGGCAGACCGTCGGCGCGCCCCAGAAGGTGTTCGATTCTTCACCGACTCGGGCGCCGGGGATTCACGCTCGGTGATTACGTTTGTCGGCAGCGGGACGAGAAGCGACGCTTCCTGTTCCCTCTCCCTCCCTCCGAACGAGGGGCGCCGATGGGCAGGCGCCCCTCGTTCTCTTTTTCTCTGCCCGCTCAGCTCCCTGTTCCCGGTCGCTCTGGCACAATCCGCCGCGATGGAGATCACCTGGTACGGAGGCGGCTGCGTCCGGCTGCGCGGCCGCGAGGGCACGATCGCCGCGGATGCCTACCGCTCGATCGTCGGGCCGACCGGGCGCGGGCTCACCGCGGACATCGTCACCTACAGCCACGCCGACCCGGAGCCGCTGCCGGTGCGGGGCAGGGCCAAGGGAGGAGCGAAGCGGAGCGCCGCGGATGGCAACGGCCGCGCGGCGCTGCCGCCGACGAGCCTGGAGTCCGCCTTCCTTCTCGACGGCCCGGGCGAGTACGAGGTGCACGACGTGCTCATCACCGGCGTGCGCACCTTCCGCGACGAGCAGCAGGGCCGCGAGCGCGGCGACAACGTGGCCTTCGTCTTCGAGCTCGACGGCCTGCACGTGGCCCACCTGGGCGACCTGGGTCACCCGTTGACGGAGGAGATGCTGGGCGAGCTCGGCTCGGTCGACGTGCTCTGCCTGCCCATCGCCGGCAACCTCAATGCGGCCCGCCTGGCGCAGGTCGCCGCGCGCGTCGACGCCAACCTGATCGTGCCCCTGGCGGTCTCGGACGACGAGGCGCATGTCCGCGCCGAGATGGGCCGTTTCCTGCACGAGATGGGCGTCCAGGACCCGGCCGCGCAGCCGAAGCTGACGGTCACGCCGTCGTCGGTGCCGCAGGAGACGACGCTGGTCCTGCTGGAGTCGCGCGCCAAGGTCTGAGCCGGCCGCGCTGGTCAGCACCGCGGCCCGCGCCGGGGGGCATCCGCCCTCAGGCGGCGGTCGCTGCCCGGTGGACGACCTGCCCGCGCTTCACCACCGCGCGCACCAGGTCGGCGCCCAGCCAGTACCCCAGCAGTTCCTGCGAGGGCACGTCCCAGACGACCAGGTCGGCCTGCCGACCGGCCTCGAGCGAGCCGTGAGTCTCGCCCAGACCCAGCGCGTACGCGGCGTTGACGGTCGTCGCGGCGAGCGCCTCGGACGGGCTGAGCCGGAGCCGAAGGCAGGCCAGGGAGAGCACCAGCCGCAGATCCGACGTCGGCGACGTGCCGGGGTTGAAGTCGCTGCCCAGCGCGACCGGCACGCCCCGCTCCACGAAGCGACGCGCCGGGGCGTCGTGGTCCTTCATCAGGAAGAGGGTCGTGGCGGGCAGCAGCACGGCGACCACGGGTCGACCGGCCTCTGCGGCTTCCGCCAGGGCGTCCACGCCGGCCTCCGAGGGCGCGGCCAAGTGGTCCGCCGAGAGCGCGCCCATCTCGGCCGCCAGCTCGGCGCCGCCGGACGGTGCCAGCTCATCGGCGTGCAGGCGCGGCGCCAGACCGGCGGCGCGACCCGCCTCCAGGATGCGCTGCGACTGCTCGGCGCTGAAGACGCCGCGCTCGCAGAAGACGTCCACGAAGCGGGCCACGCCCTGCGCCGCCACTGCCGGCAGCTGCTCCCCGAGGACGGCGGCCACGTAGGCCTCCGTGGCGTCGGGGCGGTCGCGATACTCGGGCGGGACCGCGTGGGCGCCCAGGAACGTCGGCAGCACCTCGACCGGCCCCTCGCGTCCGAGCTGATCGGCCACGGCCAGCAGCCGCAGCTCGGTGGCCGTGTCGAGCCCGTAGCCCGACTTGGCCTCCACGGTGGTGGTGCCGTGGCGGAGCATGGTGCCCAGCCAGCGACGCCCGTGGGCCAGCAGCTCCCCCTCGCTCGCGGCCCGCGTGCGCGCCACGGTCGAGAGGATGCCGCCGCCTGCGGCCAGGATCTCGAGGTAGCCGGCGCCGCGCTGGCGCAGCCGCAGCTCCGCCTCGCGCGTGCCGGCGAAGAGGAGGTGCGTGTGCGGGTCGACAAGGCCCGGCGTGACCGTCGCGCCGGCGGCGTCGAGCGGCTCGAAGTCGTCCGGCGAGAGCCCCGCGGCGTCGATCGCGGCGCGCACCTGGTCCTCCGGCCCTGCGTCGAGGATGCGCCCCTCCCAGCAGGCGACCGCACCGCCGGCGAGGGCGGCGACGTCGTCCTGGGTCGGGCCGCGGCGCAGGCCGCCGGCAAGCGTGACCAGTTCAGCCGCGCCGGTGACCAGCAGGCCGGGCCGGCCGCCGCTGCCCGTGGCCGTGGTCACGTCTCGGCGGGGGCGGTCACCGCGGCCAGTCGCAACTCGAGTGCCATGGTCGGCTCGAAGTCGCGGATGCGCAGCCAGCGGGCGGCCTCGCTGATGCGCGCCTCCGGGCTCATCGGCTTGGGCACGCCGATGTGATCGGCGACGTCGGTCAGCGCGGACAGCGGTGCCAGGCCGATCAGCTCGGATTCCCTGAGCCCGACGCCCTCATCCGAGGCCAGGCGCTCCACCTCTTCCCAGACCCGCCAGATGGGGGTCACCGCGTGGTCGAGCAGATTCATCGAGACCTGCGCGCAGCCGAGCTCCTCCAGCGGCAGCCCCAGCGCCTGGACGCGCGGCAATCCACCCGACCGCTCGCGGATGCGGTGCGCGATGCGCTTGGCCAGCTCCACGTCGTTGGCGTCGAGGTTGATGTTGTAGGCGATCAGGAAGGGCCGCGCGCCGACGGCCACGGCACCGCCGCGCGGGTGGGTCCGCGCCGGCCCGAAGTCCGGTTCACGGCCGCGCTGGACGATCGACTCCTTGAGGCCCTCGTACTGGGGCCGGCGGATGTCGGCCAGCACCTCGCGCTCCGGCCGCGTGGCGGCCCTGGCATACAGATAGACGGGTAGCTCGAAGCGCTCCGCGATGCGCTGCCCGAAGCGCCGCGCGAGGTCGACCGCCTCGGCCATGGTCGTCTCGCCCAGCGGCACGAAGGGGACGACGTCGACCGCGCCGATGCGCGGGTGCTGGCCCTCGTGGCGCTCCATGTCGATCTGCTCGAGGGCGACCGCCACGGCCGCTTCCATGGCCACCGCGACCGGCTCTGCCTCGCCGGCGAAGGTGAGCACGCTGCGGTTGTGGTCCACGTCCGAGGTGCGGTCGAGGAGGTGCGCCCCGGGGGTCGACTCGACCGCCTCCGCCAGGGCGTCGACCACCTCTGTGCGGCGACCCTCGCTGAAGTTGGGCACGCACTCGACGAGCTTGGCCACGGGCGTCCTCCGTGCGCCGGGCGGGGCGCGACCCCTCCGTGGTCGGCGGCCGCCGCAGCGTCAGGCTGCAGTGTAGGTCGAGAGCAGCCGGGTCACGGGGCGGCGTGACGTGACTCGGCGGCCGGTGTGACCTGCTCGCCTGGGCCGGGGGAGTGCCTCCCTGCTGCCGGCCGGTGTCAGGACTGCGGCACGACCTCCGGCTCGCGCCGTGCCGGCTGCGGCGTCACCGGCCGCAGGTAGAGCACGAGCACGATGGCCAGGTAGCCCAGGTGCACCAGCAGCGTCGCCCACTCGGGCGTGGCGCTGTAGCCGAAGATCGCCCGCAGGAACTGGCCGATGCCCTCTTCGTGCGAGAGCGCCCCGCTCAGGTCGTAGGCCGTGGCGGTGCCGACGGTGATCACGCCGATCTCGATGAACTCGTGCACGGCGTGGCTCAGGAGGCCCGCGGCGATGAAGATGAGGGCGATGCCGGTCCAGCGGAAGAACGACTGCAGGTTGACCAGCCGCGCGCCGCGGTAGAAGCCCCAGCCGATGACCACCGCGCCGGCGAGCCCGACGAGCGCCCCGACGAGCACGCTGGCGGCGCCCGTGTCGGCCGCCTGGGCCGCCGCAGTGGCCTGCGCCGACAGGAAGAGCGCCGTCTCCACGCCCTCGCGGATGACGGCCGTGAAGGCCAGCACCGCGAGACCCCACAGGCTGCCCTCGGTCAGCACGCGGTCGACCGCGCGCTGCAGCTCGCCCTTGACCGTTGCCGCCTGGCGCCGCATCCAGAAGAGCATCCAGGTCACGACGGCTGCCGCCAGCAGCATCGCCGAGCCCTCGAAGACCTGCTCGGCTGGCTCCTCGAGACCACCCGCAGCGCGGAAGATGGCGATGCCGACGACGACGCTGACGACGATGGCCCCACCGGCGCCCAGCCAGATCCGTCCGAAGTGGCGCGCGTTGCCCGTCTTGGCCAGGTAGGCCAGCACGATGCTCACGATGAGGGCGGCTTCGACGCCCTCGCGCAGGCCGGTCAGCAGGCCGGTGACGAAGGCTCCGGGCTCGAACATTGCGGGGCGATCCTCCAGCGCTGTCGGGTCGGCTCACGACGCCCCGGTTCGGCTTTATCCTGAGTCAGGGGGTCGGGATTAGAAGGCGATGCTAGCGCGAGTCGTGCGCAGACGTCAAGGGCGCCTGTCGCGGAGTATCAAGGCCACCTGACGCCGGCCTGCACCGTCGCCGTCAGGTCGTGCGCCATCCGGCAGGTGGGTACCATCAGTCACGTGGAACGCAGGCAGGAGGGTGCGGCCATCAGTGAGGCGGCGCAGGGTTACCTGCTCGCCCTGCGCGCCATGATCGGCGGCCGGGGCGTCTCGCCCACGATCTCAGCGCTCGCGCGCAGCCTGAACGTTTCGAAGCAGGCGGCCTCGGAGATGGTGGGCCGCCTGGTAGCGGATGGCCTGGTCTCGGTCTCGGCCGAGCGCGAACTCTCCCTCACCCTGGCCGGCCAGGCCGCCGCGGACACGATCTTCAGGCGCCACGCTCTGCTCGAGTGGCTGCTCACCACGGTCATCGGCCTGGGCTGGGCCGAGTCCGACGAGGAGGCGATGCGCCTCCAGGGAGCGATCTCGCCGCGGGTGGAGGAAGCCATCGCCGAGCTGCTGGGGCACCCTCCGACGTGCCCACACGGCAACCCTATCGACGCGGCTACCGCCGAGCGACGGCCGCGCGGCATCCCGCTGAGCGAAGCCGAGCCGGGCAGCGAGGTGACGGTCTACCGGATCACCGAGGAGGCGGAGGAGGACGCCGAGCTGCTCGTCTACCTCGAGGAAGCTGGCCTCATCCCGGGCACGCTCGCCAGCGTCGTCGAGGTCTCCACGGCGCGCGACTCGGTGAGCCTCCGGGGTCCGCGCGGGCCGGCCACCTTCGGGCTCCGTCCCGCGTCACTGATCCGCGTGCTGCCCGGACGCGCCGACCCGGCGCTCTTCCACCGCGTCCCGGAGAGAGCTGCGCCCCGGGCGCGCTGACGCTGGACACGTGCCGGGCCTTCCGCGAGAGGCGGCCGGAGGGGACGCGACAGGCCCAAGCGTCGCTCGCGGGCCCGAAATTGCATTCGATGCAACAGAACGACCGCTTTGGCGGCGGGCGTTGCACCACGCGACTCAAAACGGCCGATCCGACCCCGAGCAAGACCCAGCAGGCCCCACTGACAGCCCCATGTAGCCCCTGCTGTGCATCGGTTGCAACAGGTGCGGCCGAATGCCACCGCGTCGTTGCACCGGATGCAAACCTGGACGCCGTTCCCGGGCGGGCCCGTCGCGTTTGGTCATCTGCTGCAACACGGGTCAAAAGCACTTTTCCCACGGCGTCCCGGGTGACGACCGCAGCAGCTTCGCTCAGCCGCCGTCGAGCATCGGGATGTGCACGCCGCGCTCGCGGGCGACCTCGATGGCACGCTCGTAGCCGGCATCGGCATGGCGCATGACGCCCGTGCCGGGGTCGGTGGTGAGGACCCGCTCCAGCTTCTGCGCGGCGAGCGTTGTTCCGTCGGCCACGACGACCATGCCGGCGTGCTGGCTGTAGCCGATGCCGGTACCGCCCCCGTGGTGGATGCTCACCCAGGTGGCTCCGGCCGCGGTGTTGACCAGCGCATTGAGCAGCGGCCAGTCGGCGATGGCGTCGGAGCCGTCGCGCATCCCCTCCGTCTCCCGGTTGGGCGAGGCAACCGAGCCCGCGTCGAGGTGGTCGCGGCCGATGACGATGGGCGCCTTGAGCTCGCCCGAGGCGACCATCTCGTTGAAGCGCAGACCCGCCCGGGCGCGCTCGCCGTAGCCCAGCCAGCAGATGCGTGCCGGCAGGCCCTGGAAGGCCACGCGCTCCTCGGCCATGCGGATCCAGCGCGCGAGCGAGGCATCCTCTGGGAAGAGCTCCAGGATGGCCCGGTCGGTGGCCAGGATGTCCTCCGCGTCGCCCGAGAGCGCCGCCCAGCGGAAGGGCCCCTTGCCCTCGCAGAAGAGCGGCCGGATGAAGGCGGGCACGAAACCCGGGAAGTCGAAGGCATCGGCCACGCCGGCCTCCTGCGCCTGCGCCCGGATGTTGTTGCCATAGTCGAAGACGACCGCGCCGGCACCCTGGAAGGCGAGCATGGCGCGCACGTGGTCGGCGATCGAGGCCATCGCCCGTGCCACGTAGCCGGCCGGGTCCGTCCGACGGAGCTCGGCGGCCTGCTCCAGCGAAAGGCCCGCCGGGAGGTAGCCGTTGAGCGTGTCGTGCGCGCTGGTCTGGTCGGTCACTGCGTCGAAGGGCTCGCCGCGCGCGACCAGCTCGGGCTCGATCTCGGCCGCGTTGCCCACGAGCGCGATGGACTCGCCGCGCCCGGCTGCGGCCGCCTGCCGCGCCCAGGCGAGGGCCTCCTCGGTGGAGTCGGTCAGGCGATCGACGTAGCGCGTCTCGAGGCGACGGCGGGCGCGCTCGGGGTCGACCTCGATGCAGACTGCCACGCCCTCGTTCATGGTCACCGCCAGGGGCTGCGCGCCGCCCATGCCGCCAAGTCCGGCGGTGAGCACCACGCGCCCCCGCAGGGTGCCGCCGAAGTGCTGCCGGGCCAGTTCGGCGAAGGTCTCGTAGGTGCCCTGCAGGATGCCCTGCGTGGCGATGTAGATCCACGAGCCGGCCGTCATCTGGCCGTACATCGTCAGCCCCTGGCGCTCCAGCTCGCGGAAGACGTCCCAGGTCGCCCAACGACCGACGAGGTTGGAGTTGGCGATGAGCACGCGGGGCGCCCATTCGTGGGTCCGGAAGACACCCACCGGCTTGCCCGACTGGACGAGTAGCGTCTCGTCGTCGCCGAGACGACGCAGCTCGCGCACGATGGCCTCGAAGGCCTCCCAGGAGCGTGCCGCGCGGCCGGTGCCGCCGTAGACCACGAGCTCCTCGGGGCGCTCGGCAACCTCGGGATCGAGGTTGTTCATGAGCATGCGCAGCGCGGCCTCCTGCTGCCAGCCGCGGCAGGAGAGCTGCGTGCCGCGCGGCGCGCGGACGACCCTGGAGGAGGCGACCGCACTCATCGGCCGATTCTAGGCTCCTCGACGTAGCGGCCGACCGGCTCGCCCTGCAGCGCGAAGCGGATCTGGTCGCGTGTCCCCTCGGGCAACTGCGCCATCTCCTCCGGGGCGACCCAGCGCAGGGCCCGGATCTCCCCGCGCGCCGGGACCAGGCGGCCGCCGAGCGGCGTGCACTCGAAGACGAGGATGACCGTGCGCCCCCGCCGGGCGTCGGTCAGCAGGAGTCGCTCGACGTGCACGCTGATGCCGGTCTCCTCGCGCACCTCGCGCGCGACGGCCTCGACGGGCCGCTCGCCGGCATCCACGTGACCGCCCGGCAGCAGCCAACGCCTGGGCGGGTAGGTCGTGCGCGCGACGAGGATGCGGCCCTCGGCGTCTCGCACCAGCCCGAGCACGCCGAGCGTGCGCCGATGGCGCCCGAGGAGGAGCGAGAGGCCGTGCTCCGCGGCGCCGCGGGCCACGATGGGCAGGTCGCGCCAGGCGAGCCGGCGGCCGACCGAGCGGCGCAGGTCAGAGCTCCCGGCGCATGACGGGGAAGCGCTCGTCGGCGACGGCCGTGACGAACCCGACGGTCTGCCAGAAGGCGGGCGTGGCCGCGCTGGTGGCATCCGGCCGGGCAGCCACCTCGGGGTAGGCCTCCACCGCGGCGAAGCCACGCCCGGCCAGGTCGGCACAGACGGCCTCCACCAGCGCCTGCGCGTGACCGCGGCCGCGTGCCGCCGCGGTCGTGGCGATACAGGTGATGACCGCCGGCAGCGGCGAGGCGGGCAGCTGCGGGTAGAGATCGCGCAGGCGCTGGCCGCGCGGGTAGGCGGAGAGCGGTCCGAACTGGCAGTAGCCGACGGACTCGTCGCCCACGAGCGCGACCTTGGCATACGAGCCGAAGAGGCCGCGACCGCGGTCGAGCAGGGCCAGCTTGCGCGGCACGCCGGTGGTCATCGGCCGCTCCACGGTCCGCCGCGGCGCGAAGGGGTTGTCGGCCGGTGCGCTCAGCCCGAGCGGGTCGTCACCGTCGTCGTCGGCGAAGGGGTTGACGGCCGGCCGGTCGGCCGGTGGCGCGAAGGGGTTGTCCTCGAGACCTGGTCGGGTGGGGCGCGGCGGCTCGGCGACGACCTCCAGCCAGGCCGCGCGCGCGGCGCGGGAACCGCGCTCAGCGTCCTCCCAGTAGTCGCAGCTGCGGTGGTCGAAGCGGGGGTCGGCGCAGGGCGGCAGGAGACCGAAGGACGCCGCGTCGGACACGTCCACGATGTCGACGACCCCGAGCCCGCTCACGCGCGC
>DASSPM010000004.1:0-21880 GCA_035699625.1 Candidatus Limnocylindrales bacterium | reverse complement strand
GGGGTACTCCCGGCCGACCCGCCACGCATCTGGCCAGCGAGGCATCGGAGCGATGAGCCAGCCCAGGCAGCCGGATCGCGGCGTCGGCCGCGGCCCGACCCCGCACCGCCGATGACGGGCGCCCCCGGCCTGCGCCCGGCCGTGTCCGGCTTCGACCGCGCGGCGCTGCGCATCGAGCGCATCGAGACGCTGGCTCTGCGTGCCCCGCTGGCCCGGCGCTTCTCCGGCAGCGCCTACGCCATGGACAACCGCTGCACCATCATCACCCGCCTCCACACGGCCGACGGACTGGTCTCGGAGGTCTACAACGGCGACACCGACGCCGAGCAGGCGGTGATCCTGCGCATCATCCACGAGGAGCTCGCGCCGGCGCTCATCGGCCGTTCCGCCGCCGACCCAGAAGGCGCCTGGCTGGCCATGGAACCGGCCACCAACGACATCCTGCGTGACCGTGGGCTGGCCCTGCAGGCCATCGCCTGCCTCGACACGGCCATCTGGGACGTCTTCGGCAAGGCCCTCGGACAGCCCATCCGGCGCGTCTGGGGCGCACTCACCGACGAGCTGCCCATCAGCGTCATCGGCGGTTACTACCACCTCGACCTCGACGGCCTGGCGCGCCTCATCGAGGGCTACGTCGAGGCCGGCTTCGCCGGCTGCAAGCTCAAGGTGGGCGGGCGCACGCCGGCCGAGGATGCGCAGCGAGTGCGGGTCGCCCGGCAGGCGGCCGGGCCGTCGTTCGCGCTCATGGCCGACGCCAACCAGGGCTACGAGCGCGCACAGGCGGTCGAGTTCGGGCGCCGCGTGGCCGACCAGGACCTGCGCTGGTTCGAGGAGCCCTGCCGCTGGCTGAACGACCGGCGCTGGATGCGCGACGTGCGACTCCAGACCGGCATCCCCGTCGCCGCGGGCCAGAGCGAGGTGACGCTGGGTGGTCTGCGCGACCTGGTCGTCGAGGGCGCCATCGACGTCAGCAACTTCGACGCCTCGTGGTCCGGCGGCCCCACCATCTGGCGCAAGGCCGCCGGGGTGTGCGCCGCCTTCGGCGTCGAGCTCGGCCACCACGAGGAACCGCAGGTCGCCGGGCAGCTGCTGGCGAGCGTGCCGCGATCCACCTTCGTGGAGTGCTTCGACCGGGAGCGCGACCCGTTCTTCTGGCAGCTGAGCGACCTGTCCGCCGGGCTCGGCGGCGGGCGGCTGCGGCTGCCGGACCGGCCGGGCTTCGGGCTGGAGCTCGACGCGGCGTTCGTGGAACGCCACACGGTGGCCCGCCGCGTCACTGCCTGACGCGGCCGTGCCGCCGCGGGGCGGTTCTGGCGGCACCTGCCGGCGGTTGGCCTTTGCGTGACGGGCGGCGTGCCGGGCGTATGATGCACGCGCGAGGACACCCTCATCGGCGCTGATCGCGGGGGACGCGGACGTTCCGTCTCAGGGGAGGGGCATCGGGATGATCCTGCGGATCTTCCGCGCGCGAGCCCCGATCTCGGAGCGCGCGGCCGTAGTGCGCTTCCTGACCACCGAGGCGGCCAAGCTGGCCGCATCCGTGCGCGGCCTGGACAGCTTCGCCGCCGGCCTGCGCCAGGACCCCGATGCGCTCCGCTTCGTGCTCGTCAGCACGTGGCGCGAGCCGACCGCCCTGAGCGACGCCGCCGGGGCGGGCTGGCAGCAGACCGTGCGACCGCTGCCGCCCGCGGCCGAGACCGAGCTGGCCGATCACTACGAGGTCGTCGGTGAGGCTCCGCGCGTGCTCGTGCCGCCGGCTGGCTCGGCGCTACGGATCCTCCGCGCCGGCCTGCGGCCGGACGTAGAGGAGGTCTTCTTCGAGCGGATGCGCGAGCTGAGCCGAGGGGTCGGCGCGGCAGGCGGCCTGGTGGCGCTCCACCTCGGCCGACGAGTCGTCGAACGGCGGGACGAGATCGTGGCGGTCTCGGTCTGGCGCGACTGGCAGGCGCTCCAGCGGGTGGCTGAGGACGACCTCGACCGGCCGCTCTTCGCCGCCGAGGTCGAGCTCTTCCTGGTCGACCCGGTGAGCGAGCACTTCGACGCGCTGGCGGTCGAGCGCGGCGTCCCCGGGGATGCCGCGGACGACGGCGAGGCGGGGAGGCGCGCCGCGGTCTGATCGAGGGGGCCCGGTCGGCAGCATTCGCGCCGGTACGCGAGCGGGCCCTACACTTGGCGTCGCGCGCCTGTAGCTCAGTGGATAGAGCGGGTGGCTTCGGACCACCAGGTCGCGGGTTCGAATCCTGCCGGGCGCGCCAGTCCCCTCCATCGCACGTCCGGTGAAGCGGTAGATGGCCTCAACCGAACGCGCCGACCTGGTGGTCGTCGGCGCCGGCACCATCGGCGGCTGGGCGTCGGTCTTCGCGCGCGAGGCGGGCGCGCGCCGCGTGGTGGTGCTCGAGCGCGGGCTTGCCGGCCAGGGCGCCAGCAGTCGCGCGGCGGGTGTCGTCCGGGCGCAGGGCGGCACGCCCGAGACGGTCGCGCTCGGCCGCTGGTCGATCGACTTCTACCGCTCTCAGCCCGAGCGCTACGGCACCGACTCGGGCTTCCGCGAGCTGGGCTACCTGATCCTGGCCGTGACGGAGGAGGACGAGCGCGCGGGGCGTGAGCGCGTGGCGATGCAGCGGGCGGCCGGGCTCGACGCGCGCTGGGTCGATGCCGACGAGGCCTGCGCGCTCGACCCGAGCCTGGCCCGAGCCGGCCACCGGGGCGGCAGCTATGCGCCGACCGACGGCTGCGTCGACCCGCCACGCAACGTGCGCGCCTACTCGCTGGCGATGCAGCGCCTGGGCGTCGAGTTGCGCGAGCGGACCGCCTTCACCGGCCTGCGCACCGAGGCGGGCCCCGACGGCCGGCGGGTGGTGGGCGTCGAGACCAGCGCCGGGCCGATCGCCGCGGAGCGGGTGCTGCTCACGGGCGGTCCCGGCATCCGCGCCGTGGGGCACCTGGCCGGTCTGCGGCTCTGGGTCGGCGGCGTGCGTCACAGCGTCGCCGTCACCGAGCCTCACGACGCCTTCCGCGTCGAGCGCCAGCCGATGGTCTTCGACATCGGCTCGGGGTTGTACTGGCGGCTCGAAGAGGACGGGCTGCTCTTCGGTTGGAGCAACCCGGACGAGGTGCCGGGCGAGGCGCGTGGCATCGACTGGCCCTACCTGGAGCGGATGCGGGCACGCCTGGCGGAGCTGGTGCCGGCGACGCGGGACCTCGGGCTGCGCAAGGTGTGGGCGGCGACCATCGAGTACGTCTCGGACCACCTGCCGGTGGTGGGACCGGCCATCACGCCGAACGGCGAGCGCGTGGGTGGGCTGACCGTGGCCTGCGCCGTGGGCCACGGCATGATGTGGGGCCCGGCCGTGGCGCGTATCGGGGCCGACCTGGCGCTGGCAGGGCGGACGTCCGTGACGGATGCGTCGGGCTTCGGCATGGACCGCTTCGATGAGCAGGGTCGCAGCCGCGCCGCGACCGACCCCATCGCCCTGCCCTTTCCGGTGGTCGCCGAAGCCGATTGAGCAGCGGGGAAGTGGCCGGAGCGCGCGCGAGCCGTCGCGTCGTGGTCGACCGTCCGGCGGGTCGTCGCGAGCGTGAACGAGCACATCGGCGGCGCTCAAGGAGGCACCACGCCCGGCTAGCGCACGCCAGGCGTCCGCTGGGCAGAGAAGTCGGCCAACGCCCGCCGAGCGCACGCCAGGCGTGCGCTTGGCAGAGAAGTCGGGCCGGGACGGTGCCGCCGGGTGCCGCCGCGCACCGCTTCCGCGCTTCTGGGCTGGACGCACGCAGCAGCGCCTGCCACCATCGGCGCATCGGGTCGCCCATGGCCGCGCTGGGAATCGCGCCCATGGCGGGCCGGCTGGAGGGTCGATCGTGCCTCGTCGTCGTCGCCTGTCATGGGGCGTGCTCAGCGCGCTGCTCGCGCTCGCCATGGTCGGCGTGGCGCCCGTATCGGCTGCCCGCCCCAACCCGAGTCGCACCATCCAGTTCTCGGGCGGCACCTGGCTGGTCAAGCAGAGCGCCGGCAAGACCGGCCCCGGGCCGTGCCAGTTCTCCAACTCCCTCAGCAGCGTCTGGGTGGACATCGACGGCCGGCTACACCTCAGGATCAACGGCAGCGGCCGCAAGTGGACCTGCGCTGAGGTGATCCTCCAGCAGAGCCTGGGCTACGGGTCCTACCGCTTCCACATCGACAGCCGGGTGGATACCCTCGACCCCAACGTCGTGCTCGGCCTCTTCACCTGGAATGATGACCCGGCCTACGCCCACCGCGAGATCGACGGCGAATTCGCCAAGTGGGGCAACCCGGCCGACCCGACCAACGCGCAGTACGTCGTCCAGCCCTGGGATGCGACGGGCCACCAGGTGCGCTGGACGCAGCCGGCGGTCGAGCAGTCGATCCTCGGCTTCGACTGGCAGCCGACCCGGGTCGACTTCCGCACCGTCGCCGGTACCGACTGGGCCACGGGTAGCCCGATCAGCACGTGGTCCTTCACCGACGCCTCGGCCGTGCCCGTGGCCGGCGGCGAGAACCCGCGTATCAACCTGTGGCTCTTCCAGGGCGCCGCGCCGATGAACGGCCAGCCCGTCGAGGTGATCATCAGCCGCTTCGAGCACGTTGCCCCGTAGCACCGCTGCCGCTCGGGCGCTGCCGCAGGCGCCCCCGCTGGCGCCTGGTCGTTTCGGACCCGAAATTTCATCTGATGCAACGGATGTGCAGATCCGGCCTGCGGTGTTGCATCCAACGACCCAACGGTGACATCGGCGCCCTGTACGGCGCCTTCCAGGGGACGCTGGCGGCGATCTCGAGGCCCCGGAGGCTCGAGTCGTGCACGTGGTGCAACGATCCGGCACGCTTGCGACCGATGTGTTGCATCGGACGCACGGTTGGCTGAGGTTCGCCGGCGGGATGCATCGGTTGGATCATCTGATGCAACACGGGCCCGCCCATCTGATGCAACACGGGCCCGCCCGCGATGCAACACGGGCCCGCCGGTCGCGTCGAGGGGGCCGCCTTGCCCGTACCATCGGGGCGTGCCCCGCGAGAGCCGACACGACCGCACCTCGCACGACCCGGGACCTGACGCCGCCGCCGAGCGTGCCGCGGGCCTGGAGGACGTCGCGGCGGAGCCCATCCCGGCGCCGTCGGGCGGCCTGATCCGCGTCGGCACTGCCTCCTGGGCGGACCCGACGATGACCGCGCCGGGGGTCTTCTACCCGCGCGACGCAGACACCGCCGAGGAGCGCCTGCAGTACTACGCTGGCACCTTCCCGCTGGTCGAGGTGGATGCGACCTACTACGCGCTGCCCTCGGAACGGACGGCCCGCCTGTGGGTCGAGCGCACGCCGCCCGACTTCGTCTTCGACGCCAAGGCTCACGCGCTGATGACCGGCCAGCCGACGGAGGTGAAGCGGCTGCCCAAGGCGCTGCGCGAGGAGCTGCCCGAGGAGCTGCGCCAGAAGGCGCGCATCTACGCCAAGGACCTGCCCGACGAGCTGGAGGCGGAGGTCTGGCGGCTCTTCCTGGAGGGGCTCGGACCGCTGCGCGACTCGGGCCAGCTGGGCTCGGTGCTGCTGCAGTACCCGCGCTGGGTCTTCCCCTCGAACGAGAGCCGCGAGGCGATCCTGCGCGCCAAGGCGCGCCTGGGGGACCAGCGCTTCGCGGTCGAGTTCCGCAACGCTTCCTGGCTGAACAACAAGAACCTCGACCGGACGCTGCGCTTCCTGGCCGACAACGCCATCCCCTTCGTCATGGTCGACGAGCCGCAGGGCTTCAAGTCGAGCCTGCCGCCAGTGGTGGCGGTGACCTCCTCCGACCTGGCCATCGTGCGCTTCCACGGCCGACGGGCCGAGACCTGGGAAGCGCAGGGCATCGCCGTGGTCGAGCGCTTCCGGTACCTCTACGACCGCCGGGAGCTGGAAGAGTGGGCGCCGAAGGTGCGCCAGGCCGCGTCGCAGGCGCGCGAGACGCACGTGCTGATGAACAACTGCTTCGCCAACTACGGCGCCACGAACGCGCGCGAGATGGCCAAGCTGCTGCGGGAGATGGCCGACGCGGAGGTCCGTGCCGGCGCCGGCGGCGAGCCAGACAGCGGGGCCGGCGGCGCGGCAGACGGCGAGGCCGGCGCTTGAGCCACGTCCCGGCGGACGGCCCGCTCGCTCGAGCCGACGCGGTCGCGCTCATCCGGCAGGCGGACGAGCTGGCGCGGACGGGCGACTACCACGCCGCCGTCCCGTTCTATCGGCGGCTGGTGGGCCACGCCGACCCGGAGATCCACGTGGCGGCTCTGCTCGGGCTGGGGGAGTGCCACTTCCGGCTCGACCAGGACGCCGAGGCGGTGACCGCCTGGGAGTGGGCCATCCACGCGCCCGAGACGAGCCTGACGTGGCTCGCCTGGCGGCGCCTGGCAGAGCGGCGCGTGCTGGGCGGCGACCTGGGCGGCGCCACGGACGCCTACCGCCAGGCCGAGCGCCGCGCTCCGCCCGAGGAGCGGGCCGCCATCGCCGCTCGCCTCGGCTGGCTGAGCAAGGAGCTGGGCCAGGCGCGTGCCGCGCGCGGCCACTTCGCGCGGGCGCGGGCGGGCGGCGCCGAGGTGCCCGCCGCCACGTACGTGATCCTGGCGCTCACGCTGGGCATCGGCGCGACCGAGTTCCTCGCCCCGGACGTGGGCGCCGTCTGGCTCCAGCTCTTCGGCCTCGACAAGGCGGCGGTGGCGCGCGGCGAGCTTTACCGCCTGCTGAGCGTCGTCCTGGTGCACGACCCGGGTCTGCCGATCCACCTTCTTTCGAACATGTACGCGCTCTACCTCGTCGGGCCGCTCGTCGAGGGGCTCTACGGCCGCTGGCGTTTCCTGACCGCCTACGTGGTGACGGCCGTGGCCGGCTCCGTGGCGTCGTTCGTCTTCACGCCCAACGACTCCGTCGGTGCCAGCGGCGCCATCTTCGGCCTCTTCGGCCTGCTCTTCGTGGCTCTCCGCGTGCACCATCCACCACTCGCGCGGGCGCGCGGCCTGGCCAGCCAGATCGGCATCCTCATCGTGCTCAACCTCGTGCTCGGCCTGACGCTCTCGCAGCTGGTCGACAACGCGGCCCACGTGGGCGGCCTGCTCGCGGGTGGCTGGCTGGCTCTGCTGCTGCCGCCACGGGGCGCCTCGCGGGGGCTGTCCCTAGAACGGCTCGGCATCCGCGGGCCTGGTCCCGGCGTGCCGGTCGACGCGCGCCTATCGAACGTCCTGCGCGCCGCCGGCCTGGCGCTGCTCGCGGCGGTCATCGCCGCGGGCGTCATGGTGGGTACCGAGGCGCGGCGCGGGGAGCCGCCGAGCCAGCCCGTCGGGCGGGCCGCGGTCGATGCAGGTCGCTGACCCGGCGGTGCACCAGCGGCCGGCGACATCGCGGCTCAGCGGCGCTGCGTGACCCCGCCCGCCCGGGCGCGCGCTCGGCGTCGGGCACGCCAATCGCCTTCGGCGGGCTCGAGCAGCAGGTCGCGTCGCCAGCCGAAGCGGTCCAGCACCCGGTAGGCGTTGCGCCGTCCGAGTCGCTCCCGCTCGGGCGCCGGAAGGTCCTCCCAGGCGCGGTGCTCGTGGCGCACCAGCGGTAGCTCGATCGTCAATGCCCGGCGCGGCGGCGCGCCCTCGCCTTCGTCGCGCAGCACCAGGCTCCACCAGACGTCGAGGCGGTGGAAGACGACGAAGCGCTCGTCGAACGGACCGCGCGCCGAGTAGTCCGCGCGGCGGAAGGCGAGGCAGTAGCCGCCCACCACGTCCACCTCGCCCGGCGGGGCAGCGATGAACTCGCGCAGGTCCGGCGTCCGGAAGCCCCAAGGCCCTGCCACCGCGACGGTCGGGTCGCGCAGCACATCGACCAGTGGGCCGACGATGTCGCCCGTCGGCTCGAGGCCCGTGTCGAGGAGCACCACGATCGAGCCGCGAGCGCGGCGGATGCCCGCGTCGAGCGCGGCGGCGTGACCCAGCCTGGCGCTGGTCCAGATCTGCTCGACCGGCTCGCGGCCGAGCGGCGCCGTAGCCGGACCGGACGGGTCATCGAGGGCCGCCGCCAGACCCTCCGAGGGAGCGTTGGCAACGACCACGACCTCCGTCCCCTCGGGTGCGTGCGCGCGCAGCCCGCGCAGTGCCCGGGCGAGGTCGTCGGGGTGGTCCGTCGCCACGAGCACCACGCTCGCGGCAGCGGTGGGCGGCTCGTCGAGGCGGGATGGAACGGTGGCGCTCGCGCCGTGTCGGGTGCGTCCGCCCTCGACCACATCGGGCGCCCGAGCGGGGCGCAGGTCGAAGTCGATGCCGCGGTCGACGACCTGCCAGCCCTCAGCCTCGATCTCCGCCTTGAGGAGGTCGGCGGTGGCGAAGTCGCGCGCCGCGCGGGCCTCGGCGCGCGCCTCGGCCCTAGCGTGCACGTCCGCGGGAACGGGCGTGTCGTCGGCTGGTCGGTCGGTCATCCGGCGGAGGATAGCCGTGGCGCCCGAGGTCGGCCGGCCTGCCGTCGAGCCTGTAGGCTGTCGCGCCGTGGAACGCTCGCTGCGTGCCGTCCTCCTGGGCACCTTCACGCTCCGCTTCAGCACCGGCCTCACCGGGGCGATGCTGGGCTTCTACCTGGCCACGCTGCCAGCGCACGGCGGGCCGACCGTCGACCCGCTCGTGGTGGGCATCTTCAGCGCCACCTTCTATCTGGCCGAGTTGGCGCTGTCGCCCTTCTTCGGCATCCTCTCCGACCGCCAGGGCCACCACCGGGTGATGCTCTACGGGCCCATCTTCGGGCTCGTCGCGGTGATCCTCACGGCGCTCACCACGAACCTGCTGCTGCTGGGCGGTACGCGCTGGCTGGAGGGCGCCTCGACCGCGGCCAGCGTGCCCAGCATCCTGGGCTTCATCGCCCTGGCCACGGCCGGCAACGAGGCGCTGCGCGGGCAGGTGGCGGCGCGTTTCGAGGCGGCCACGCTGGCCGGCCTGGGCGTCGGCTTCATCGTCGCGCCGAAGCTCTTCGAGGCGCTCGGCCCGAGCGCCTTCCTGCTCAACGCCGTCGTCTACGGCATCTCGTTCCTGATCTACTGGCGGGGCGTGGAGGACCCCGTGGCGGAGCGCGCCGCCCTGGCGCTGCCGCACGTCAGCCTCGACCGCTACCTGTCCCTTCTGCGAACCTCCCACGTCTGGCTGCTGGCGCCCACCTGGATCGCGGTCAACGCCTCGATCGGGCTCTGGTTCAGCCAGTCGATCTTCCAGTTCGCGCGCGCCGACCCGCGCTTCCCCGACCAGTTCCTGCACCGCGGCTTCAGCGCCAACGAGATCACCGGCGCCGCCATCGGCATCGCCATCGTCTTCGCCCTGGGACTCTTCTACTGGGGCGGCCGCTTCAAGAACCTGCGCCGGACGACGATCATCCTCTACGGCGTGCTGGGTGGCGCCGTGCTGGTGGTGGGCGGCGTGGCCGTCAACCACGGGGCGCAGCTGCCGCTGCCGGTCGTGCTCGGGTTCGTGGCACTGATGGCCGGCGGCCTCTTCGTGCTCGCCGGGGCGACGCCCGCGGCCCTGGGCCTGCTGGCCGACATCTCGGAGAGCTATCCGGCCGACCGCGGCGCGATCATGGGCCTCTACTCGGTCTTCCTGGGTGTGGGCCAGATCATCGGCTCGCTCATCGGCGGCGTGGCCGCCCAGGTGCGCGGCATCGACGGCCTGCTCGTGGCCACGCTGGTATTGCTGCTGCTGGCGCTCGTGCCGCTCTACCGGCTGCGCGCCGTGGAGCACGAGGTCGTGGCCGCCCCGGACCACGAGTGGATGCGCGCCGAGGAGGACGCCGCCCGCTGACCGGCGGACTCCCCTCATCCATTCATCACCGGACTCGATGGCGAGCTGTTGACAGCCCGATCGGTCAGCCGGATCACCTGCTCCTCCGTCGGCGAGCGTGGAGGGGCCCCGTCGGGGCAGGGGGGTCGGCGCAGTTTCGCCTCCGGCGGGCTGCCTGAGCCTGCCAGCAAGGCCACCCATGCATCGATGGCAGCCATTCGGCCGGTCTGGGGCGATCCGATGCTCCCCATGGATGACTGGCAAGAGTTCGGGCAATGTTGGCAGCGATTCGGGCAGCGCCGGCAAGAGTCCAGGCAGCCGGCAACAGCCCGGGCAGGGGCACGAGTTCGGGCAGCTGGCAAGCGCTTGGCAGCTGGCAAGAGCTCGGGCAGCGTGGCCCGCGGCCTGGCGTCTGCGCGCCGCGTTACCATCGCGCTGTGACCGAGACCGTCCAGCGGCCCGCACGCGCGCCCGGGGAAGGCGAGCAACCGCACGGGGAGCCGCCCACCTTCGGCAACTTCATCGCCGGGGAGTGGCGCCCCGCCGAGCGCGGCCGCACCTTCGAGTCGCGCAACCCGGCCGACACGCGCGACATCGTCGGGCGCTTCGCGGCGTCCGGACCGGAGGACGCAGCCGCGGCCATCCGGGCCGCGGAGATGGCGCAGCCCGCCTGGCGAGCGACACCGGCACCGACGCGGGGCGAGATCCTCTACGCCTTCGGCGCCCTCCTCGCCCAGCACAAGGAGCGCCTCGCCCAGGCGATGACCAGGGAGATGGGCAAGGTCTTGCCCGAGGCGCGCGGCGACGTCCAGGAAGGCATCGACATCGCCTTCCTGATGGCCGGCGAGGGGCGGCGCCTCTTCGGCGACACGGTGCCCTCGGAGCTGCCCGACAAGTGGGCCATGAGCGTGCGCGAGCCGATCGGAGTGGCCGGCATCATCACGCCCTGGAACTTCCCCATCGCCATCCCCTGCTGGAAGATGATGCCGGCGCTGGTGACGGGCAACACCGTCGTCTGGAAGCCGGCTTCCGACACGCCGCACTGCGCGGCGTTGCTGGTCGAGCTGATGCACGAGGCGGGCTTCCCGCCCGGCTCGGTCAACCTGGTCACCGGCTCGGGCGACGAGGTCGGCCTGCCCATCGTCGAGAGCCCCGATGTGCCCGTCATCAGCTTCACCGGCCACACCGAGACCGGCCGCCACATCGCCCGGCTGGCCGCCAGACGCCTCAAGCGCGTGGCGCTGGAGCTGGGCGGCAAGAACGGGGTCGTGGTGATGCCCGACGCGGATCTCGACCTGGCGGTGGACGGCATCGTCTGGTCGGCCTTCGGCACGACGGGCCAACGCTGCACGGCCTGCAGCCGCGTCATCGTCGTCGAGGAGGTGGCCGAGGAGCTCGTCGCGCGGCTGGCCGAGCGCGCGCGCGCACTGCGCCTCGGGTCGGGACTGGAGCCCGGGACCGACGTCGGACCACTGGTCAACGGCGGGGCTCTCGAGAAGGTCGCCGGCTACGCCGAGCTTGCGCGCGGCGAGGGAGAGATCATCTGCGGCGGCCGCCCCGCGACCGACCGGCCCGGCCTCGAGCACGGCCACTTCTTCGAACCCACCATCGTGGACCGCGTGATGCCCATGGCGCGCATCGCGCAGGAGGAGATCTTCGGGCCGCTGCTGTCGGTCATCCGGGTGCCCGCCTACGAGGAAGCCGTGACGGCCCTCAACCAGACGCGCTACGGGCTCTCATCGAGCATCTTCACGCGCGACACGAACACCGCCTTCCGCGCCATGCGCGACTTCCAGACGGGCATCGTCTACGTCAACGCCGGCACCATCGGCGCCGAGACGCACCTCCCGTTCGGCGGCGTCAAGGGCACCGGCAACGGTCATCGCGAGGCGGGCCGCGCGGCACTCGACAGCTATACCGAGTGGAAGTCGATCTACGTCGACTACTCAGGTCGACTGCAGCGCGCCCAGATCGACAACCAGCCCGACTGAGCGCGGCGTTCCATCGCCTCCCGAGCGGCACAGCGAATGAGCCCCTGCCCGCCGCCGATTAGGGCACCTGCCCGATGCGAGCTGCCCCGCCTTAGGCCGAGCGTGCCTGGCATCCGATCGCGGATGACAGGAGGCGAGGGGCATGGCGATCCAACAACAGCACCAGCGACCGATCGACGAGGCAGTCGCGCTGGAGCAGGTCGAAGGCGCCGTCGGCGCGGCATATCTGGCCCATCACGCAGAGATCCGAGGCACCCTGCTGCAGCGGACCCGGGACCCCGAGGCTGCTGAAGACCTGGCCCAGGAGACCTTCCTGCGCCTGACGCGCGAGTTGCGCGCGGGCCGGGCGCCACGGGACCTGCGGGCCTGGCTGCACCGCGTGGCGGCCAACCTGGCCGTGAGCAGCGGGCGTCACGCCACGGTCGAGGAGCGCTACCGCGCCCGGCTCTACGAGCCCGGCGAGATGGGCTCGCCCGAGCGCGACGTGCTGCGCCACGAGGAGCACGAGGCGCTGCGACGGGCTCTGGCAACGCTCAGCTCGACCGAACAGCGGGCTCTCGTGCTGGCAGCGGCCGGCTGGTCCGGGGCCGAGATCGGCAACGTTCTGGGGGGCCGCTCGGCGATCGCCGCTCGGACGCTCATCTGCCGCGCGCGCGCCCAGCTCCGTGGCCGACTCGCAGCCGCCGAGCTCGGCACCACGGGCGCCTGACTGACCCGGCCACCCGGCCCGGCCAGCCACGCCTGCCGGGCCACCCCCGCGCCGATGGGACGGCGCCACGGGGGCTACCCGCACCCGTCGGTGGCGCGTATCATCGGCCGGCCGTGCCGGGAGGGGAGAGGGATCCGGTCTTCGTCGGCCGCGCCAGCGAACTGGCGCAGCTGGGGGCGGTTCTCGCGCGCGCCGACGCCGGCAAGCCTGCCGTGGTCCTCATCACGGGCGAGGCCGGCATCGGCAAGTCGCGCCTCGTGGGGGCCTTCACCACAGCCTCCCGGGCGGCGGGCGCGCGCATCCTGGTCGGCCATTGCATCCGTCTCGGTGGGGACGAGGTGGCCTATCTGCCTTTCGTCGAGCTGCTGCGCGCGCTCGCTGCCGACGCGAAGCCGGCAGAGCTGCTGGCCATCCTCGGGCCCGGCCGCGCCGACTTCGGCCGGCTCGTGCCGGAGTTGCCCGCCGATCGCGGGGGAGGGGAGGACGAGACCTCGGCCCTCTCCCGCGCCCGGCTCTTCGAGCGCTTCCTGGATGCCGCCGAGCGCCTCGGCCGCGACGCGACCACGATCCTCGTCATCGAGGATCTGCACTGGGCCGACACGGCGACGCGCGATCTGCTGCTCTTCCTCGTGGGAGGTGTTCGCCGTGGGCGGCTGCTGCTGTTGCTCACCTGCCGCAGCGAGGAGCTGCTGCCCGGCCGCCCGGCCCTCGAGCTGGTGCAGCTGCTGGGCCGACTGGACGTCGTGGAGCGGATGGAGCTCGGGCCGCTGTCACGCGAGGATCTGGGCGCTCAGCTCGAGGCGCTGCGCGGTGCACCCGTGCCCGGCCCGGTCGTCGAGCGCATCGCGCGACGAAGCGGTGGCAACCCCATGTTCGCGGAAGAGCTGCTGGCGGCAGGAGAGGGCTCGGGCGGGTCCGCGCTCACCGTCGCCCTGCGCGACCTGCTGCTGACACGGCTGTCGGCGCTCTCGCCGGCGGCGCGCGAGGTGCTGCGCCTGGCGGCCGTGGCCGGCGAGCGCGTCGACGACGGCTTCTTGGCGGCGACCGAGCAGCTGCCCCCGGATCGGCTGGTCGACGGGCTGCGGGAGGCCATCGAGCAGGGCATCCTGGTGCGCGCCCCCGGAGACTCCGCGCTCCGCTTCCGGCACGCGCTCCTGCAGGAGGTGGCCTACGACGAGCTGCTGCCGGCAGAGCGACGCCGGCTGCATGCCGTCATCGCGCGCGCCCTGGCCGCGCAGCCCGGCTCGGCCGTCTCGCCCGCGGAACTGGCGCACCATTGGACGTCAGCCGAAGAGCCGGCCAACGCGCTGCCCGCACTGGTCGAGGCGGCCCAGGCCGCAGAGTACGCCTTCGCCTTCGAGGAAGCCGCCCGTCTCTATCAGCGCGCCCTCGCCATCTGGGACGCGGTGCCCTACGCGGATGATCGTGTCGGACTCGACCGGGTGGGGCTGCTGCAGCGAGCCTCGGAGGCGTGCTCGCTGGCGGGCGACCATCCGCGCGCAGTGCAGCTGGCCTCCGAGGCGCTGGCGGGCGTCGACCCGGAGGCCGACCCGACCGTGGCGGCCCGGATCCACGGACGCCTGCGCTGGTCACTTTGGCAATCCGGGGACGTTCCCTCCGCCCTGGCCGATGCCCAGCGCGCCGTCGAGCTCGTGGCCGGCGAACCGCCCAGCGCGCTCCGGGCGAACGCCTTGGGCCAGTTCGCCGGCTTGCTGCACATGACCGGCCGGCTGGCGGAGTCGGAGCGGTTGGCCGAGGAGGCGCTGGCCGTGGCCCGGGCGGCCGGTGCGGTGGCCGAGACGGCGCTCGCGCTCGGCGTGCGGGGCCTCGACCGCGTCGCCGCGGGCCGTATCGAGCCCGGTCTGGAGGACGTGCGCGCCTCGCTCGAGATGGCCATCGAGCTGGGCCTGCCCGGCCCGATGGCCCTCGCCTACAGCCGCTATGCGGCCCTGCTCGAGGAGGTCGGCCGCTGGGAGGCTGCCCTGGCCGCGGCGGAGGCGGGCCTCGAGGCGGCGCGCCGGATGGGCCTTGAGCGGACCTTCGGCACGCGCCTGCGCGCGACGGCCGCCGCCGCGCTGATGTCCCTCGGGCGATGGCAGGAAGCCGAGGTGATGACGCGCGCTGGTCTTGCGCTGCTGGGCCCGGGCGCCGAGGGCGCGCGCCTCCTATTGGAGCGCGCCCGGCTCGAGATCGGCCGCGGCGAGACCCGGGCCGCGCGGCTCCACCTTGAGGCCGCCACCGCGTCAGGTCTCGACCCGGCCGGTCCGGACCCGGCCATCGCCACGCTGGCGGGTGTCGAGCTCGCCCTCGCCGAGGGTCGCCTGGCCGACGCCCTGAGCGCCGCAGCGGCCGGCCTTGCGGCAGGCGCCGGCCGAGGGCTCTGGCGCGGCAGGCTACGCGCGCTGGGATCGCAGGCGGCGGCGGACGCGATGCGGGAGGCGCGCACGGCACGTCACGCGGCACGCCTGGCCGAGGCTCGCGCGGCAGCCGAAACGCTGGCACGGGATGCCGCGGCGGAGCTGCGGCGGCTGGCGGCCGCCGGCATCGAGGAGGCGGCGGTGCTGAGCGAGCAGATCCAGCTGGAGCGCGCCCGAACCGATGGTCGCGCGACCGCCCGGCGCTGGTCCCGCCTGGCCGACCGCTGGGCGGCGCTGGGACTCCCGGCCGACGAGGCCTACGCGCGCTACCGAGCAGGAGAGGCGGGTCTGGCGCGAGCAGGGGGGCGCGCTGCGGCCGGGGATGAGCTGCGCCGTGCGGCGGCGCTCCTGGCACCCGTCGCGCAAGGGCCGCTGGCCACGGCCGTGGCCGACCTGGCCCGGCGCGCGCGCATCGAGCTGGACGCGGCCGGCGCGAGCGAGACGTCCGGGGCAGGGGGGCCGGCCGCCAGCGATGACATCGGTACCCGCCTGGGGCTGACGCCACGCGAGCGTGAGGTGCTGGCTCTCGTCGCCGAGGGTCACAGCAACCGCGAGATCGCGGAGCGGCTCTTCATCAGCCCCAAGACGGCCAGCGTTCACGTCTCGAACATCCTGGGCAAGCTCAACGTGGACGGCCGGGTGGAGGCCGCCGGCATCGCCGTCCGTCTCGGCCTGGCCGAGGGTCCCGAGCCACAGCGATAGGCCGTTCTCGGCCCCGGCGGTCGCATCGGCTAGGCTTGACCGACGCATCGCACGGGGGAGCCATGACGACAGCACCCGAGTCGCCTACGCCCGCCACCACCGCCGACCCGGAGGCGCGTGCGGACGCCGTTGCCGGCCTCATCGAGTCGGCGGCGCGCATGGGTGTCGAGATGAACGAGGTCGAAGCCGAGCGCTGGCTGGCCGCCATGACCGCTCAGGCCGCCGGCGGCGACATCGTGGTCGACATCGCCTCGGGGGTCTACGGCCACCGGGTCACCATGCTCGACTTCGAGCCGAGCGAACTGGAGCGCTTCCGCGAGATCGGCCGCCTCGTCGGCTTCGAGGACCGCCCGCCCGACGTGACCACCGCGCTCGCCCTCTCGGGCTCGGCGGCGCAGTCGAAGATCCAGAGCTTCCCGGGCGACGCCGACTTCTTCGAACGGGTCCATATCACGGCCCCCACGCGCACCGAGGCCACGCGCATCCTGGCCGACCTGATGCGCCACAAGGCGCTCACCACGCGCGCCGGCTCCACTTTCCGTCTCATCGAGGTCAAGTTCGGCGGCTATCCCTTCGACGTGGTGCGCGACGGGCGCCCCTTCAAGGCCGGCGCGCCCATCGCCTGGACGCCCGAGGAGATCGACGCCGGCGTCATCACCGTCCAGCGCCCCGACGGTGGCGAGGCCACGCTCGTCTGGGACGACGTCGCCGCGGAACCGGGCTGGTGCAAGCTCGACTGGGTCGTGGCCGACCCTCTCCGTCGCCGCGTGGCCAACGCGAGCAACATGCTCGACGTCACCTGGGAGGCGCCTGACGGCTCGATCACGCCGCTCGACGGGTTCCTCGACCCGTATTTCCAGGAGGTGTACCTCGAGGCGGGCTCGATCCCGCTGTTCACGCGCCTGGCGCGCGAGGTCGCGGCCGACGCGGTGGACGATTACGTCGAGCAACTCGAGGCGGAGGTGCGCAAGTACCTCACCAAGGAGCCGAACTACGGCAAGGCCGCACGCCGCATGTACAACGTCTTCCGCCTCACCGGACGCTATGCCGAGGCGGCCTACGTGCGCGAGCTCTTCGACGAGCCGGCCACGGTGCTCTACCAGGTCTGGTCGCTGACCCGCTCGCTGGAGGAGGCCGCCGCGCCGGGTGCCGTGCTGGACGTCGAGACCTGCCTGGGCCAGGCCGACGCCCTGGCCGTTGCGGCTGCCGGCGTGCTGGAGGGCGAGGCCGAGTCGCGCATCCTCGGTCACCTGCTGCGCATCCGCGATGGCCTCGCGCGCGCCGGTGCGGAGGCGGCGCGCTCCGCCGATGTGGAGGCAGCCCGGGCCGAGGCGATGACCGGCGTGAACGAGTACTTCCGCAGCCGACTCGAGGCGAGGCCCGAGGTGCGCGCCTACATGGCCACGGTCGCTGCCGGAGGCGACACGGCCTAGGGGCGATCCGGCCGTCCGCCGCTCGCTGCGCCGAGGCACTACTGCAAACGGATGATGCTCCGGCCGACCCGCGGCCCTAGCATCGGCTGGCCATCATCCGTGCTCCACAGGGGGGACCCATGCCGCGCCGGACGCCTCGCCGCCTGCCCGCGACCCTCACCTCCCTTCTCCTGCTGGGCCTCTCCATCATGCCGCCGATGCCGGTCCTGGCTGCCGATCCCGGCGTGGCGCCGGCCACGGGAGTCGAGGCCGCGGACCTGCACCGGCTCGATGCGGCCCAGCTGGCGAAACGCGGCCTCAAGGCGGGCAGTGGCGTCTGCGAGGGCCTCTTCGAAGCGCTCGATGCTCCGGTCGCCCAGCCCGACAAGCCATGCACCCACGGCGCCGACCACGCAGCCGGCCTGCTGGGGACGGGGCACGACCACGCGGCCCACGGACACGCCGACGCCGGCTCGGCCGATGCCAGCAGCACGCCCTCGGCCATCATCGACAGCGTCAGCCTCACCGCGCCCGTCCAGCCGAACCGGATCCCCTGCTACTCGACCGGTCCCTACGTGCGCGTCTTCTACATCTATCACAGCGGCACCACGAATCGGTTCAGCCAGCGCCTGCCGCGCATCAAGGAGGCCGTCGCCACGGCCGACTACATCATCAACCGCTCGGCCAACCAGACCAAGGGCACGCGCCACGTCAAGTGGCGCGTCAGCTCGACCTGCCGCCTGGCGGTCATCGCGACCTCGGCCAACCTGAGCTACACGGATCCCTCCTATCTGGCGCGGAACCTGACCAGCCGCGGCCTGCTCAAGTCGACCGAGAAGGCGCTCGTCTTCACCGAGCAGGGCCCCTTCTGTGGCGGCATCGCCATGCTCGCCCGCGACACGCGCGCCTCGAGCTACAACTACAACAACCGTGGCGGGATGCTGGCCCGGGTCTTCATGGGCCCCTGCCTTGGCTACGGCCTGAGCAACCTGAAGATCGGCGAGGTCGCAGCGCACGAGGTCGTTCACACCCTCGGCGGCGTGCAGCGCAACGCGCCCTACGCCACGTACAACGGCCACTGCTACGACGAGTCGGATGTCATGTGCTACGTGGACGGCGCCGGCGTGGTCATGAAGAAGATCTGTGCCGTCACCGTGCCCGAGCTGCTCGACTGCCGCAAGAACACCTACTTCCACACCAACCCGCCTTCGACGTCGTACCTCTACCGGTACTGGAACACCGCCCGCAACGTCTTCCTGGCGCGCGGCGGCACGACCCGCTGGGAGACCCTGCCGCGGCCCGCGATCAGCCTCACGGCGCCCGCCAACGGCTCGATCGTGGGCGGCGACTCGCTGCCCGTCACGGCCACCGCCACGGCACCAACGGGCAGCGCCATCGCCCGCGTGGACTTCAACGTCAACGGCAGCTGGCTGGGCGCCGACACGAGCGCGCCGTACGGCACGACCATCGCCACCGGGGCCTATGCGAACGGCACCGTCCTGAAGATCCAGGCCGCCACCGTGGACACCTTCGGCCGGGTCTCGTACTCGGCTCTGGCGTCGGTCACCGTGGGCAACCCGAGCGTCTCCCTGGTCACGCCTGCCGACGGCGCCGCGGTGGGGGGCTGGCTCGACTGGACGGCCACCGCCAGCGCCTACACGGCCGCCGGCCGCAGCGTGGCTCGTGTCGAACTGTTCGTGGACGGGGTGTTGCGGGCCACCGACACGACGGCCCCCTACGGTGGCCGGTGGGTCACGGCGTCGCTGCCGGACGGCTCCCACCAGGTGGCCGCGCGCGTGGTCGACTCCGGCGGCCTTGCCGTCACGAGTGCCAGCCGCGCGATCTACCTCACCTCGCCGACGGTCTACCAGGCGACGGAGCAGCTCATCTCGGGCCGGGCCGGCACGCTCAGGGCGGAGGCCTATGCCTCAGCGAGCACGCCGATCAGCCGCGTCGAGTGGCTGGTCGGCACGAACATGGTGGCCCAGGACTACACGGCGCCCTATGAGCGCACGTGGACGCCCGGGGCGGCCAGTACGGCCGTCACGGTCCGCGTGGTCGACGCCGGCGGTCGCGTTGGCACGGACCCGACACCCGAGATCGTCCTGCCCAACGTCTCGATCAGCGTGCCCGTCTCCGGCGCCACGGTGAGCGGCACGACCGTCCCGGTCAGCGCGGCCATGGGCGCGCTCAACGGCTTCGTCGTCGACAGTGTCGAGTTCTACGCCGACGGGTACGGCTGGCTGGGCAGCGATACCACGCCCGGCGACGGTTGGAGAGCCGTCTGGGATACCACCTGGTATGCCGACGGCACCCACCAGCTGACCGCCGTGGCCACCGTCCGCCACGACGGCCTGGGCGCCTGGGACAGCGTGACGAGCCTGCCGGTGACGGTCAGCGTCTCCAACCCGGTGACCCCGTGACCGGCGCCGGCCCGACACGCCTCGCGCCGTCGGGCCTCGTGTAGAATCCGCCACCCGGGCCGCTAGCTCAACGGTAGAGCAAGGGACTCTTAATCCCTAGGTTGAAGGTTCGAATCCTTCGCGGCTCACCACCTGACCGACCCGTCGGAGCCCCTCGCCGGCCGCGCCGTGCGGGGGGCTCTGCTCGTTGCCTCCGGGCACCACCTGGCCGTGACCCGGCCCGCCCCTGCAAGCCGTCCTGCAAGGCTCACCGGGTACACCAGTGGGGCAAGGTCCTCGAGGTTCGCATCCAGGGTCTCCCGGGATGTGACAGGTGACCCTCGGGGACCTTCCGCTGTCCATCGGCCGACGCCGCGCCGATCCTGCGGGACCCCGTATCAGGGACGCCGCGCCAGCACCAGCACCCCGACCAGCGCGGCCAGCCCGATGCCGAAGAGGATGAGCAGGCCGTTCGGGCCGCCCAGGGCGCCCTCGAGACTCTCCCAGGCGCCGCCCAGGACGTCGCCCATGGCGCCGCCGACGGTCAGGATGGCCCGCCCGATGGCGCGAAAGACGGACTCGATGGCCTCGCCCACGCTGCCAGTCTGGTGCCCCACCATGGCGTCGGCAAGCCGACCGATGGTCCCGCTCAGCCGGCCCCGGCGGCGGCCGCCGGGGCCGTGCTACGCTAGCCTCATCCCGGAACGTCCGGTCCCGTGAGGCCGGCAAGGAGCGGTCCTGAGAGGCCGCAGTGGGAGGCGAGCGCGCATGACCGAATCGACCACCGCCGCGCCACGGCCGGTGGTCGTGCCGTCGCCGCTGCCCATCCCGCCGGACGCCGTCGTCGATCCGCGCATCGGCGCGCTCGGGCCCGCCCTCGTGGCCCTCGAGGACGGCAGCGTCTTCCCCGGCGTCGCCTTCGGCGCCCCGCAGTCTGCCGGCGGCGACCTCGTCGCCAACACCAGCCAGACCGGCTACCAGGAGGTCTGCACAGACCCGTCCTACGCCGGCCAGGTCGTCGTCATGACCTACCCCCTCATCGGCAACTACGGCCGCCTCGGCGAGGACGACCAGTCGGAGCGTCCCTGGCTGCGGGGCCTGGTCGTGGCACACGCCACGGCCGCCGTCGCGGGCCGTGCGCGCCAGGTGGTGCACCTGCTGCGGACCACGGGTGTGCCGGCCATCGCCGGCGTCGACACGCGCGCCCTGGCTCGCCAGCTTCGGGGCACCGGGACGCAACGGGTCATCGTGACCGCGCCCGGCCAGACCGATCCCGACGCCGCCGTGGCGGCGGCTCGTGCCGTGCCCCGCTGGGAGGACGAGGACTTCGTGGGCCAGGTGTCCGTGCGCGAGCCGTACCAGCTAGGCGAGGGTGAGGGTCCCCTGGTGGCCGTGGTCGATCTCGGCCTCAAGACCAACATCGTGCGTGGCCTGCGCCGGCGCGGCGCCCGGGTGCGCGTCCTCTCGCACGTCGCCGCCGCAGCGGAGGTGCTCGCCGCGGACGTGGACGGGGTGGTCCTCTCCCCGGGGCCGGGCGACCCGGCCCGTCTCGAGGGGCCCGTGGCGATGGCCGGTGCCGTCATCGCCGACGGCCGCCCGTTGCTCGGCATCTGCCTCGGCCACCAGCTCGTCGGGCGTGCCGCCGGCGCCGAAACGCGGCGCCTCCGTTTCGGCCACCACGGCGCCAACCACCCCGTGCTCGACGAGGACACCGGCCGGGTGCGCGTCACCGCCCAGAACCACGAGGTCCAGGTGGTGGCCGAGTCGCTGCCGGGGGCGAGCGGCTTCTACGTCAGCCAGCGCAACCTCAACGACGGCTCGGTCGAGGGCCTGCGCCACCGCGAGCTGCCGCTCGAGACGGTGCAGTACCACCCCGAGGGGTCGCCCGGGCCGCTCGATGCGCTCGACGTCTTCGACCGCTTCGTGGAGCGAGCCGCCGCGCGCCACGCCGCCCGTGCCGGGCGAGGCGCTGCGTGAGCATCGCCGCGCCCGCCGAGCGCGCCCCGGGCGCGGCCGCCGTCGAGGGTCGCCCGCGCTCGGTGCTCATCCTCGGTTCCGGGCCGGTGGTCATCGGCCAGGCGGCCGAGTTCGACTACGCCGGCACGCAGGCCTGCCGCGCCCTGCGCGACGAGGGCATCCGGACCATCCTGCTCAACTCCAACCCGGCCACGATCATGACCGACCCGGGCGTGGCGGACGCGGTCTACCTCGAGCCGCTGACGGTCGAGGTGGTCGAGCGGATCATCGAGCGCGAGCGGCCGGACGGCATCCTGGCCGGTCTGGGCGGCCAGACGGCGCTCAACCTGGCCGTTGCGCTCGCCCGCAGCGGCGTCCTCGAGCGCACCGGCGCGCGGCTCCTGGGCACGCCGCTGGAGGCCATCGAGATGGCCGAGGATCGCCAGAGGTTCCGCGACCTGCTCGAGCGCATCGGCCAGCCCTTCCCGCCCTCGGAGATCGTCGTGGGCGCGACG
>DASSPM010000003.1:0-14087 GCA_035699625.1 Candidatus Limnocylindrales bacterium | reverse complement strand
CCGATCGGCTCTCGAGCCCGGCTGCCAGCCCGGCCGTCGGCGCGGCAGCGCCGAGCCAGGTCCCGTCCGACGCGAGTGGTGGCGTGGTCGGCGTGGCCGGCGAGGAGTCCGCTCCGCCCGCGGTGGGCAAGGACCAGGCGGCACCAGATCGAGAGACCTCGCCCGCGGGCCAGCCGTTGGGTCTGCTGGCCGGCCTCGGGCTGATCGTGGCCGCGGCGCTGATGTTCACGCTGAGGGCCGTGGCGCGAGGCCGCGCGAGCCGCTGACCCGACCGGCCGCTGCCGCGGCGGCGGCACGCTGCGTACACTGGCGTCGTGCCCCGCCTCATGCTCCTGGACGCGAACGGCCTCATCTACCGGGCCTATTTCGCGCTCTTCAACACGCCGCTCACGACCAGCCGAGGCGAGCTGGTCAACGCCGTCTTCGGCTTCTGGAGCATCGTCCTGCGCGGCTTCCAGGACGTGCGGCCCGAGTACGTCATCGCCTGCTTCGACCTGGCCGGCCCGACCTTCCGGCACGAGGCCTTCGCCGACTACAAGGCGACCCGCCAGAAGATGCCCGACGACCTGCGCGACCAGTTCCCCAAGGTGCGCCAGCTGATCGAGGCCTTCCGTATCCCGATCTTCCAGCTCGAGGGTTTCGAGGCGGACGACCTCATCGGCACGCTCACCCGCCAGGCGGAGGCCGAGGGCATCGAGACGACCATCGTCTCGGGCGACCTGGACATGCTCCAGCTGGTCAGCGAGCGGACGCACCTGATGACGACCCGCGGTGGCGTACAGCAGACGGTCGTCTACGATCCGGCCCGCATCGAGGAGCGCTACGGCCTGCGGCCGGAGCAGATGGTCGACTTCAAGGCGCTCAAGGGCGACACGACCGACAACATCCCGGGCGTGCCCGGCGTCGGCGACAAGACGGCCGCCGAGCTGCTGCAGCGGTTCGGCACGCTCGACGCGCTCTTCGAGCGCCTCGATGAGGTCAAGCGCGAGAAGCTGCGCCAGGCGCTCGCCGAGCATCGCGAGCGCGTGCTGGCCAGCCGCGAGCTGGTGACCATCCGGCGCGACCTGCCCGTGGCGCTCGAGCTGGGCGACGCACGCCTCGGCGAGTACGACCGGAGCGAGGTCATCCGCCTCTTCCGCGACTACGAGTTCCGCTCGCTGGTGGAGCGACTGCCGGCAGTCTCCGGCGAGGAGGTGCTCGCGCCGGGCGAGTTGCTGCGGCGCGCCGACGCCAGCTCGCCCATCCCGGCGGTGCAGGTCGCCGGCCGTGCCCCGGCGACGACGCGCGCCGGTTCGCTGGTGGGCCAGGGGAGCGGGCTCCAGCTCAGCCTCGACTTCGACCGGCTGGAAGCGGCCACGACCGGCGGCCGGGCCGACGGCGCGAAGGCTGACGACGCGACGGGCGGCGGCACTGCCGCCGCGACCGTGGCCGCTCCGGCCGCCGCCGGGCCACCCGAGGCCGCGGCCGCCCCACGGGTCGAACTCCATGAGACCGACCCGCGTGCACGGCTCGAGGCCGCCATCCGTGGCGCGGGAGTGCTTGACCGGTTCGAGCCCGGGGTCGATGTCGCGGGCTGGCTGTCCGCCCAGCCGATGCTCGGCCTCGGCATCGCCATCGACGACCCGCGACCGCGGCGCGGGCGGCTGCTCGGGCTGGCCATGGCCGGCGCGGACGGCCGCATCGTGGCCGCGGACGCGGAGCGAGCGGAGGCGCTGCTCGAGGCGCTCCTGGCCGCCGACAGGCCCGTGGCCGGACACGACCTGAAGCGGCTGCTGGGCGTGGAGCTGGCGCGGCGCGACCCCGACGGCACGCTGCGCAACGCCGACACCCTGGCCCTGCCGGCGGCCGCCTTCGACACCCAGATCGCGGCCTACCTGCTCAATGCCTCACTGCGCAGCCAGACGCTGACCGACATCTGTGCCGAGCGCCTCTCGCTCGAGCTGCCGGCAGTGGGCACGCTGGGCGGAGCGGAGCACGCCGCGGTCGAGGCGCTCGCCGCCGACGCGGTGCGCCGCTCGATGGAGCCGGACCTGGCAACCGCTGGGCTGGACCGGCTGCTGCGGGAGATCGAGCTGCCGCTCATCCCCGTCCTGGCACGCATGGAGGCGACGGGTGTGGCCATCGACCGGGCCGCGCTGGACGAGCTGGCACGCACCTTCTCGGTCGAGATCCAGCGGCTCGAGCGCGAGATCCACGAGAGCGTCGGCCACGAGTTCAACCTGGGCAGTCCCAAGCAGCTCGAGCAGGTCCTCTTCTTCGAGCTCGACCTGCCCAGGGGCAAGCGCACCAAGACGGGCTACTCGACCGACGCATCGGTGCTCGAGGAGCTGCGCGGCGCCCACCCGATGATCGAGAAGCTGCTCGACTGGCGCGTCTACACCAAGCTCAAGAGCACCTACGTCGATGCCTTGCCGGCGCTGCTCGACCCGCGCACCGGGCGGCTGCACACGACCTTCCACCAGGCGGTCGCATCGACCGGGCGCCTCTCCTCGTCGGACCCGAACCTGCAGAACATCCCCATCCGCACCGACCTGGGGCGGCGCATCCGGCGCGCCTTCGTTGCCGGCGACCCGGAGCGCACCCTGCTGGCCGCCGACTACAGCCAGATCGAGCTGCGCATCCTGGCCCACGTCTCGGGTGACGCGGGGCTGACCGAGGCCTTCGCACGCCACGCCGACATCCACCGCGAGACGGCCGCCCGGGTACTGCACAAGGATCCCGGCGACGTCAGCCACGCCGAGCGCTCGATGGCCAAGATGGTCAACTTCGGCATCGCCTACGGCATGAGCGACTACGGCCTCTCAACGCGCGCCGGCATCCCCCGCGCCGAGGCGCAGGAGTTCATCAACCGCTACTTCGCGACCTACAGCGGCATCAGCTACTACATGCTGCACATCCGCGACCTGGCCCGCCAGCAGGGCTACGTGACCACGCTGCTCGGCCGACGGCGCTGGATCCCGGAGCTCTCTCAGCGCAACCCGAACCTGCGCGCCGCCGGCGAGCGGATGGCCATCAACATGCCCATCCAGGGCACTGCCGCCGACATCATGAAGATCGCCATGATCCGCGTCGCCGAGCGGCTGCGGCGCGGGGGCTCCGGCGCGCGGATGCTGCTCCAGGTGCACGACGAGCTGTTGCTGGAGGTGCCGCGCGACGAGGTGCCGGTGCTGGCGCCTGTGGTGCGCGAGGTGATGTCGCAGGCGCTGCCGCTCGACGTGCCCCTCGACGTGGACGTCAAGGTCGGCGACGACTGGGAGTCGATGACGCCGCTCGATGCCTGAGCTGCCCGAGGTCGAGACGATCGCGCGTGAGCTGCGGCCGCTGGTCGTCGGGGCGGTCGTGCGCGAGGCCTGGCTGGACTGGCCGCGCCAGGTGAAGCACCCGGCGCCGGCGGCGTTCCTAGCCGGCCTCGGCGGGCGCGAGATCCTGGACGTGACGCGGCGCGGCAAGTGGCTGGTGCTGCCCCTCTCCGGTGAGGCGGCACTGGCCATCCAGGTCAAGATGACCGGCCAGCTCTTCGTGCTGCCGGTGACCACGCCGCGCGATCGCCACGTGCACTTCACGGCCGCCTTCGAGGACGGCCGCGAGCTGCGCCTGCGCGACGTGCGCAAGTTCGCCCGGCTCGGCCTCTACCGTCGCTCCGAGGCGGGCGTGCTGGGAGCCGACGAGGCGGTCGACCTCTTCGCCGGCTTCGGGCCCGAGCCGCTTGACGAGGCGCTGACGCTGCGCCGCTTCCGGGACCTGCTGCGCGCCCGCCGCGGGCGCCTGAAGCCGCTCCTGCTGGACCAATCCTTCCTGGCCGGCGTGGGCAACATCTACGCCGACGAGGCACTCTGGCGCGCCCGCCTGCACCCGCTGCGCCGCGCCGCGTCGCTCCGTCCGGCGGATGAGCGCCGCCTCTACGGCGCGGTGCGCGAGGTGCTGGAGGAGGCAGTGCGCCGTCGCGGGAGCTCCATCGACGACTACACGGCACCGGACGGCGACGGCGAGATGCAGCACCACCTGGCGGTCTACCAGCGCACCGGCCAGCCCTGCTGGCGGTGCGGCCGGCGGGTGCGCCGTATCGTGCTCGGGGCGCGCGGCACCCACTTCTGCTCCTGGTGCCAGCGACTGCCGGCGGCGGATCGTTCCGAGGCGACGGCGCGGCTGCTGCAGGCGGCGCGCAGCCGGGGCCGGCACGGCCCGCGCTGGAGCGAGCTGCCTGCCGGCGAGGGCGCGGTCGGCGCTCGCCGGGCGGCCGGGGGCTGAGGTGTCGCTGCTCCGCCTCGAGTCCGTCCATCGCGAGATCGGCACCTTCGTCATCCTCGACCGGGTCAGCGCGGCGCTGGCCGAGGGGGACCGCGTTGGCCTGGTCGGCCCCAACGGGGCCGGCAAGACGACGCTCCTGCGGTTGGCGGCCGGCGACGACGAGCCGGACGGGGGCCGGGTCGCCCGCAAGCGCGGCCTGCGCATCGGCCTGTTGCGGCAGGAGGCTAACCTCGACGCCAGCTTCGCCGGGGCGCCCACGCTGCGGGCGGCCGTGCGTGCGGGGGCGGTCGAGGTGGGGCGGCTGGAGCGGGAGCTGGCGGTGCTGGAAGCCGCCGGAGCCGAGGCAGTCGGCAGCCCGCGCTACGCGGAGCTGAGAGCGGCCTTCGAGGCGCTCGACGGCTACCGCCTCGACCAGCGCGTGGACGAGGCTCTCTCCGGCCTCGGCTTCGAGAACGCCGACTGGGAACGCCCGCCGACGGCGCTCTCGGGGGGCGAGCAGACGCGGGCGGCGCTGGCACGCCTGCTCATCGCCGACCCGGACCTGCTGCTGCTGGACGAGCCGACGAACCACCTCGACCTGGCCGCCCTCGAGTGGCTCGAGGCGACGCTGGTGCGGCGCGAGCGGGCGCTCCTGGTCGCCTCGCACGATCGGGCCTTCCTCGACGGGGTGGTGACGCGTATCTGGGAGCTGCGCGACCGCCGCCTGCAGGCCTTCCGAGGCGGCTACTCGGCCTACCTGGTGCAGCGCGAGGCGGCCGACGCGCGGCGGCGCAGCGAGGCGGACGAGCGGGCCACCGCCATCGTCCGCGAGAGGGAGCTGGTGCAGCGCTACCGGAGCCACCGCAAGTACTCCAAGATGCACGAGCACGAGCGGCGTCTGGCGGCGCTCCAGCCACTCGACGGACCCCGCGCCGACCGGAGGCTGTCGCTGCCGGTGGAGGGGCCGCTGCGCCGTGGGCCGGTGCGCTCCGGCGACCAGGTGGTCAGCCTGCGCGATGCGCTCGTCGGCTTCCCCGCGCAGGGCGCCGCTCCGGCCACGCCCATCGTGAGCGTTCCACGCCTCGACGCCCGGCGCGGCGAGCGCATCGGCGTGGTCGGGCCCAACGGGGCCGGCAAGACGACGCTGCTGCGCACGCTGGCCGGGGAGCTGCCGCTGCTGGACGGGCAGCTGCGCCTCGGCAGCGGCGTCCAGCCGGGCTACCTCGCCCAGGTGCGCGCGCGGGCGTTCCCGGGCGCCACGGTGCTTGACGCGCTCGTCCAGGCCGCGCCGCTCGATCCGGGACCGGCACGCTCCTACCTGGCGCGCTTCCTGTTCAGCGGTGACGACGTCTTCAAGCCCGTGGCCGAGCTCTCGGGCGGCGAGCGCTCTCGACTCGAGCTGGCCATCCTGGGCATCGCTTCCGCCAACCTGCTCCTGCTCGACGAGCCGACCAACCACCTCGACATCCCGGCGCGCGAGGCGCTGGAGACCTTCCTGCGCGAGTCGGCGGCGACCGTCGTCGCGGTCTCCCACGATCGGCGCCTGCTGGAGACGGTCTGCGAGTCGCTCTGGGTGGTCGAGGCGGGCGCGGCCGGTGCACCGGGACGCGTCGTGCCCTTCGACGGCGGCTACCGGGAGTGGCGGGCGGCCGTGGCCGACGGCTGGTCGGCGGCCGATGAGGCGGCGCGCCGCCGGGCCGCCGCCGACCTGGATGGACGTGGCCGGGTGGGCCCGCGATCCGAGGCCCAGATGGCGTCGGGCGTGAGCCGCGACGCCGTGCCGACGACCTCGCCGCGTGGCGGCATGGCACGGCTCAGCAAGGATGCCTATCGGCGCCAGAAGTCGGCCGTCGAGGCCGACCTGACGCGACTGGGGTTGCGCAAGAGCCACCTGGAGCTGGCGCTGCGCGATCCGGCGGTACAGGCCAACTTCGTGGAGCTACGGCGGCTGACCAGCGAGCTCGTGGACGTGGACGCCGCCCTCAGCCAGGCCGAGGATGCCTGGCTTGTGCTCGAGGAGCGGGCACCCCGATGAGCACTGAGACGGCGCTGCGCATCGGGCTGACCGGGCCCATCGGCTGCGGCAAGTCGTCGGTCGCGCGCTGGCTGGCCGACGCCGGCGGACGGGTCATCGACGCGGACGTGGAGGCGCGCGCGGTGACGGCGCCGGGCAGCGCCGTGCTGGCGGCCATCGCCGACCGCTTCGGGTCCTCCGTCATCACAGCCGACGGCCAGCTGGACCGTGCGGCGCTGGCGGCCATCGTCTTCAGCGACGCGGCGGCGCTGGCGGATCTCGAGCGCATCGTCCACCCGGCCGTCCGGGAGCGCATCCTGGCCGCCCTGGCCGAGGCGGAGGCGGCCGGCGTGCCGTTCGTGGTCATCGAGGCCATCAAGCTCATCGAGGGTGGCCTGGCACGTGACTGCCACGAGGTCTGGCTGGTCGAGTGCAGCCCGGCCAACCAGCTCGGCCGGCTGCGGGCCCGCGGCTTCACGGAAAGCGACATCGAGCGCCGGCTGGCGGCCCAGGGCGCTGACTTCGCAGAACGCCACGCAGCGGCCGCGACCCGGCGCATCCGGACCGACGGTTCCATGGCACAGACGCGAGAGGCGGTGGAGGACGCGTTGCGCGCCGCCCTGGCGGCCGCCTGGGAGACATCGCCCCGACCGACGCCCTAGCGTCGGACCGGTCCGGGCCTACTTGGGGTAGACCTCGGGGATGGGCAGTCCCTTCTCCTCGATGATCTTGTTGGTCGTCTCACCGTAGTCGGCCGGGTCGATGACGCGGGCGTCACCCTCGGCGCGTAGAGCGAAGCTGAAGCTGGCGTTGCCGGCGGCGAGCAGATGATTGATCTCTTCGGCGTCGTGCGTGCGCACCTTGAGGATGTAAAGCGTGCCCTGGCGCGCCAGCACCGGCACCGCCTGGTAGGTCAGCTTGGTCGACTTGTCGGTATAGAAGTCGCCCGGGCTCTGCTGCGGGGCAGGCGTCGCGCCGGGCGGAGCCTGCCCGGGGACGGGCACGGTCACGTTGACCTGGACGGTGACGAAGATGTCCACCAGCTGGCCGGCCTGGATCTGGCCTGCCACCGCTCGTTCGTCCGGCACGTTGACCGCGACGGCGCGCCAATCGGGCGAGTCGGGCGAGATCGTCTCGGTCGGCCCGAGGATGCTGAACTGGCTGCCGGCCGTGGACGAGGCGAGCAGGTTCGGGCTGAGCGGCTGCTGGGCGAAGATGGCCACGGCCGTGACCCGGCCGACGGCCTGCGCGGGGTCGGTGATGGCCTGCGCCACCGCCGGGCCGTCGGGCAACGGAAGGAGCGTCAGGTCGCTCGCCGCGAGCACGGTCTTGGCCGGGATGTCGCGCGCGGCGACGACGACCTGCCGGGTGGTCACCTGGCCGGGACCCTGGTTCTGCGCCTGCGTGATCAGGAAGAAGGCCGCCCCGCCGGCCACCAGTGCCAGGACGATGCCGACCACGATGAGGATCTTGCGGCGGCGGCTGTTGTCCTCGTATTCCAGTTCCACGGGCGGTCATCCCTCCTCGGACGAAGTGCTGGCGACCAGGTCGGCTACCAGGGCAGCAGGCGGACGGTCTGGCCCCGGCGCAGTGACGGGTCGTTCATGTCGGCCACCACGGGCGTGATGGCGTAGGCCTCCACGAAGTTCGGGTCGACCGTCGCGATGCGCATCACGGCGAAGCCGACGATGTCGATGTACTGGTCGCTGCCGCTGGCACCCGACGGCGCCACGTTGACCGTCAGCGGCAGCAGGTGGGTGACTTTGCTGGGCGTCGAGTCGGCATTGGTGCCGGTAGCGCGCACGATGAAACGATACGCCCCCGGTGCCATGGTGCCCGTGTTGATCGACAGCGTATAGCTCGAGCCGTTCCTGCTGGGCGTGACCGTGGGCGAGCCGGTGCAACTGGTGGGCAGGCTGGTGGCGCCGACGCCGGCGGGCAGCGGCGGGTCGAGGCAGAGGTTGACCGGGTTGCCGAAGTTGGTGTTCTTGCTGGGCGCATTGGTCAAGGTCAGGTTGAAGGTGACGGTATCGCCGACGCTCAGGGCATCGTTGCTCGAGGCGTCCGCAGTGAGCGTGAAGTCGCGCGTCACGGTGCCCACCTTGAGCGTGAACGGTTCCCACTTCGTGGTGAGGTAGGGGCTGCCGGCCTGACCCTGGACCCAGAGTGCATAGATGCCCGGCGTGGCGCCCGAAGTGGTGGCGTTCTCCATGTCCACCGAGGCGCCGCCGCCCAGGGAGGGCGTCACCGGGTTGGGATCGTAGGTGAAGGGCTGCGCGCCCACGAGCGTGCCCAGCACCATGGGGTTTGCAGGGTCGAGCGTGTCGGCCAGCGTGGAGAGGGTCACCTGGCCGCTGAAGGCCTGGTTGCGCGAGACCTTGAACGAGCCGGCGTCGGCCACGGTGCCGCTCGACGGCAGTGCGACGGTGCCTGGCGGCGTGATGGCGAAGTCGGGGATGGCCATGACCTGGCCCGGGTAGACCGCCACCAGCACCTCGTCGCCGGGCACGAAGCGCTTGACCACCTCGTCGATGACGATGCCCGTCGAATTGCCGGCGATGATGCCCACCTGGTCGTCGGCGGCGGGCGGCGTGGTCGCCGGCGGGAAGGCCGGGCCAGGGTAGCCACCCTTGGTGACCCAGGCCGCCTCGAAGTTCTTGAGGATGTTGGGCGGTGTGCCCGAGGTGATGCCGTTGTAGTAGACCTGCGACGTGCTGGTCGAGAAGTTGCGGATGTCGAGCGCGATGAAGCCGCGGAAGTCGGCGCCGTTGGAAGGCTGCGCGCCCTGTCCCAGGATGGTCACCACCGGGCCGTGCACGTCGGGGTCGGAGGCCGGGTCGACGGGGTCGAAGCTCGCGCCCGGCCCGGGGGTGGCGCGCGGGCTGGCGTCCGTGTCCGAACCGAGGCAGGCGGTGTCCTGCGTGGCGAAGAAGTCGAGGAACCGGGTCTGGTCGTTGGGGCAGGGCGCCGTGGCGCCCGCCTCTGGGCCCGGGGCGTTCACGAAGCGACGGACGGCGATGGGCATCAGGCCACCCGTGAAACCGGCGCGGGCGCGCGCACCGACGTCGGCCGTGAGCAGGCCGGCGATGCGCCCGAAGGTGTAGTTGACCGGGTTGCGCAGGGCCACCCGCACCTCGCCGCTGGTGACCAGGATGCCCTCCTCGAGGTAGGCCGGCTCGCCGGCGTGGCCGGCCGTGTAGATGGGGATCGCCGACGGCTGCGAGGGCGGGTTGCCGGTCGGCTCGCGACCGAAGTTCTCGGTCAGCACCGCGCGTGCGGCCGCCTCGGCCTCCGGCACCGTGCCGCCGGCCACCAGCTTGTTCGCCCCGGCCAGCGCGGCGGCATCGGCCGCGTTCTGCAGGAAGCGGCGCTCGGCCAGGAAGCGGCTCGTATCGACGGCGATGGCGGCGAAGCCGAGCAGCACGGCCAGCCAGAGCGCCACGAGCACCAGCGTCTGGCCCGCCTGCGCCCCGCGGCGCGGCGGGAACATCCCGGGTGGCATGGTCAGTTGACGACCATGGTCACGTCGCCCGTGAGCGTCATCCGGTTGCTCGCGTCGTGCGGCAGCATGGCCGCGATGAAGGGGATGATCAGGTCGAGGTGGTAGGTCGCCTGCACGCGCACGTACTGGCCGGTGCGCGGGTCGCTCTCGGTCACGCCCGTGGGCAGCGAGTAGGTGATGCGCACATCGCCCGACGTGTAGGTCGAGCCGCTGGCGGTCCAGCTGCCTGTGCCGGCGAACTGCGGCGCGGTCCTGGAAAGGACGCCCATCGAGGCCAGGATGCCGTTCCGGGCGGCGTTCGCGCGGCCCTCGTCGTTCTGCAGCTTGGTCTTGGTCCGATCGTAGAGGTAGATGGTCGCCTCGCGCGCTCCCTCGCGGGCGGCGTTCTCGATGCTCACGTATGCGTGCAGCACGAGGGCGATCTGCATGATGCCCAGCAGGATCATCATCAGCGGCGTCAGGATCAGCGCGAATTCGACCATGCTCTGGCCGCCTGTCCGCCCGCGTCGCAGGGCGGAGGCACGGCGGCACGGCACGCGGCGTCGCGCGCGATGGTCGTCGCTGGTCGGCAGGATCCCCCGGGCTCGTTGGTCGAGGATGGCTCGTCTCCGGCTCGATGACTTGGGCACAAGGATGAGCCGCGCTCGGGCTTCCCTCAATGGGTGCGATGGGTACCGACAGGGTAGGACCCTCGGGGGACTGCCGGGTCACGCTGTAGACTCGGAGGCCCATGCCGGACTTCGAGCTCGTCGCCGACTTCAAGCCCACGGGCGACCAGCCGCAGGCCATCGACAAGCTCGCCGACGGGCTGGCCAGAGACCTGCCGGCCCAGACCCTGCTGGGAGCGACTGGCACCGGGAAGACCTTCACCCTCGCCAACGTCATCGCGCGGCACCAGCGGCCGACGCTGGTCCTGGCGCACAACAAGACACTCGCCGCCCAGCTCTACAGCGAGTTCAGGGAGTTCTTCCCGAACAACGCGGTCGAGTACTTCGTGAGCTACTTCGACTATTACCAGCCCGAGGCCTATCTGCCCCGGAGCGACACCTACATCGAGAAGGACTCGTCGCGCAACGACGAGATCGACAAGCTGCGGCACGCGGCGACGCGGGCGCTCTTCGAGCGTCGCGACGTGATCATCGTCGCCTCCGTCTCCTGCATCTACGGCCTGGGCGCGCCGGTCGACTACGGCGCGACGGTGGTGCGGCTGCGGGTCGGCGGTCGCTACCGGCGCGACGGTGTGCTGCGCCAATTGGTCGACCTGCAGTACCAGCGCAACGACCAGCAACTGTCGCGGGCCCGCTTCCGGGTGCGCGGCGACACGCTCGAGCTGCAGCCGGCGTACGACGACTTCGTGGTGCGCGTGCAGTTCTTCGGCGACGAGGTGGAGCGGATCACGGAGCTCGACCCGCTCACCGGGGAGCTGCTCGCGGAACGCAAGGAGCTCAACGTCTACCCCGCCTCGCACTACGTCACGCCGGCCGAGAAGATGGCCGCGGCGCTGGTCGACATCGAGGCTGAGATGGAGGAGTGGTGCGGCAAGCTGGAGGCCGAGGGGCGTGAGCTCGAGGCGGCCCGCCTGCGCCAGCGCACCACCTTCGACCTGGAGATGATGCGCGAGCTCGGCTTCTGCTCGGGGATCGAGAACTACTCGCGCCACCTGGCGCGCCGTGAGCCGGGCTCCCGGCCGTGGACGCTGCTCGACTACTTCCCGCCCGACTGGCTGCTGGTCGTGGACGAGAGCCACATGACCATCCCGCAGACGGTGGGCATGTACAAGAACGACCGCACGCGCAAGGAGATCCTGGTCGAGTTCGGCTTCCGTCTGCCCTCGGCGCTCGACAACCGGCCGCTCACCTTCGAGGAGTTCGAGGACCACCTGGACCAGGTCATCTTCATGAGCGCCACGCCGGGCCCGTATGAGTTCGAGCGCTCGAAACAGGTCGTGCAGCAGCTCATCCGGCCCACGGGCATCGTCGACCCGACCATCGAGGTGCGCCCGACCGAGGGCCAGATCGACGACCTGATGGAGCGCATCACCGGTCGCGTCGAGCGGGGCGAGCGGGTGCTGGTCACGACGCTCACGAAGAAGATGGCCGAGGACCTGACCGACTACCTGCGCGAGCTGGGTGTGAAGGTCCAGTATCTCCACTCGGAGGTGGACACGCTCGAGCGGGTGCAGATCCTGCGCGACCTCCGCCTCGGTGTCTACGACGTGCTCGTCGGCATCAACCTGCTGCGCGAGGGCATCGACCTCCCGGAAGTGACGCTGGTGGCCATCCTCGACGCCGACAAGGAGGGCTTCCTGCGCAGCGCCTGGTCGCTCATCCAGGTCGTGGGGCGCGCCGCCCGCAACATCGGCGGCGAGGTGGTCATGTACGCCGACCGCGTGACCGAGTCGATGCAGGTGGCCATCGACGAGACGAACCGGCGACGCGCGGTGCAGGAGGCGTACAACCGGGCGCATGGCATCGAGCCGGCCACGATCATCAAGGAGATCCGCGACATCAACGACCGGCTGCGCGCCGTGGCCGAGGCACCGGACGCCTACGGCGCGGGCGAGGAGCTCTCGGAGATGTCGCGCGAGCAGGTGGCGAAGCTGGTCACACAGCTGGAGGTGGAGATGCGCGCCGCCGCGCGCGAGCTGGAGTTCGAGAAGGCGGCGGCACTGCGCGACCAGATCCAGCAGATCCGGCTGCGCGTGCTGGAGGAGGACGCATCGGTGGCCGTGGCGCGCGCCGCGGAGCGGGCCGCGGAGGCGACCGGGTCGGCATCGGCGGCGCGGGAACGGCCCGCGATGGCGAGCGCCACCCAGGCCGGTGCGGGTCGCAGGCGCGGCGGGCGCCGGGAAAGCGGCGCGCCGGTGGAAGCGCCGGTGATGGAGGTGACCTCGGTCACGGTGCTGCCGGCCGAGGAGGAGCCCGCGGCCACGCTCGACGGCCACGTGCACGGCGACGGCGACGTGGAGCCGGACGAGGGCACCGCGGCCGACTGGCTGCCCGGTATCCGCGACGAGCACGAGGGCGACGACACCGGCTGGATGGCCCGCTGGCTCGATCGCCAGACCTGGGACCGGCGCGTCACCCCGAACGTGATCAAGCGCACCGGCACGCGGCCCCCGCGACCGGGCCGCCGCCGGCGGTAGGGACCGGGGCCGGGATGGAAGTCGGGCCGGGATGCATCGGCGTCGCGACGATGTGGCGATGGCGCGCCGGCCCATGGTCATCGATGGCGCGCCGGCCCATGGTCATCGATGCATGGGCAGCATCGTTCCGGCCGTATCGGCTCGATTCGTGGACATCGATACATCGGCAGACTCGTCGGCGGCCGCTGGGCGCCGGCGCGGGGCTCGTGGGATGCTCATCGGCCGACCTCCCCGCACGGCCTGGCCGCATGCGCCGCGCGGAGGCTGGCCGGAGGCGTGGTCGGCCTGTCACCATCCCGCCACTGAGTCCGTGGGTGTATCGATGACCATCGGAGGATCGGGTAGATGGGATCGGCCGTGACGAGATGCCCAGAGCCGACATGAGCTCGACTGAGGAGGCGAGGACAGGCCCGCTGCGTGTCTGGCTCGAGCCGGGCTACGACCACGGCCGCTTCGGTGCCTGGATGCTCGACTGGCCGGGCGCCTTCGCCTGGCGGGATGCGCGCGACGCAGCGCTGGCGGCGGCACCCGAGGCGGTGCGCGGCTTCGTGGCCTGGCTGGCCCGCCACGGTGAGGAGATGCCGCGGCCCGGCGAGGGGGTGACGGTCGTCGAGGAGGTGCCCGCGCGCTGGCTCGAGGACGGCTACGAGATCAATGCCACCTTCGCCGCTGATCATCGGGCGGTCACGGCCGAGGAGCTGGCGGCGACCATCCGGCGGCTCGACTTCGCGCGCGACGACCTGCTCGAGATACTCGGTCGGCTGCGTCAGGCGGAAGCGGCCCACGGCCGCCTGGGCTCGGCGCCCGACGGCGACCGCCGCTCGCGCTCGGCGCGGGGGGTGCTGCGCCACCTTGGCGGCGCTGAGATCTGGCTGGCCGGCCGGCTCGACCGGACGCTGCGCTACGAGGGGCCCGACTTCGACGCCGGCGAGGAGGCCTACCTCGCCGCGACCCACGCCTGGGCACTGGACACCTTGCGGGCCCACTTCGACCGCGACCCGGCGCTCGAGGGCTCGGACGGCAAGGGCGAGACGTGGTCCCTGGCCAAGACGTGCCGCCGGATGGTCTATCACGCCCTCGACCACCTGGCGGAGCTGGAACGACGCGTGCAGGCGGCAGAGTCGGCGGGCTCGGCGCAGGAGTAGGACCGCCCCTACGGGCCTTGACCGCACGGCCCTTGCGGCTCGCGACTGCACTGG
>DASSPM010000002.1:0-13563 GCA_035699625.1 Candidatus Limnocylindrales bacterium | reverse complement strand
CGGACAGGAGGCACGCCACGCCCTCGGCACCGAGCCTGGCCAGGATCGCGAAATCCGAGAGCTTCCCGTCGACCGGCGTGTGGTCGAACTTGAAGTCGCCCGTGTGGACGATGGTCCCGACCGGCGTGCGCAGGATGATGCCCATGGCATCGGGGATGGAGTGGCCGATGCGGAAGCCGGTGGCGGAGAAGGCGCCCACGGTGACCGTCTCGCCCGGCTCGAAGGCGAGCAACGGGTTGTCGTGGAGGCGGTGCTCCTTGATCTTGCCGCCCAGCAGGCCGCGCGCCAGGGTCGAGGCGTAGATGGGCACGCCTGGGAACTCGGGCAGGACGTAGGGCAGGCCGCCCACGTGGTCCTCGTGGGCGTGCGTGATGAAGAAGGCCTTGACGCGGTCGCGGCGCTCCTTGAGGTAGCTGACGTCGGGCACGACGAGGTCGATGCCGAACATCTCCTCGTCGGGGAACATCAGGCCGCAGTCGATGACGACGATCTCGTCGCCGTACTCGAAGACGTACATGTTCTTGCCGATCTCGCCGACGCCGCCCAGCGGGATGACCCGCAGCGGCGTGTCGGTGGATCGCATCTCAGTGTTTCGGGGCATGGTCCTCGTTGCTTTCAGAAGAGACGGAGCTGGGGCTCGTCCTGGGCCGGCGGGGCCGGCTCAGCGTGAGACAGCTCGTCGGGGATGGGGTCGTCGTTGGGGCCGCCGACGGCCACCGGTTCGGGCAGTGGGGCGGCGATGACCGTGGGCGGTGGGGCCGGGATGACCGTAGGCGGCGGAGGTGCGGTCGGTGGTGCTGGTGCGGTCGGTGGTGCTGGTGTGGTCGGCGGCGCGGCGTCGACCATTGCTTCGTGGGCCCCCGATACCGGCGTCGGCTGCGCGCGGCGTGAGCTCCGTCGCCCGCGCGAGGTGGTGAGCGCCTCGGGCAGCCGCGAGATGTCCGCGAAGAGCGTCTCGCGCAGGCTGGCCTGGCGGAAGGCCGCCGCCGGATGGTAGAGCGCGAAGGCGTCGGCATCTGCCGCGCCGGTGGCCGGGTCGACGTGTCGTACGGTGCCGTGTGTCGCGGCGATGCGCGCGCCCGGCATGAAGGCCTGCAGGCTGAAGCGGCCGAGCGTCACCACGACGGCCGGGTCGAGCACCTCCAGCTGGCGTCGCAGGTACGGCGCGCAGGCAGCGATCTCGTCCGGCTCGGGGTCCCGGTTGCCGGGCGGCCGGCACTTCACGACGTTGGTGATGAAGACCTCGTCGCGGCGCCAGCCGATGGAGCGCAGCAGCTCGGTCAGGAGGGACCCCGCGGCGCCCACGAAGGGGCGGCCCTGCTGGTCCTCGTTGTAGCCCGGCCCCTCCCCCACGAAGACCACCTCGGTCTCGGAGCTGCCCTCGCCCGGGACCGCGTTGGTGCGGCCCTGGTGCAGGCGGCAGGCGGTGCAGGCGCGGACCTCGCTCGCGATGACCTCCAGCGTGCGCTGCCGCTCATCCGGTGTCACGCGGCCTGCCCGGAACGGCGTTGCGACGCCGGCTGGAGCCAGCCGCGCTGCACCACCAGCTCGGCGATCTGGACGGCGTTGGTGGCGGCGCCCTTGCGCAGGTTGTCGCTGACGCACCAGAAGGCGAGGCCACGCCCGTCGGGGATGGACGGGTCCTGGCGCACGCGCCCGACGAAGATCTCGTCCCGCCCGGCCGCCTGGGTGGCCAGCGGGTAGCGGTGGGCCGCCGGTTCGTCAACGACGATCACGCCCGGCACGGCGGCGAAGCGGCGCCGTGCCTCGTCCGGCGTGATGGGCTGCTGCGTCTCGACGTGCACTGCCTCGGAGTGGGCGACGAAGACGGGCACGCGCACAGCCGTACAGGAGACCCGCAACTCCGGCAGGTGCAGGATCTTGCGGCTCTCGTGGATGACCTTCCACTCCTCCCGGCTGTAGCCGTCGTCGAGGAAGACGTCGATCTCGGGTAGCGCGTTGAAGGCGATGGGGTGCGGGTAGACGCTGGCCTCCTTGGCCTCCCCGGCCACGTGCGCCGCGACCTGGGCCTCGAGCTCGTCCACGGCTTCGGCGCCGGTGCCGGCCACGGACTGGTAGGTGTCGACGACGACGCGTTCCAGCCCGACCGAGTCGCGCAGGGCCATCAGCAGCGGTACCAGCTGCATCGTCGAGCAGTTCGGGTTGGCGATGATGCCCTCGTGGCTGGCGGCGTCCTCGGCGTTGACCTCGGGCACGACGAGAGGCACGCCGGCCTCCATGCGCCACTGGGAGGAATTGTCGATGACCACGGCGCCACGCCGCGCGGCCTCCGGGGCCATCACCCTGGAGATGGCTGCGCCGGCCGAGAAGAGGGCGACGTCGACGCCCTCGAAGGCCTCCGGCGAGGACTCCTGGACCGGCCAGCTGCGACCGGCCAGTTCGACGCTGCGGCCGCCGGCATGCGAGGCCAGCGGGCGCAGCTCGCGCACGGGGAAGCGGCGCTCCTCGAGCACTCGGATCATCGTCCGCCCCACGAGCCCGGTGGCTCCCAGGACAGCGACCGTCAGCGGCTCCGACGGCGACGCGTCGGGCACGGCGCGACTCGGGTCACGTTCCCGGCTGGACACCCCGGGATGATACAACGGCCCCCCGGCCCGACCGGGCCGAGCGGGCCGCGGGCGGGACCGGCAAGGGCCGTCGCTCAGCTGCCGGAAGCGACCGGCTCCTTGGCCAAGTGGCGCTGCATCGCCGCCTTGCGCGACAGGTTGACGCGGCCCTGCCGATCGATCTCGGTGACCACGACCATCACCTCGTCGCCGACCGAGACCACGTCCTCGACCGAGGGCACGTGGTAGTCGGCCAGTTCGCCGATGCGCACGAGGCCCTCCTTGCCGGGCAGGATCTCGACGAAGGCGCCGAAGCCCATGATGCGGGTCACCTTGCCCAGGTAGAGCGCGCCGATCTCCACGTCGCGCGTGAGGCTCTCGATCCACTGGATCGCCTTGCGCGAGTTCTCGGAGTTGATGGCGGCGATCTCCACCGAGCCGTCGTCCTCGACGTTGATCTCGGTGCCGGTCTCCTCCTGGATCTTGCGGATCATGGAGCCGCCCTTGCCGATGATGTCGCGGATCTTCTCGGGGTTGATCTTGATGGTGATGATGCGCGGCGCGTAGGCGCTCACGTCGGTGCGCGCGGCCGGGATGACCTCGGTCATCTTCTCCAGGATGGCCAGGCGCGCGATGCGTGCCTTCTCCAGGCCCTGGCGGATGATGGCCTCGTTGATGCCCTGGACCTTGATGTCCATCTGCAGGGCGGTGATGCCCTCGGCGGTGCCGGTCACCTTGAAGTCCATGTCACCGAAGGCATCCTCCTTGCCGAGGATGTCGGTGAGCACCGTGAAGCGGCCGTCGGGCTCCGACACGAGACCCATGGCGGCACCCGCGACGGGGGCCGAGATGGGCACACCGGCGTCCATCAGGGCCAGCGTGGAGCCGCAGGTGGAGGCCATCGAGGTCGACCCGTTCGAGGTCACGCACTCACTCACGAGGCGGATGACGTAGGGGAAGTCCTCCTGGCTCGGCAGGACCGGCAGCAGCGCCCGCTCGGCGAGCGCGCCATGGCCGATCTCGCGCCGGCCGGGGCCGCGCATCTGCTTGTTCTCGCCGGTGCTGTAGGGCGGCATGTTGTAGTGGTGCAGATAGCGCTTCGACTCTTCGGGCGAGATGGTGTCGATGCGCTGCACGTCGGACGAAGGGCCGAGCGTGGCCACGGTGAGCGCCTGGGTCTGGCCGCGCGTGAAGAGCGCGGAGCCGTGGGCGCGCGGCAGTAGGCCGACCTCGACGCTGATGGGCCGGATGGTGTCGGGGTCGCGGCCGTCCATGCGGATGCCCTCGGAGAGGACGAGCTCGCGCACGACCTTCTTGTGGAGCAGCCCGTTGAGGCTCTTCGACAGGCGGGAGGCGCGCTTGGCGGCCTCGAGCGCCTTGTCGAGGTCCTCCTGCGAGCCACCCCTGGCCTTGGCCCGGATGGCGTCGGCGACGCTCGCCTTGAAGGTGGCGATGCGCTGCGGCAGGTCGTCGGCGAGGCGGATCAGCAGCGCCGCCGTCGCCTCGGCGTCGGGCAGGGCCCGGTGCGTCGGCGAGGGCTGGAGGCCGAAGAAGCCGGCCAGGTCGGCCAGCTTGTGTGCGTCCTGGTCCGGGTAGGCCTCCCGGGCGAGGGTCAGCGTGTCGAGGTAGCGGCCCTGCTCGATGCGCGTGCCGTCGGCCAGCGCCTCGTGCAGGAAGCCGATGTCGAAGCCGACGTTGTGGCCCACGAGGAGTGCGTCGCCGGCCCAGTCGAGCAGGCTGCGCGCGGCCTCGGCCGGTGAGGGCTTGCCCTTCACGTCACCGTCGGTGATGCCGTGCAGCTGGGCGCCGACGATGGGCTGGCCCGGGTCGACCAGCGTCTCCCAGCGGTCGACGATGCGGCCGCCCTGGACCTTCACGCCGGCGATCTCCACCAGCGCGCCGATCTTGCTGTCGCGGCTGGTGGTCTCGACGTCGAAGACCACGAAGGGCCGGTCGGCCTCCGCGGCGGCCACGAAGTCGAGCACCGACTCGGTGGTCGGCTCGATGAACGGGATGCGCTTCGGCTTGCCGACCTGGCGCTGCAGCTCCAGCTGCAGGTCGATGATCGGCTGGAGCGCGCGGTGGGCGAAGAGGATGGCCTCGGCCATCACGTCCTCGGGCAAGATCTTGGCTCCGGCCTCGACCATCATGATCGCCTCACGGGTGCCGGAGACGACGAGATCGAGCTCCGATTCCTCGAGCTGGCTGATGGTCGGGTTGATCACGAACTCGCCGCCGATGCGCCCGACGCGCACGGCCGCCACGGGTCCCAGGAAGGGGATCTCGCTGATGGTCAGCGCGGCCGAGCCGGCGATGGTGCCGATGATGTCAGGGTCGTTCTCCTGGTCGGTCGAGAGGACCGTCAGCACGACCTGGACGTCGTCCTTGTAGCCAGCCGGGAAGAGGGGCCGGATGGGCCGGTCGGTGAGGCGCGCGGCGAGGATGGCGGCCTCAGAGGGCCGCGACTCGCGCTTGATGAAGCCGCCCGGGATCTTGCCCGCGGCGTACATGCGCTCCTCGAAGTCGACCGTGAGCGGGAAGAAGTCCAGCCCGGGTCGGGGATCGGAGCGATTGGCCGTGCCGAGCAGCAGCGTGTCGCCGTAGCGGACCGTGACGGAACCGCCGGCGAGCAGGGCCATGCGGCCGGTCTCGATGGTGAGGGTGCGACCACCGAGTTCGGTGGTAAGGGTCGTGACTGACATCAGTCCTCCATCCGATCGGAGGAGGGACCTGGCGCGATGGCGAGCTGGCGAACGGCAAGCAGACACGCGGGGCGATCAGCCCCGGGTCGATGCCGAGCGGTCTGCCCGGCGGGAGCGACGCCTAGCGGCGCAGTCCCAGCCGGTCGATGACGGCGCGATAGCGCACCCCGTCCCTACGGACGAGGTACGCCAGCAGGCGCCGACGCTGACCAACGAGCTTGAGGAGTCCGCGCCGCGAGTGATTATCCCTGGGGAATCGCCGCAGATGCTCCGTCAGGCCCTTGATTCGCTCCGTCAGGAGCGCGATCTGGACCTCCGGCGAGCCCGTGTCGCCGTCGACGACGGCGTACTCGGTGATGACGGCTTCCTTCGTTTCCCGCGCGAGCGGCAACCCGGTCCTCCGAAATATTGTGAACACACGTTTCCTTGTACGCCGGGCAGTCTAGCACACCGCGCTTCACCGTCGGGTCGTGGGGCCGGGAGCGTCCCGTCGTGCGGCCCGGCCCCAGCGGGCCCAGCCCTTCTGGAGCGCCCTTGTACACCAGAAGTGCGTATGGACGGACGAAGGCCGTCTTGGGGGCTCTCGGAGGCCGTTCAGGTGCCGTGGTCAACGCCAGGTGAGCAGGAGAGCCGATGGACGCCCACGTCGACGGCCAGCCGGACCGTTCCTCCGCCCATAGGAACGTGTGATGTTCAAAGCGGACCTGGGCAGGCTGGTGGTCAGTGAGCGAGGATCGCCCTGGCTCGCGCTTCGTCCCGGTGCATCTGCGCCACCAGCGCTGCGGCGTCGCGGAAGCGGTGCTCGCCGCGCTGCCGGCGCACGAACTCGACCCGCAGCCGCTCGCCGTAGAGGTCGCCCTCGAAGTCGAGCAGGAAGACCTCCAGCACGCGCTCCCCTCCCCCGAAGGTCGGGCGCACGCCCAGCGAGGCGACGCCGTTGGCGCGGCGTGCCGGATGCAGCGGGTCCGGCCCGGCCCATGAACAGCGCACGGCGTAGATGCCGTCCGGCGGCAGGGCCACGGCCGCGGCGAAGGCCAGGTTCGCGGTCGGGAAGCCCAGCGCGCGCCCGCGCGAATCCCCGCGCACCACCTGGCCCACCACGGCATGGCGCCTGCCCAGGAGCCGCGCCGCTGCCGCCAGCTGCCCCGCCGCCACCAGGGCCCGGATACGGCCGCTCGAGACACGCTCGCCGCCGCTCTCGAGGGGCGCCACGCGGCCCACCTGGAAACCCATCGAGCGCGACAACCCCTCGACCGCCTCGAGCGTCCCGGTCCTGTCGCGGCCGAAGGCCGACTCGGGCGTCATCACCAGTCCGGCCAGCGTGCGGCCCGCGGCGAGGCGGCGCAGGAAGGCCTCGGGCGACTGGGCCGCGAATCCGGCATCGAAGGGCTGCAGCACGGCGTGCGCCATACCTGCCTCGGCCATGCGCGCCAGGCGTTCCGCGGGGTCGCACAGCAGCGGCGGCGGGGCGCCGCGCAGCACGACGTCCGGGTGCGGCTCGAAGGTGACCACCACGGGCGCTGCCTCCCCGAGGCGCGTCGCGAAACGCCGCAACCCCCGCAGCACCGCCAGGTGGCCCCGGTGCAGCCCGTCGAAGACCCCGACCGTGGCCACGAAGCGCAGCCCGGCCGGGAGCCGGTCGATCGAATGGTGCAGCTCCATCGACGGCTTACGGCGCCGGCGCGACGAAGACCTTCTCGGGTTGCAGCCGGCCGCCGTCGAGGCGTGCGATGGCCGCCAATCGTCCGCCCTCGTCGGCCAGCCGGTAGCGCCCATCGGGGCCTGGCTGTGGCATCTCGACCCCGCGCAGCCGGAGCGGCTGGCCGCGCGCGATGATGGCCAGCGAACCCTCGTCGAGCATCAGCCGCGGCATCGCATCAAGGCCCACGTCGGGCGGCAGCAGCAGTTCCTGCACGCGGCCGTCGGCAAGCGCCGCGCGGAGCCGCTCCAGCGAGTGGGCGTCCTCGATGCGGAAGGGGCCACTCGCCGTGCGCGTCAGCGCCACCAGGTAGGCGCCGCAGCCCAGCGCTGCGCCCAGGTCGCGCGCCAAGGCCCGGATGTACGTGCCGGCGGTGCAGCGCACTTCGAGCGTGGCCGTCGGTCGCTCGGGGTCGTCGCTCCAGTCGACCAGGCCGAGCGCCAGGATGCGCACCGAGCGTGCCTTCAGCTCGACCGTCTCGCCATGGCGGGCCAGCTCGTAGGCCTTGCGGCCGCCGACCTTGACCGCCGAGTGAGCCGGCGGGACCTGCTCGATCGGCCCGCGGAAGGACTCCAGGGCAGCCTCGACCACGTCGCGCGACGGCAGGCCGCCCTCCCCCGGCGTCAGCTCGCCTTCCAGGTCGTCGGTCGTGGAGCTGGCGCCGAACGCGACCACGGCCCGGTACGCCTTCTCGTCGGCCATGTGGTACTCCACGACGCGCGTGGCGTGCCCCAGGAAGACCGGCAGCACGCCCGAGGCGAAGGGGTCGAGGGTGCCGCCGTGGCCGACGCGATGGACGCCCGAGAGGCGGCGCACGAGACCGACCACGTCGTGGGATGTCGGGCCGGCCGGCTTGTCCACGACGAGCACGCCGTCGAGGGCCGTGCCGCCGGCCGCGCGTCGGCGGCCCATCTCAGGCCGTGTCCCCACGCAGCGGCAGCGCCGCCACCAGCCGCTCCGCCTCGGCCAACACGGCGGGGATCGCCTCGGCCAGCGGACGGGACACGGTCGCGCCTGCGGCACGGGCATGGCCGCCACCGCCGAAGGCGCCCGTGAGCACGGTGGCATCGACGCCACCCTCCCGCGTGCGTACGCTGGCCCGAGTCTCCTTGCCGACCGCCTTGAAGAGGATGGCCACCTCGGCCGTCTCGGCCTGGCTGAGCAGGTCGATGAGCCCCTCGGAGTGGGCCGGCTCCGCGCCGGCGGCCTCGAGGTCGTCGTCACTCAGGCTCGACCAGACGATGCGCCCACCGGCCGCGGACTCGAGCCGGGCAAGGACGCGGCCGAAGAGCTTCAGTTGCGGGTCGGGCTTGCTGCGGTAGAGCAGCCTGGCCGTGTCGGCCAGCGGCGCGCCGGCGGCAAGCAGCTCGGCTGCCACGCGCAGCGTGCGCGGCGTGGTGTTGGGGTGCTGGAAGTTGGCCGTGTCGATGACCACCCCGGCCAGGAGGTTCGCGGCGAGTGCGCCCCCGACCGCCGCGAGCGGCACGCCCATGACGCGCACCAGGAGGGTCACCATCTCGCACGTGGCGGCAGCGGCGGGGTCGATCCAGTCGAGCGCGCCGAAGCCAGGGTTCGACTTGTGATGGTCGATATCGAGGATGGGCGTTCGCTCGAAGAGATCGGCGTGGCTCGTCAGGACCGGCCCGATCCGCTCCAGCTCACCGCAGTCGACGACCACCAGCAGGTCGTAGGCGCGGCCCGCCTCAGGAGCCTGGCGGAAGCGCTCGATGTGGGGCATGAAGCGGTACATGCGCGGCACGGGGTCGGCACAGACGGGCGTGGCCCGCCCGCCGAGCTGCTCCAGGAGCAACGCCACAGCGAGCGCGGCGCCGAGCGCGTCGGCCTCCGGGTTCTCGTGGCAGACCGTGAGTACGTCGCGCGCGCCCCGCAGCCGCTCCACGACCGCCTGGGGCACGGCCGCCAGGTCAGTGGCGGTCAGCGAGGTGTCCTGCCGAACGGGATCCGTGCCGCTCACCGGCGTGGCCTCGGGCGCCGCTCACCCCGCCCGGCGTCCGGGCGGATCCCGCGGGCGCGGCGCGCACGGCGGGGAGCAGCCGGCGAGCCATCTGCCTCCACCACCGGCTCCGGCCGCGGCAGCGGGCTGGGCAGCGTCTCCTCGACCGGCGCCGGCGACGGCTCGCGGCCTTCGGCCAGCTCGTTGAGCAGGTGCAGCAGGCGTGTGCCCTTCTCGGCCGTGTCGTCGAGCCGTGCGTGCAGCTCGGGGATGCGCTTGAGGCGGAGGCCGCGCAGCTGCCGGCGCACGAAGGGCATGGCGTGCTGCAATCCGCGCAGCGTCTCCTTGCGCTCCTCGGCCCGACCGATGAGCGAGACCCACACGATGGCGTGGCTCAGGTCGGGCGTGACCTCGACGCGCGTCACGGTCACGAAGCCGATGCGGGGGTCGTCCACCTCGCGCCGCAGCACGGCGCTGATCTCCTCGCGCAGCAGTTCATCGAGTCGGGCCGTGCGCTGGCTCATGGCGGGCGCCGTGAGCTCGCTCAGCCCGCGGAGGCCCGCGACACCAGCTGGGTCGTGAAGCACTCGATGATGTCGCCCTCGACGAGGTCGTTGTAGCCGGCCAGTCCGATGCCGCATTCGTAGCCCTGGGCCACCTCGCGTACGTCGTCGCGGAAGCGGCGCAGGGACTCGATGCGATCGCTGGTGACCAGCTTGCCGCCGCGGTAGACGCGCGCGCCGCCGCGCACGATACGGCCGTCGGTCACGTAGCAGCCGGCGATGACCGTGGACTTGCCGACCTTGAAGATCTGGCGCACCTCCGCCCGACCCTCGACCACCTCCTGCTCGACCGGCTCGAGGAGGCCCTTCAGGGCGGCGTCGATGTCGTCCGTCAGCTGGTAGATGATCTCGTAAAGGCGGATGTCGACCTTCTCGGCCTCGGCCGTGCGGCGCGCCGTTTCGGCCACCTTCGTGTTGAAGCCGACGACGATGGCGTCGCTCGCCGAGGCGAGCAGGATGTCGTTGTCGGTGATGTCGCCCGTGCCCTCGTGGAGCACGTTGATGCGGACCTCTTCGGTCGAGATCTGCTCCAGGGCATGGGTGATGGCACCGAGCGAACCCGAGACGTCCGCTTTGAGGATGATGCGCAACTCCTTGGTCTGGCCGGCCTGGATCTGACGGTAAAGGTCCTCCAGGGTGGCGCGGCCGGCCGACTCAGGCCGGGTGGCCTGAGCACGGCGCTCGTCGAGCATGGCGCGAGCGGCCTTCTCGTCCTCGACGGCGCGCAGGATGTCACCCGCCTCGGGCACCTCACTCAGGCCGAGCAGGCGCACCGCGGACGACGGGCCGGCCTTGCTGACGCGCTCCCCCAGGCTGTTCTCCATGGCCCGCACGCGGCCTGACGTGTTGCCCACGACCACGGTGTCGCCGACGCGCAGGGTGCCCGTCTGGACCAGCACCGTGGCCACGGCGCCACGGCCCTTGTCGAGCTCCGCCTCGACGACCGTGCCCACGGCCCGGCGCTTCGGGTTCGCCTTCAGCTCCTGGATGTCGGCCACGAGCAGGATGGTCTCGATGAGGTCGTCGATGCCGGTGCGCTGCTTGGCGCTGACCGGCACGAGCGGCACGTCGCCGCCGTACTCCTCGATGACCACGCCGTGCTCCGAGAGCTCGGTCTTCACGCGCTCGGGGTTGGCGTCGGGCTTGTCGATCTTGTTGAGCGCCACGACGATGGGCACCTTGGCCGCCTTGGCGTGGTCGATGGCCTCCAGCGTCTGGGGCATCACCCCGTCGTCGGCGGCTACGACCAGCACGGCCAGATCGGTCACGCGCGCTCCGCGGGCACGCATGGCGGTGAAGGCTTCGTGGCCGGGCGTGTCGAGAAAGACGACGCGCTTGCCGTCGTGCACGACCTCGCTGGCGCCGATGTGCTGGGTGATACCGCCACGCTCGCCGGCGGCGACCTCGGTGGCCCGGATCGCGTCGAGCAGGCTCGTCTTGCCGTGGTCGACGTGACCCATGACGGTCACGATCGGGGCGCGCGGCTGCAGGGTGGCGGCCTCGTCCTCCTCGAAGAGGACTTCCTTGGTGGCGGCAGGCAGGGGTGTCTCGCCGTTCGTGTCGGCAGCCTGGGGCGCCACCGGTTCAGCCACCTGGTAGCCCAGTTCCTGGGCCACGAGCGTGGCCGTGTCGCGGTCGACGGCCTGGTTGATGTTGGCGAAGATGCCGCTCCGGATCAGCTCGCGGATGACGTCGGCCGGATTGACCGTGAGCAGCTCGGCCAGCTCCTTGACGGTGATGGAGTTGGGGATCTCGATGGCGCCGCGCTCGCGCGGCTCCAGCGTCTGGACCGCGGCCGAGGTCTCCTGGACCTGCCGCGGCGGCTTGCGCGGGCCGCGCCGATTGCGCGTGCCGCTGCGGCTACGTGCCACGGATGCCTCCTTCAGTCAGTCTCGCGTCACCGGCCGCCAGCTGCTCGCGCAGCTCTGCCGGCAGGGATGCGTCGAGGGCCCGCTCGAGCGCGCGCTTGCGCAGCGCGAGGGTCCAGCAGGCGCCGTCGGCGCAGAGATAGGCGCCCCGCCCGGCGAGCCTGCCGGTGGGGTCGATGCTGACGACTCCGTCGGGGCGGCGCACGACGCGCAGCAGGTCGCGCTTCTGCCGCTCCGTGCGGCAGGCGACGCAGGTTCGCGTCGGGGCACGCCGGGGCAGTGCCCCCGCCGCCGCGCCTACGACGAGACCTCCTCGGGGACGGCGGCCCTGCCGCGGCGGCGCTTGGGCGTCTCGGCGGCTGCCGACGGCTGCTCGCCGTCGGTGGCGGCGTCGGTCGCCCCGTTGGTACTGACGTCGGCGGACGCGGCCTCGACGGCCTTCGTCGCCCGGGTGGACCTGGTCGCCTTCACGGGCGCCTTCGGCGCGTCAGTGGCGGGGTCCGCCGTAACCTCTGCCTGGGCCGCCTTCCTGGTGCCTGTCGCCGACTTGGCGGCAGCCTTGGGCTTGGCCGACTTGGCGGCAGCCTTGGGCTTGGCGGCCTTCTCGTCCTCCGTATTAGCGGTCACCTCCGCCGTGGCCTCGTCGGCGGTCGTGGCGGCCGTGTCCGTGGCGGTCGCGGGCGCGTCGATGGCCGGTGCGGGTTCGTCGGCGGCCTTCGCATCGGCGGCCACGGCGGCCACCTCAGGAGCGTCGGTGCTCCCCTGCGGGCCCTGGCCGTTTGCCTCGGTGGCCTCGCCAGGTCCGGCCTCGCGAGCCGGCTTGGCGGGCGCAGTATCGCTGCGGATATCGATGCGCCAGCCGGTCAACTTGGCCGCCAGGCGTGCGTTCTGACCCTCCCGGCCGATGGCCAGCGAGAGCATCCGCTCGGGCACCTGGACGCTGGCGATGCGGGCCTCCTCGTCGATGTCGACGCTGACGACCTGCGCCGGGCTGAGCGCCTTGGCCACGAAGACGGCCGGGTCTTCGTGCCACTCGATGACGTCGATCTTCTCGCCGTTCAGCTCGGCCACCACGGCCTGCACCCGGCCGCCACGCTGGCCGACCGTGGCGCCGACCGGATCGAGGCCTTCCTGGCGGCTGGTCACGGCGACCTTGCTGCGGCTGCCGGCTTCGCGCGCGATGGCCTTGATCTCGACCGCCCCCGAGTGGATCTCGGGCACCTCAAGCTCGAAGAGTCGGCGCAGGAAGCCCTTGTGGGTGCGGCTGACGAAGATCTGGGGACCCTTGGTCGTGCGGCGAACCTCGAGTACGTAGGCCTTCACGTGCTGGCCGATGCGGTAGTGCTCCATGGCCGACTGCTCGGTCGTGGCCAGGATGGCCTCCACGCCGCGCCCGACGTCGAGGATGATGGCGCGTGGCTCGACCCGGCCGACGGTGCCGGTGATGATCTCACCCTCGCGCTGCGCGAACTGCCCGAAGACCTGCTCCCGCTCGGCTTCGCGCAGGCGCTGCAGGACGACCTGCTTGGCCGTCTGCGCGTGGATGCGGCCGAAGCTCGAGGCGTCCATCTGCTCGATCTCGACGCGCTCGCCGAGACGGGCGTCGGCCTTGATGGCGCGCGCATCCTCGAGGGTGAACTCGACCTCGGGATCCTCGACCTCGTCGACCACGGTCTTGGCCCGGAAGATGCGGATCTTGCCCGTATCCGGGTCGACCTCGACGCAGACGTTCTCGTTGCCCGGCGCCACCCGGCGGTAGGCCGACTCGATGGCCTCCTCGACCGTCCGGATGAGCTGCTCGCGGGGGATGTTCTTCTCGGCGTTCAGCTGCAGGAGGGCGCCGATGAAATCGCGGCTCACGCTGCGCCTCCCTGTCGTCTTCTGCTGGTTGGTCGTCGCGATTCGGCCCCGCTCATAAGAAAACGTGGGGGTCACCCACGTCATGAGGCGGCCAAGTCGTGTTGCGCCGAGTATACACGCAGCCGCCGTCCACGCTCAAATCCGCCTCCCGGGCCGGTGGCGGGGTCGCCCGGGGACAGTGGCGGGTCGCCCGCCGCCGGGCTGTCCGCTACTTGGCCGGATCACAACCCCAGTGGCCTTATGGCCGGTCGGTAGGGCCCGTTGGGCCCAGGCGCGGTGTCGGCCACGCTCACGGCCGGCTGGCGGAGGGTCTCCGGAGGCGCCCGGCGCCGTCGCCAGTCGACCCAGCG
>DASSPM010000001.1:0-15475 GCA_035699625.1 Candidatus Limnocylindrales bacterium | reverse complement strand
CTGGTCGAAGATGGGCGCCCAGTTCAAGGACGCCGCGAGCAAGGCCAAGAGCGGCCTGGTGACGGCCATCGAGAAGATCGACCCGGCCATCCTGGCCGACATCATCATCAAGGCCACGGCCATCCAGGAGACGGCCAACCGCTCGCTGCGCGCCAAGGGTTCCGCCTACCGCATCGGCGAGATCACCATCACCGCCACCATCCCGCCGCAGATCGGCTTCTCCATCGAGCGCATCGGCGACGTCGACGAGGGCGAGCCGATGCCCGAGCAGGTCGTGCCGGCCGAGAAGCTCGCTGCCGAGGCCGAGGCTGAGGGCGTCATCGTCTCGCTCGAGGGAGAGGCCGAGCCCGGCTGAACGGCCGGTCAGCCGCCCGAGACGGCGGGGATGATGTGGACCATCGAGCGCGGTCCGAGCGGCGTGTCGATGGCCGCGGGCTGGCCGTCCACGTAGGCGTTGATGTGCTCGCGGATGACCACACCGTGCGCGGACCGCTCCGTCAGCCGGTCGCGCACCCCCGGATGGCGCTCGTCCAGCCGCTCCAGCAGCTCGGCCATGGTGGCCGCGGGGATCTCGCTGCGGCGGGGCAGCTCCGGGAAGAGGGCGATCAGCGAGCGAGGCAGCAGCAGCGTGGCCACGACCGCTTCAGTCGAGCACCACCGCGTCGACCGACCAGATGGGCGGCAGGGTGTCGAGCACGCGTCGCCAGCTGACACCTTCGTCGGCGCTCGCCCAGAGCTGGCCGTTGCTGGTGCCGAAGTAGACCCCCGCCGAGTCCAGCCGGTCGATGGCCATCGCCTCGCGCAGCACGCCCAGGTAGGCGTGCTCCTGCGGCAGCCCGTCGGCGAGGCGCTGCCAGGAGGCGCCGCCATCGCGCGTGCGCCAGACGGCGGCCTGTCCGTCGGGCATGAAGCGGCCCTTGTCGTCGCCGTTGAGCGGGATGGTGAAGACCGTCTCGCGGTCGCCCGGGTGGACGACCATGGGGAAGCCGAACTGGGACGGCAGGCCGTTGCCGTCGAGTCGCTGCCACTGACGGCCACCGTCGTCGCTCCGGTAGACGCCGCAGTGGTTCTGCTGGTAGAGGCGCTCGGTCGCTCCGTCCGGCCCGCCGTGGGCCAGCACCAGCTTGTGCACGCACTGGCCGAACTCGGGGTACGGGTCGGGGCTGTAGTCGGCGCGCACGCCCTGGTTGCGCGTCTGCCAGGTCCTGCCGCCATCCTCCGTGGCGAAGACGCCCACGGCCGAGATGCCCACCCAGAGCCGATCGTCGTCGGTCGGGTGGGGCACGATCGTGTGCAGGATCAGGCCGCCGTTGCCGGGCTGCCACTCGGGCGTGCTGGGGTGCTGGCGCAGCCCGTCCACGTGCGCCCAGCTGCGCCCGCCGTCCGTGCTGCGGAAGAGGCCGGCCGGCTCGACCCCGGCATAGACGAGGCCCCGGCCCGGATCGGGCGTGACGCTCCAGATGGTCTTCAGGGCCGGGCCGTCCTCGCCGTAGCCGAGACCCTCACCGCTGTGGGTCCACGTCGCGCCGAGGTCCTCGCTGCGCCAGACGAGCGGCCCGTACCAGGGGCTCTGGCCGCCGGCCAGGATCGCCCCGTCCGAGGGGTCGTAGGCCATGTCGTGGATGGCGAAGCCCTCGCAGAGCGGTCCGCGCACGCGCCAGTCGGCCCGCCCGGCATCACTCTCGAGGATGAAGGCCCCCTTTCGGGTGCCGACCAGCAGGAGCACGCGCACGGCCATCTCGATGCCCTCGTTGCCAGGTGACGTGGATGCCCGGCATCGTACGCCGCGACGTTCGGCCCTGTCGCTGCCCAGCTGGCTAGTTGACGAGCGGGCCCTGGCGGCGCTGCTCCTCGACCGCCTCGAGGGCGGCCCGGAGTCCTTCGATCCACTCCGACTCGTGCTCGCCGACGAGGCGCACGCACCAGGCCAGCGCCTCGCTGCGCGAACGGGCCACGCCAGCCGCCACGAGCGTGTCGAGCACGCGGCGCTCCGGCTGGCGCAGGCGCGTCATGACCGGCACCGAGGCGGTGGTGAAGAGTCGCGTCGCGTCGGCCGTCTTGACGCCCCAGGAGACGACTCGCCCGAAGCGGTGCTGGGCCTCCTCGGCGATGCGCATCCGCTGGCCGCGGGTCTCCTCGCGGAAGGCCTCGATGCGCGAGCTGCGCGCGGCTGCGCGCGCCGCCTCGCTGGCGTCCTTGCCCAGGTCCACGTCGGGCAGCGCGCCGACGACCAGGATCTCCTCGCGGTCGACGGTCACCTCGGGCGGCCCGGCGAACCAGTCGGCCGGCAGCCGTCCGGCGAACCAGCCGACCAGCTCGTCCGGCGTCGTGTTCGTGTGCATCGCGTTCTCCTTGCTTCGGCCCGGGCTGTTCCTTCGGCCCGGCTCGGTCGGGCGCAGCGGGCGTGTTTCAGCCGCCCGGCGCGGGCGGGCCGTCGAGTCGCGTCTCCACCAGCAGCACCTCGGCGCCATCGGGGTCGGCGGCGATGCTTACCGCCGGCTCGCCACCGATGCGCGCCGCGCCGCCTTCGTCCAGGGCGCCCCCCTCGCCGCCCTCGGTATGCACCTCGACCGAGCCGTGGACGACGAAGAGATAGCCGCCGAAGCCGTCGCGGAAGGCGTGCCGCACGCGGACGCCGCCAGAGAGGAGTCCGGCATACACGGCCGCGTCCTGGTGGACGGTGACCGCATCGGGGTCGGTCGGGGCGCCTGCGGAGCCGTAGCCGGGCGCCGGCACCAGCACCGGCCGGAGGCGGTCGCGACGCGTCGCCTCGTCGAAGCTGCGCTGTTCGACGGAGGGCGGCAGTCCGAGGCGGGCCGGCATGATCCACATCTGGATGAAGCGCATCGGCTCGGTCTGCGAGTGGTTGCGCTCGGAGTGCCAGGCGCCCGCGCCGAGTGTCATGCGCTGCACGCCGCCGGGCGGCAGCACGCCGCCGTTGCCCAGGCTGTCGGCGTGCTCGAAGGCGCCTTCGGCCACATAGGTGATGCCCTCGATGTCGCGGTGCGGGTGCATCGGCCAGACCGCGCCGGGCACGAGGCGGTCGTCGTTGAAGACCCGCAGGTCCCCCCAGGAGGTGTGCTCGGGATCGCGGTAGCGGTCGAAGCTGAAGTGCCACTTGGCGGCGAACCAGCCGCCCTCGGCGTGGAAGATCGTGTCGCTGGGGCGCAGTTCGATCATGGCGGGATTACAGTATTACATTGCAACTTGCGAGTCAATCGTCCGTGCGCGCAGCCTGCGCGCAGGTTGACGGCGCGAGCCGACGGCGGACGCCGGCCGAACTGGCGGCGTAGGCTGGCGGCTGGCGCCGGCGGGCACGAGTTCGGCCCGCCGCACCGACCGGAGCAGGAGGCGGCAGTGGGCGACCGGCGAGTGGGATCGGAGCTGCGGGTCGGCCGGTCGGTGCTGGCGCTCGTCCAGGGCGACCTCACGCGCTTCGCGGCCGACGCCATCGTCAATGCGGCCAACGAAGCACTGGTCGGCGGGGGCGGCGTCGACGGTGCCATCCATCGCGCGGGCGGCCCCTCGATCATGGAGGAGCTGGAGGCACTCGGGTCTGACCGGCGCTGCCCGACGGGGAGCGCCGTGGTCACCGGGGCAGGGCGGCTGCCCGCGCGTTGGGTGATCCACGCCGTCGGTCCGCGCTGGCGTGGGGGTGGCCATGGGGAACAAGAGCAGCTCGACTCCGCGTACCGGACGGCGCTGCGGCTGGCCGAGGAACGGGCCGCCAGAAGCGTGGCCCTGTCGGCCATCAGTGCCGGCATCTACGGCTATCCGCTGCCGGAGGCAGCCGAGGTGGCGCTCTCCGCCGTGCTCGACCACCTCGCGGCGGGCAGCGGCATCCAGCGCGCGACGTTCGTGCTCTACTCCGACGAGACTCGGGCGGCCTTCGAGGCGGCGCTCGGGCGGCTGGGCGAGGAAACGGCCGTCGGCGGCTGAAGGAAGGAGGATCGATGGACGGACTGGCAGCCTGCTCCTGGGGTCGGAACCGCATCGACCTCTTCTGGGTCGACCCCGAAGGTGACCTGCGCCACCGGACGTGGGATGGGCGCGACTGGTCGGAGGTCGAGTCGCTCGGCGGGTCCCCGGCCTTCCCGCCGGCGGTCACCACCTGGGCCGAAGGCGAGATGCAGCTCTTCTGCGTCTTCGACGACGGCCAGCTCTGGGACCGCTACTGGGATGGCGAGGCGTGGCACCACTGGAAGCCGCACGGCGGCGAGCTGAGCGGTGCCCCGGCGGCATCCTCGTGGGGGCCGGAGCGCATCGACGTCTTCGCGCCGGGGCGCGACGGGCGGACCTGGCAGCGGACCTGGGACGGCTCGGGCTGGCGAGACTGGGTGGCCATCTGACCGTCATCCCGGAGGCGACCCGTGGTGTGGGGGGACGCCCAGAGCGCGCCGGCGGTGCCGCCGCGAGGGTCTCTCCGGCCGGCCCTGCGATGCCGATGTGATGCACCCGGTGGATGCTGCGGGGGCCTCCTGGCCGGCCCTGCGATGCCGATGTGATGCGCGGGGTGCATGCCGTCCGCGTGCGCGTAGTCGATGCCGCGGGAAGCTCGTCCCCAGCGTCGGCAGTGGGCCGGCTCCGCAGTTGGGGGACTCGAGATGGACGAGCAGCGCAAGGATCAGAAGCAGTGGCCGGAGGGCCAGAAGCCCGGCAGCGACCTGGGCGGCACGCAGGGTGGCTCGATGGGTGGCGGAACGACCGTCCCGGGTGACCCGATGGGCGGTTCCGGCACCTCGACCGGCGGCAACGAGCGCTCGTGGGACAAGCCCGCCAGCGAGACCGGCGGCCAGACCGGCGGCCAGGTCGGCGGCCAAGGTGGCCAGGGCGGCAGCTGGGACCAGCCCGGCAGCGAGCGCAACACACAGGGTGCCGGCATGGGCAACCCGACCACCCAGCAGCCTGACAAGGATCGCGAAGGCTTCAACGAGCGCAACATGTAGTCGATCCTCGGGGCGCGTCTGGTCGATCCTCGGGGTGCGTCTGGTCGCGGGGCGCGTGCCCGAACGTCGACGAGGCGCGCCCGGCATTCCGATCCAGCTCGAAGGCGCCGGTCTTGCAGGGCCGGCGCCTTCGTCCCTGCGTGGGATGGGCCACCTCACGTGAGAGGGTCGCCGTATGGCCGTCATGCACCGAGGGACTCTTAAGCGGGCACCTCCCTGCCACTGCGCGCCGGAGCGCGGCTTCCTCGGTCGTCACCGCGCACGGATCAGCGCGCGAGAGCCCCATGACAGCGCTGGGAGGGGCGGATGGCCCGGCTACCATTCCGGGGGCGTATCAACGCCAGGGGATGGGTCGCTTCCCGCCGGTAGTGGTCGCCGGGTGCATCAGCGCCAGGGATGGGTAGCCATGGCAGGCCGCGCGCCTAACCCTCCAGCACGCCCCGGGCCGTCTCCACGTCGTCGACCACGAAGGCGAAGGTGGCGCGGTCGCCCCAGCGGCCGATGAAGAGGTGGCCGTAGATGTTGACGCCGGCGTCGGCCAGGCGGCGCGACACGCGGGCCATGCCGCCGGGCCGATCGTCCACCTCGGCGAGGAGCGACTCCCCCTCGTGGAAGGTGTAGCCACCGGCCTCGAGCACTTGGCGCGCGGTGGCGTCGTCGGCGGTGGTCATGATCACGTGGCCCAGGTCGCCGATGCCGCCGCCGCCGATGGCGCGCAGGTCCACGCCGCGCTGGGCAAGGGCCTCGGCCAGGGTCGCCAGGGCGCCCGGCACGTTCGGCAGCTGGACGATGAACTGCTGTGCCATCTGCGTCAGCCTCCCTCTGCTGCCGAGCCTACTGCGACGTGATGGTGCCCTTCATCTCGTGGTGCACGTCGCAGTGGAAGAAGTATGTGCCCGGGGAGAGCGCCGGCACCTTGTAGATGACGGTCTTGGGCCCGGTGATGAGGTCGCCCTTGAAGAGCTCCTGCCCGGCATGGTCCTGCGTCGTGATGGCCACATTGTGCGGCAGGCTCTCCTTGTTCTCGAACGTGAGGTCGAAGGCCGTAGCGGCCGGCACCGTCAGCTGGGTCGGCTGGAAGGCCAGCTTGTCCGCGGCGATGTACGGCGCGCCGGGGACCGGCGTGACCGAGGGACCGGCCGGCGCCCCGCTGCCGCACGCGACGAGCGCGAGAACGACGAGGCCGGCGAGGACGGCGCGAACGAACATGCGGTACCTCCGACTGCGGACGCGGCGGTCCGCGCTGGACTGACGGTGACGCCGCCCCGCGGCAGGGCCGGTGGGCGGGAGTGGGTCAACGATAGCCGAGCCATTGGCGCGCCGCCCGCGGGCCGGGGCCCCCGCAGACCGTCAGGCGCGCACCTCCTGGCGCATGAACGAGATGTAGGCCGCTGCGAAGCAGACCACCGTCACCGCCACGAGGCCGACAAGCTGCGGCCAGATGAGCAGCAGACTCTGGTCGAAGCGCAGGGCGCCCTGCACCGCGCGGTCGATCTGGATGGGCAGGATGATGCCCACCCAGCGCACGTTCGGGTCGAGCAGGACGGTCGTGGCCTCCTCGTAGAGCGTGCCCGGCGAGAGCCGCGAGAGCTCCACCTGCAGGCGCGCCGTGGAGACCGTGGGGTCCTCACCCGGGCTGCCGGTGAAGGGCGCCAGGAAGCCGGCCGCGAGGTCCACCAGCAGCGTGGCGAAGAGCGAGAGCACCAGCCAGACGCCGATGGCCACCAGCGCCGACGTGGCGGCTCGCCGCAGGACCACCGAGCAGAGCGTGGCGAAAGCCAGCCAGAAGCCGATGTAGAGGACGGCCACGACCAGCCAGGCGCACATGCGCAGCACCTCTTCCAGGGTCGGCACGATGCCCAACTGGACGATGCCGACCCCGGCCACGAGCAGCGTCAGGCAGACAAGGATGAGCGCGATGGCCGCGAGGCCTGCCACGAACTTGCCGTTGACCACGTCGTCGCGATGGATGGGCTGCGAGAGGAGCCGCGGCAGGGTGCCCTCGGAGCGCTCGCCGTTGACGGCGTCGAAGCCGAAGGCGATGCCGAGCAGCGGACCGAGGAAGCCGACGAAGACGAAGAAGGGCGGCAGCCGCTCCTCCGGGGCGACGGTGAAGAGCTTCAGGAAGAGGGCCGGCGTGCCGGTGGCGTCCGAGGCCACGCTGCGGATGCCGCTCGCGGCGGCGTAGACGGCGGCGACCGTGGCCAGGCCCAGGATGAGCAGCAGCACCAGGAAGCGCACGCTGAGCAGGTGATCGGCGAACTCCTTGGCGGCCACGATGCGCCAGCCGAAGCGGCCGCCGGCCTCCAGCCGGGCGCCGGCATCGGACCAGGCAGCGGACGCCGGCCCGGAGCCGGTGGCGCCGGCCACGGCCGGCCGGTTGGCAGGGGCACGCCAGTCGAGCGCTGGGCGGGCAGCGGGCCGAGCCGCCTTGCGCGGCAGCGGCCGCCGGCGCGGGGATTCAGGCGGCTGCGCCATCGGGCACCTCCGCGGGCATGTCGCCCTCGTGCGCGGCGAAGTAGCGCCGGTAGATCTCGTCGAGCTCGTCGCCCCGGCGGCGCAGCTGCCAGAGGCCGATGCCACGCGCGGCGAGCTCGCGCGAGACGACCGGCCGCAGGTCGCTCGCGGCGCTCAACACCCACGTGCCGTCGCGCTCGTCGCGCCGCACGTCGCTGACGCCCTCGATGCCGGTCAGCACCTGGCGCACCGACTCGGGGTCGCCGTCGGCGCTGAGCTCGAGCACGACCGGCCCCGCGGCCAGCTCGTCCGCCAGCTGCTGCATCGGCCCCACGGCCACCAATCGCCCGGCGACGAAGATGCCGACCCGGTCACAGACCTGCTGCACCTGGTAGAGCAGGTGGCTCGAGAGGAGCACGGCGGCACCCCGGTCGCGGGCCATCCAGCGCACCAGCTCGAGCACCTCGACGACGCCCTTGGGGTCGATGGCGATGGTCGGCTCGTCGAGGATGACCACGGCTGGGTCCTTGACCAACGTGTCGGCCAGGCCGAGGCGCTGGCGCATACCGCGCGAGTACTGCTCGACGGGCTTGTCGGCGGCATCCGCCAGGCCCACCCGCTCGAGCAGTTCGTCGATCCGTGCCTCCGCCATCTGCCGCTCGATGCGATTGAGGCGCGCCGTGTAGCGCAGGTTCTCGCGCCCGGTCATGCCGCCGTAGAAGCCGACGTTGTCGGGCAGATAGCCCACCCGGCGCTTTACCTCGAGCGGATCGCGGCGCGGGTCGAGGCCGGTCACCTCGGCCTGTCCGGCGGTGGGCTCGGTCAGCCCGAGCAGCATCAGGATGGTGGTCGTCTTGCCCGCTCCGTTGGGTCCGAGCAGGCCGAAGACCTCGCCGTAGGCGACCTCCAGGTCGAGGTGGTCGACCGCCGCGAGCGAGCCGTAGTGCTTGGTCAGCCCGCGCACCCGGATGGCCGGACCTTCAGGCAGGGCAGGCGATCCCTCGGTGGCGGCCTCGACGGCCACGTCGGCTGCCGGCTCGGTCGCGTCGGCTGCCGGCTCGGTCGCGTTGGCCGCCGGTCGGGGCGCGTCGGCGGTGGAAGCGGGCTCGCCGGCCGGCAGCGACTCCGGGGCGCGCGGCCCGTCAGCGGCGGCCATAGCGCCGGAAGACCCAGCCGAGGCCGAGCAGTACGCCGCCGATGAGCAACAAACCGACGAGGCCCCACAGCGGCGAGGTCTCGACCGTGGTGCGGATCTCGACCGAGTCGGTCGCCGACGCCTCGGCGGCGCGGCCGTTGATGGTCACCACGTAGTCGCCGGCCACGGCCTGCCCCGACGGCACGATGGTCGCCTTGACCTCGGCCGTCTCGCCGGGCGCGATCTGCTCCACGGTCTCGGGCGCGAAGGTCACCTTCCAGCCCGAGGGGGGAGTCGCCGTCAGGCTCACCGCGGTCAGCGGCGCCGTGCCGTCGTTGCGGAGACGCAGCGTCAGCTCCGAGGCGCTGCCAGCGACGGCGCGCGCGTTGAGTCGCTGGTCGGGCGTCTCGATGGCCATGGCGTAGTTGCCGGTGATCTCGACCTGCAGCTCGGCCACGGCGGTCTTGCCGCCGCCCACGGCACGCACCGCCACGGGGTAGGTGCCGGCGGCCACGTCGTTGGGCGGATCGACCTTGACGGTCACGTTGGTCTCGTCGCCGGCGCCGACCACGGCCGTGGTGGCCTGGGCGTCGCTGGCCGGTCGGGCATCGACCTTCCAGCCCTCCGGCCCTGCGGTCTCCAGGCTGAAGCGGGCCTCCTGCAGGGTCTCGTTGGAGAGACGGAGGTCGAACTCGAAGGTGGCGTCGGCGTCGCCCCTCTGGGCCGGGAACTGCGTGGTCAGGGTGACCTGGCCGCCAGCGACGTCGCTCACGGTCAGGCCCAGGGGCAGCGTGGCCGCGCCGCTGGGGCCCTTGGCCGTGACGACCACCTCGTAGGTCTGCGCCGCGGCGTCGGCCGGGACTTCCACCTCCAGGTCGAGCGTGGGCGGCTTGTCGCCGCCGGTGTAGACGGCGTTGACCGTGAACCCGCCGCCCTTGAAGGTCGTCTTCCAGCCTTGGGGCGCCCGACTCACGGACACGTCGACGCGCTCGGGCGAGTCGGTGGTGATGGTCAGCGGGAACTGCGTCGACCCGCCGGGCTCGACCGAGACCGACGGGTACGGGGTGGTGATGCTCAGGCCGGCTGCCAGCACCGGCAGCGCCGCCGGGGCGGTCAGCAGCAGCGCGAGGCTGGCGGCGGCCAGGCGACGGACGCTCTTTGACATCGTCTTCCTTCTCCGAACGTGCATTTGGCATCGCCGCTGCGGTCAGGCGGGCCGGCTCCCCCTCCGCTGCCGACCGGCTGCGGCTCGTGACTCTCCTCCGTGACAGGGGCCGCGCGGCGCTGGGGGCGCGGCGGCTCTCGTCGATGCTGAATGTTAGCGACGATCGTTCAGCTGAGGCGATCCGATGATGAGGATTCCTTCACCTTCGCGCCACGCCGTGCGACCCGCATGCGACACCAGCGCCGTCGCCGAGCCGACAGCGGGCAGCGGGGGCGTTCGACAACCCGGCCGTCGGCGGCTTGGTCGTCGCCGACGGCCGGAAGCGGGAGACTCTCGACTCGCACCGCCGCACTGGGCAGGCGGCGGGCAGCAGGAGGGGAACTCGTGAACTCGTACGCGACCGAGGCCCTGGCGAGGAGCAGGCAGATCGATCTGCAGCGCGAAGCGGATCGTCTCAGCCTGTCCCGCTCGGCCCGGCGACGGCCCAGCAAGCTCGGCGCGGCCGCCCGACACTCGCACCGGCGAGTCGTCGCGGCGCTGGCCGCGATCGGGCTGGCGCTGACCGCCGTCGCTGCCATCTAGCAGCCCCGTCACCGGATCGTCGACGAGCCGCCCGCCAGCCGGGCGGCCTCGGCGCGTCCGGCCCGACGGCGACCGGCGCGCGCCCGGCTCGGGCCGACGCCGGCCTCAGAGCTCGACGCGCCGTCCGATGCCGCGGCGTTCCGCCTCGCGCAGGGCGAGACCCGCCGCCGCCGCGTCCTCGACGGCCACCCCGACCGACTTGTAGAGCGTCAGTTCGCCGGCGTCCCGCCGCCCGGCGGCACGCCCGTCGATGACCTCGCCCAACTCGCTGTAGGCGTCACCATCCAGCACCAGGCCGTCCCGGATCGGCCAGCGCAGGTCGTTCGAGCCCGAGGGGAAGTCGGCCAACACCGCCGCTCGCGACTCCACGATGACGTGCGCGTCGCGCACCGTCTCGCCGTCCACCTCCCGGCCGGCGCTGTTGTAACCGACCGAGGTCACGTGCGTGCCCGGGGCGAGCAGCTCGCGCAGCACCACCGGTTCGGCGGCGTGGGTCGCGGCGCAGACGACGTCGGCGCCACGGCAGGCCTCCGCCAGGTCAGACACGGCGCGTACTTCCCGGCCCAGACTGGTCGCCGCCTCGCGGGCGAAGGCCCGCGCGCGCTCGGTCTGCCTGCCCCAGACGCGGATCTCGCTGAAGTCCCGCACGCGGCTGACCGCCGCCAGGTGCGAACGCGCCTGCACGCCCGTGCCCAGGACGGCCAGCACCCTGGCGTCCTCGCGCGCCAGGAGGCGCGTCGCCAGCGCCGACGCACCGGCCGTGCGCAGCGCGGTGATCGAGCCGCCGTCGAGGAGGGCAGTCGGCACCCCCGTCCGCTCGTCGAAGACCAGCACGATCGCATGATGCGTCTCGATGTCCAGCGCGGCGTTGCGCGGGTAGAGGCTGACCAGCTTCGCGCCCAGCACGCCGGCCGGCGGCAGATGGGCGAGCATGCCGCCCAGCCAGCCATCGTGCTCGGGCACCAGGGCGGCCACCCGGGGCGGCATCGAGACCTCGCCCCGGCTGAGAGCGACGAAGGCGTCAGACAGTGCGGCCAGCAGCATCTCAGGCTCGAGCAGCGCCTCGACCTCTGCCCGACCGAGCACCAGCACGGAGACGGGGCCGGCCATGGCCGCAGTGTACGAGGCGCCCATCCCGCCCGCGGCGCGGGCGCTGGTGGATCGTCTGGCGGGCGTGGCGGGGCCGGGCCATGATGTGTGCCACGGAGGACGAGGACGGGAGGTGCCCATGGAATCGCTGCAGGACCGGGTGGTCGTCATCACCGGCGCCAGCGCCGGCATCGGGCGCGCCACGGCGCACGAGCTGCTGGGGGCCGGCGCCAGGGTCGTCCTCGGCGCCCGCCGGCGCGAGCGGCTCGAGGCCATCGAGAGCCAGTTCCCCGGGCGGGTCGCCGGCGTCGAGATGGACGTGCGCAAACCGGCCGACTGCCAGCGCCTGGTCGACGCCGCGCTGCAGCGCTTCGGGCGGCTCGACAGCCTGGTGGCCAACGCCGGCATCGGCCTCTACGGCGGCATCCTCGACCACACCGACGAGGCGCTGAAGACGATGCTCGACACCAACATCGCGGGCACCGTCTGGCCGATTCGCGCGGCCGTGCCCGAGATGATCAAGAACGGGCACGGGGACGTCGTCATCGTGGCCTCCGTGGCCGGCTTCCGCGGCGGTGCCGACGAGGCCGTCTACGCGGCCACCAAGTTCGCCCAGGTCGGCCTGGCCGGCGCGCTCGACCGCGAGCTGCGCGAGAAAGGCATCCGGGTCACGACCATCGGCCCGGCCGGCACAGCCACCGAGTTCGCCATCGGCGCGGGCCGCACCGAGGACATGCCCGAGCTGCGCACCTACCTGCGCCCCGAGGACGTCGCCTTCGCCATCCGTACCGTGCTCGAGCAGCCGCGCCGCCTGCGCACGCAGTATTGGACGATCTGGAGCATGGCCCAGGGCAGCTGAGGTCGGTGACCACCCGAAGAGCGCAGCTCAGCGCGGCGCGATGAGCAGCCCCCAGCGCCGAAATCGCGGCAGACGCAGCTCGCCAGGACGCCCGCCACGTGCCGCCAGCTCTTGCAGCGCCACAGCGTCGCCGCCGCGACTCCAGGGGGAGGCCAGAAGCCAGCGCCCGAGCTTGGATGCGGGCGGATCAAGCCGCCAGCCAGAGCGGGCCGGTGCGGATGTCCGGGGTGCGTCCCAGCGGTCATCGCGCTGGCCGCGCAGGTCGAGCAGCGACAGCGTCAGGGTGCCGTCGGCCGAGCGGACGGGACGCAACCAGACATGGCCCGCCAGCGGCAAAGTCGAGGTAGGTACGCGCCGGCCGCGCGCATCGAGGAGCCTGTAGCCGGCCGCCGACGCCACCTCCGTGCCCGGGCCCCCGAGCAGATGTCCGTAGCGGGCCGCGAAGACCCAGGCGGCGCGCAGTTCCTCGGCCTCGACTCGGCGCATGGGCGCTGCCGTCGGGTAGTAGCCCTCCGTGAGCACGCGGTCGCCCTCCGCCAAGACGTGGTGGTGGGCGCCGGCGGCCAGAACGATGCTCGAGAGGAGCACCGCCGCCTCGGCCGCTGCGGCCCGTGCCGTCCGGCCCTGATGCGGCAGACCCATGACCGACAGGTAGGCCGCCAGGATCACTGCCCGCTCGGGCGCCGCGGCGCGCGCGCTTTCAACGAGTCGCACGATGTCGGCGTAGGAGACATCCGGTGGCCAGACCTCGATGTACGTGGCCGCCGACGGTGCCCGCGCCACCTCCGGCAACGGCCAACCCCCGACGAGGTTGAAGAGCACGCGGCGCGACGGGTGCGTCGCGCGGAGGCGCCGGTCGGCCTCGGCGACGAGGCCGGGGAAGGTCCGCGCGAGGTCGAGGCGCTCACCGTCCGCGGTGATGCCGGCGCGCGGCTGCCCGTACTGGTCCATGTGGATGCCGTCGAATCCGAACTCGCGGCAGGCTCGCACGTACTCGCGCAGCAGTTGCCGGCGCCAGGCCGAGCCCGGGCGCAGGTCGGTGATGAAGAAGAGCTGTGCGAGGCTGAGCGGCGTGCCGTCAGTGTCACGGAGCAGCTGCTCGGGGTGGCGGTCCGCGTACTCCCTCTCGGCGCCGTAGACCGAGCCATAGGCCAGCGCCGCCAGTCCGTACCGGTGGGCGGCGCGGATCGCCCGGCGCACGGTCGCGTGTGACACGCGCCGGCCGAGGGTGTCGAGGAACTCGTCGCCCGCGGGTGGGCGGTAGCGGTAGTGGCGCCACATCCAGTCGTAGAACTGGAGCGCGGTGACGTGCCAATCAGCCAGTCGCTGCACGGCCGCCGTGGGGTCGATGCCAGGCGCGAAGTCCGTGAGGCAGGCATGCCGGGGTGCCTGCCACCAGCCATCGAGCGCCTCCACTGCCGACGTCGCGCGAGCCACTCGCCGGCCTGAGCCGTCGGTCACCAGCAGCCGCAGACCGTAGCCGCGCGGGGCCGATGGCGGCAGCCTCAGCGCGATCCGGCGCACGCTCCGGCCCGAGGGCAGGCGGACGACCTGCTCCACCCGCTCGACCACGTGGTCCAGGTCCAGCAACTCGTGATCCAGCCTGGCTCTCAGCGGTGCCTGCGCCTGACAGACGACCTCGAGCTGGATCCGGGAGCCGGGAGTGGACCACGGCTGCAGCGGACTGTAGCGGCTGATTCGGAGACCGACAGGCGTGTCCGCGCTCATCCCGCCTGCCGCTCGAGCGCGTCCGCGAGCAGTAGATACATCGCGTGCGACCAGGTCAGCGGTCGCGCGGACGGCCCCCACGTGGCCACCCACTCGTCGATGCGCTCGGGCTGCTGGGCGTGGCAGGCCACCTGCTCAGGCAGGTCGCCGGCACCGTCCGCCTGCTGCTCGATCCAGTCCAGGCTGCGTCGCGCCAACTCGACTCCCCGGTCGCCTCCGGCCGACAGCTGGGCCAAGCCCAGGGAGGCGCACAGCAGGACCCACTCACCGCCCCCGTAGTAGGTGTCGCCGATGTACCGGTAGACCCCGCCGTGTGGCGAGCGCAGGCGCCCTTCGATCACCTCGATCGTGGCCAGCCAGGCGGGATCATCCGGTGCGTAGAGGCGATAGAGCGGTGGACCCAGCCAGAGCAGGCTCGCGTCCGGCTCGTCGGTGCCGGACCACTTGGTGAGATGGCCGTGTGGCCGAGCCATGGCCGCCAGCTGCACCTCGATCTCACGGGCGGCCCGCGCCAACGCCGGCTCGCCGGCGCCCAGTGCCTCGGCCGCGCGCAGACCGGCCAGCGCCGCCCCGAGCGTGCTGGTATGGATCCTGTCCGGGTGCTCCTCCCACGCGTCGTGGCTCGGCACCTGCCAGAGCGCGGCCAGGTAGCGCGCCGCGGGCAGCACGCCGGCCAGCGCCTCGGCGGGCAATGGCGGGCCTGCCGATGCCCGTTCGGCCAACGCCCAGAGCCAGATGCCCGGCCCGTCGAGCTGGAACGTCGGCCAGTCAGCCGGACCGTGCGCACCGTCGAGCGTGTAGCGGCAGTGGAGGTAGTCGGCGGGGCTCGGAGAGCGGCCCGAGGGCGCAGCCGCGATGGCGCGCTCGATGCCCGGCGCGGAGGCCATGATGACCCGCCCCACCCAGGCGTGGAAGCGGTCGGCCGCCTCGACCTCGCCCGCGCTGGACAGGGCATACGCGATGAACGCCCCATCGCGCAGCCAGGCATACCGGTATTGCTCGAACGTGGGCGAGGCCACGAACGCGCCGCCGGGATCCTGCGCCGCCAGGAGCCGGCGTCGGCTGTACTCCCGCAGCTCGCCCGCGGCCATCATCCCTTCGTGCCGCCCAGCGTGAGGCCGCTCACGAAGTGGCGTTGCAGGCCAAGGAAGACGAGCACGACCGGCACGACCGCGATGGTGGCCGCGGCGAAGACGAGGCCCCATTCGGTGCCGTGCGCGCGCTGGAAGAAACGCAACGCCACGGGCAGCGTGTACAGCGCCTCGTCGTTGAGGCTGGTCACCGCCCAGGTGAACTCGTCCCAGGCCCCGAGGAAGGTGAAGATGCTGACGGTCGCCAGGGCCGGCCGAGCCAGCGGCAACGCCAGGTGGCGGTAGAGCTGCCAGACCCCGGCGCCGTCGATCTGCGCGGCCTCGAACAGGTCAGCCGGGATCTCCTCGAAGAAACCGCGCAGCAGGAAGACGTTGAAGGCGATGCTGGTCGCCGCGTAGACGATCACCAGGCCCCACAGGCTG